>JBELAE010000113.1:0-12858 GCA_049509155.1 Candidatus Sulfotelmatobacter sp.
GCCATAATCTCATGCCTCGGCTGCGGGCGGGGAATTTCGAGTGTCGGAAATGGCTTTGCCCGCGGTCAGCGTTTCCAGTTCGTTCACGGCCAGTTCCAAATCTCGGGTAATACGATTTCGCGGATGCCGGAGAAATACATCCAGCAAAGTCCGATAGTACCAAAGAGTGCCCTCGCGTCCACCGTTGAACCGTGACCAAACGGATTCGCCGATAGCGCGGTAATCGCTGAGGATGGAACGCACGTTGTTGAGCTTGTCGGCGGCCGAAACCAGGCGGGTGTCGGCGTCGGCTTTTTTCAGGTGCTGGATGTAAGTTTCTTTGCGTTCGCGCCAGGGCGGCTTGGGATCGAGGTCAGTGTCGGTGCAGCCGTCGACTACGCGGGCCACGCGCTTGCCCCACCAGCGGCGAACTTCTCTCAGCATGTACGCTCCGCCACAGTCCTCGACCACGTCGTGCAGCAGCGCGGCGATGGCCAGGTCCTCGTCGCCGCCAGCCTCGAGCACGAGAGACGCAACGCCCATCAGGTGGGCAATGTAGGGAATGGTGGACGCTTTCCGCGTTTGACCGGCATGCTTCTCTGCTGCGAACTCGAAAGCTCGTAGGAAGCGTGGGCCGAGTTTGATCGACCTCTGTGTGCCCGGCTTCGACCGTGGTTGAGTTTTCTCGAGTCGAATTTTCTTGGCCGGTGCCATCTCTACGATTTCTCTCCCCGCCGCGCCAGCAGATAGGCGCGGATGAAGGGTTGCAGGTCGCCGTCGATGACCCGGTCGACGTCACCGACTTCGGTTTTGGTGCGGTGGTCCTTAATCATGCGGTAGGGCTGCAGCACGTAGGAACGAATCTGCGACCCGAATTCGATGTCGAGTTTCGAATCTTCGATTTTCTTGGTGGCGGCGCGTTTCTTCTCCATCTCGAATTCGTAGAGTTTCGAGCGCAGCATGCTCATGGCGCGTTCTTTGTTTTTGTGTTGCGAGCGTTCATTCTGGCAATTGGCGACTAGGCCGGTGGCAATGTGCGTGATGCGCACGGCGGAATCCGTGGTGTTGACGTGCTGTCCGCCCTTGCCGCTGGAGCGGTAAGTATCGATGCGAATATCTTCCGGCTTGATGACGATCTCGATGCTTTCGTCAATTTCCGGCGATACGTAGACGCTGGCAAACGAGGTGTGGCGCCGCTTGGCCTGATCGAAGGGCGAAATGCGCACCAGGCGGTGCACGCCGATCTCGCTCTGCAGAAGCCCGTAGGCATATTCGCCGTTCACAGCGAACGTCGCCGACTTCAGTCCTGCCTCTTCTCCTGCCTGGTAGTCGTAGAGCACGGTCTCAAACCCTTGCCGCTCGGCCCATCTCAGGTACATGCGCAACAGCATGTCGGCCCAGTCCTGCGACTCGGTTCCGCCGGCTCCGGGATGAATGGTGACGATGGCGTTGCGCGCGTCGTTCTCGCCGGAGAGCAGCGTCTCGGTTTCGAGTTTGTCGAGTAACTCGCGGAGCGCGCCGATTTCGCGCTGCAGGTCGGCGTCGACGTTCTCGCCCTCCTTGGAGAGGTCGAAGTAGGCGGCAATGTCCTCGCTGCGGCGGGCCAGGTCGGCGTCGTTGGCGAGCACGTGCTCCAGCCGCTTTTTCTCGCGCATGACCTGCTGCGAGCGCTGCGGATTCGACCACAGGTTCGGGTCGGCGGACTGCTTTTCAATTTCGGCTAGTTGCGGACGGACTTTCTCCGCGTCAAAGATACTCCCGAAGTTCGTGGACCTTCTTGCTGAGTTTTTCGTATTCGAGGACAAGCTCTTGATTCATGAGGATGAGTCAGCCTTCTTGCGGTTTTTGTAAGATGCGAAGCGCGTGAGCAGCGCTGCTACAGAAATTATCGCACACCCATACGCGAACCAGTCGCCGTACCGCGTGTAGAACGTAGTTACGGAAGTGAGCGCGTAGGGCGCGAGCAGTGCGGTCCGCTCTTTGCGGGGAACGCGCGCGACGACTCGTCCCCAGGGATCGATCGAAGCGGTCACTCCGGTGTCGGTCGCGCTCAGCAGCCAGCGATTGTTCTCGATGGCGCGCATGCGGGTCTGGTTCAAGTGCTGGGCGTAGGCGCCGCTGTCGCCGTACCAGGCGTCATTGGAGATGTTCACGAACACCTGCGCGCCGCTGTTGGCGAACTGCCGGACTTCATCTGGGAATATGGATTCGTAGCAGATGAAGACGCCGAGCTTTTCGTCGCCTGCATTCAACCAAGTACGCGCGGTGCCGTGCTCGAACTGGCCGACCTCTTTGGTCAAGCCACCGGCAAACGAAAACAGAGTGGGAAAGGGCAGGTATTCTCCGAAGGGAACCAGGTGCACCTTGTTGTAGCGCGCGACCCAGCCAACATCAGGGCTGATGAGTGCCGCAGAATTAAATTCTGATTCACTACCGGGCCGCGCGCCGGGTGTAACTCCGATAGACCCGACTACCATCCAGGCCTTGGTGGCGCGGGCCGTGTCGCTGAGCAAATTGCGAAACCGGGGATCGTTGGTGAAAAACGGCGCCGGCGATTCGGGCCAGACGATAAGCTTCACGTCCGACGCTGCTACCCGGCCCGGCCCCACCACAATTGCGTTTCTTTGCGCCTCCGTCTTTGTAAGTTCGGTGAGGTCATTCAGAGTTTGTTGAAAATAAGCTGGTGTCCAGTTTGCTGCGACGGGAATATTCTGCTGAACCAGCAGCGCCTCGCGATCGGCACGCGCTGGAGGAGGGTCGATCAATCTCCCCGCCTGCAGGACGGCTGCTGCCGCCAAAGCAGCGGCCAGCATGGCGCCACGCTTCTCCCGTGGAACCAGAAATGCCGCGGCCAGCGCGACGTTGACCAGCGCAATCTCAAACGACATGCCATAGACGCCGGTCGTGGTCGCGATGCGGCTGAGGGGGCCATTGTCCACTTGTGCGATACCCAGCAGGTTCCAGGGAAAACCGGTGATGCGGGTACGCGCCAACTCCACTGCGACCCAGAGAAAGGGAGCCAGCGCCAGTGGCCGCCGCAGGTCGCGGGCCGAACCGGCCAGCAGGCCAACGAGCAGGCCGAACAAACCGTGATAGAGCCCCAGATAGCAGCAGAAAAGAAACAGAGCCAGCAGCGCCTCCGGCGCACTCAGGGCGCCGAACTGGCGCATGGTGTCATAGATCCAATAGCAGGTGCCCGCGTACCAGAGGATTCCGCAAAGGTAGCCCAGCAGAAACCCCTGGCCCGGCGTGGCTGGACGCAGTCTCACGGAACCGGCAACCTCGAGGTCGCCCGCCGGACGCGCCCGCAGGAGCGCCACAATCATCGGCGCCAGCGCAACCCACGAGAGGACGTAAATGCCGGGAAGCGGGAAAATGATGATCTGAAGAATGGCCGACAGCAGGACCAGCAGCCAGGCGCTGAAGTGAATTTGCCGCACGGGAAAGGATATCAAAAGCGGCTTTTGGCTTTTAGCTTTTGGCTTTTAGCTGTTGGTTTTTAGCTTCTGTTCGTCGACGATTTGTGCGGTGAGGTTTGAGCGGACGAACTCTGCAATTTCTGGCGTGACGTAGTTTGGCGGGGTGATGCGGAATACTGGGCGCTCGGCTACCGGCTTTAGGGAAACGGCTTGCCAGGCCGCGGCATCCGGGGTTACGTGCAGGATTACGGCGCTGGCGCGGTCCAGGAATTCGCGCGCTGAGTTTTTGAAATCGGCGGTCGAGGGATCGAGCACCGTCAGATACAGATCCGGCCGCAGAAACTTTAGCACGCTGTTCGACTCGATAATTACGTTGCGCGCGCCTTCCAGGCGCCGGCGCAAGGTTGGCATCGCCTCGGCCAGACGGCCTTGCTCCGTGCGCGCCCACAACGCCTGCACTGCTCCGGCTACGAGAAAACGTGAAGTATCTGATTCGCCGGAGCGGTCGCGGTCTTCGGAGATTGCCCAGGAATGGTCGGCGGTCGCGCAGTCGCAGGCCTCTCCGTTCGCCGAACAGACACCATGACCGTATTGTGTGATCTTGACCGCGGTCCAATCGAACTCACGCAGAGCCGCGATCAGGCCGGCGACTACGCTGGTCTTGCCCACGCTGCGCGAATGCCCACCGATGACGACAATTGCCACGTTTACCTTCCCTGACAATGAGACGATCCCTTAGCTAAACGAGATGCCGGCGAAAATAATCTGCAATTTAAACAAATCCAGCAGCAGCCGACACTTGCTTTCGAAGTTCGCATCTTCAGTAAATTTGTTGAACGTTGAAATAAACTGCTTCTCGAACGACTCTCTAGAGGAGATCATGCCCCAATCGACGCTGCTGACCGGCGCACTGTCCATTTGGCGGCAGGTTTCGCTTAAGACGCAAAAAGAGGGTACTCCCGAGCGGATTGACCCGCAGGCGTAGTCCAGATCGTATTTGTTGAATGGGTCCGTACTGGCGCTCTGCGCGTCTTTGACATATTTTGCGAGAGGCCCATTTAGCAGTCGCGTCGCCATATCGACGCCTCCGTGCTCCAGGTAATCACGGAATTCCACAGCAAGTCTTATCAGGCCGCGCAGGTGGCCCAGTTCCGATTCGTCGAAGCTTGACTTCGCGAATTCAACCATCGACGCTTGAATCTCTTTCACTCGTCTAATGACGTCGTTGTCCATATCCATATCTTCTAACGCCCTCGCAGCTCCGCCGAATCGCCCATCGTTCTCAATCCTTCTTCGCCAGCCGCGCCAAGGTTGCCAACTGCTTCAGATATTCCCGCACGGGCTGCGCTGGAGTTCCCCAGAATGCGACGCCCTTGCCGCGTAGGACTTTGTGGGGGAGAACGCCGCCCTGTCCGCCGAGCATGACTCCTTCTTCAATGCGCGCGTGCTCGCCGATTCCGACCTGCCCGCCCAGAACGACGCCGTTCTCGATCACAATACTTCCCGAGAGGCCAGTCTGGGCTGCAATCACCACGTCTTCGCCGATCTGGCAGTTGTGCCCGATGTGGACCAGGTTGTCGATCTTCGTTCCGCGGCCGATCCGGGTTTCCTCGAGGGCGCCGCGGTCGATGGTTGTGTTGGCGCCGATCTCGACGTCATCGCCGATTACGAGGCGGCCGACTTGCGGGAATTTCTCGTAGTGCCCGGTCTTGCGGTCGCGGACGTAGCCGAAACCGTCGCTGCCCAGCACCGCGCCCGCATGCACGATCACACGGTCGCTCAGCGTGGTGCCTGGATAAATCGTCACGTTGGGATAAAGCTCGCATCTGCGGCCGATGCGGACGCCGGAGCCAATCGCGCAACCCGGGCCAATCCGCGTGTTCTCTCCGATCTGCGCCCGGTCGCCGACCACTGCGCGTTCTTCCACAACAACGCCGTGACCCAGCACTGCCGAAGGATGAATCACCGCCGTGGGGTGCACGCTACCCTTCCCCGGCGTGCTCTGCCCGGCAGCGCCCTGCTGTCGAGGATCATGCTCTAAAGCGTGATGGAGCGGCAGTTCTTCCCGCAGCAACCGAGCGGCACGGGCAAAGGCAAGTTTCGGATGATCGCTGATCAGCAACGGTCGCGCGCCAGGTCCCGACGCTGCGGACTTTGCTGCGAACTTCGCTGCGGAGGCTACGGCGAATTCCCCCGCGATGATCGCACCGGCGCGGGACTGCAGAGCCGCGGCCAGATGTTTCTCGTCGTCAACGAAGACGAGGTCTTCCGGCGACGCTGATTCCATGCTGGCCACGGCGCTCACTTCAACGCGGCCCTCCCCAATCAGGCGGGCTCCGACCGCGTCAGCAATGTGTTGCAGCGAGCGCTTCATGCCCTCAACTGTATAGCAGCGAGGCAAGCCGAAGGAAGAGCCGAGCACCGGAAAGAAGACGAGAGATTTAGGGCGACGGAGCGGTGCAAGTAGAGGTGCCTTGGCACATCAGGAATGTGCCCGTACCCTGGCAACCGGTGCTGCCGGTCAAGCTCCACGTGCCTACCACAACTCCGTTGCTCAGTGTGCCTGTGGTCGACGAGGTTCCGCTCGACGTGCCGGTCAGGCCGTCGGTGTAGCTGGTCAGCGTGAGGACGTTGCCCGTTGGTACGTTCGAGGTGATGGTATACGTCAGCTGGCCCGTGACTTGATCCGTCCCAGTAGCCGTGGTGAACGTGGCGGTGCCGATTTCCGAGGAGGCGTCTATACCGTTGAGAAAGCAAGAGCCGGCATTGATGAAGCTGAAGCCGGTGATATCGAGCCCCAGGTTGTTGCCGGTACCGTTGTCGGTCACGGTGAAGGAGGTCACGAAATTCAGTTCGCTGGCTGCGCCGGTGCCTCCGGCCAACTCGGCTTCCCAATTCCCATTGGTTGTCGTATTGACGGGCGTGTTGTTGAGGGTGCGGCTGCCGCAGCCAGAAATGGCGAGGATCAGCGCCAGCACGATCAGGATTGCAAGCTTCTTCATTTACCGTCCTTGAAACTGGGATCGCCGAACTGGGATCACTATGAGAATAGAGAGATGCAGGCAGGCCCGTCAATGGATGCCAGGGATGCGGGAGCGCGCTTCGCGGCTCGACCGGCGTCCTGCCGGGATGAAAACAGGGGGCTGAAGCAGTCCAAGCCCACGAGCCCGGCGCCGGCAAGGCTCGTCACCTCGAGACGCGCCGCGACGACGGCGCCAATCCCAGAATTAGCAATGCGATAGAAACGCCCAGCAGAAAGCCGGTGGCGAAATGGACGAAGTCGCTGCTCATCCAGAGTCGCAGGCCAATGCCGACTGCCAGAGCCAACGAACCGGCCGCCGTAAACAAAATACTCTTACGCCGAATCATGCTGCCTCCAAGGTCAGGCCACGTCCTCCAGTGCGCATAGGACCGCGCCCCGACTGCGTACTCGCTAACGGCAGTCGCGGGCGGGGGCGCCCGCGCCACATCGGTCATTGCGACGCAACGTGCTATGCCCCGCGCTTGGTTTTCAACTCCGCCAGCAACTGCTCGATGCGGTCTTCTTTTTCGAGCGCGGCCAGGCGGTCGTCGAGGTTGTCGCCGGCGATTTCGGATTTCGCCTGGCTCACCGCCTCCGAGTGCGCCACTTTGCGTTTCATGCGGTCGAACGCCGCCGCTTTCGAACCGTCGCCGGAGGCCAGGCGCGCGTCGCTGGCCTTGCCTACGGCGCGGGCGCGACGATGCTGCGCGATGAGGACGTCGGCCTTGGCCTGCGCTTCTGTCAGCTTCTGCTCCAGCTGGCGCAGCGCGGATTTCAGGTTCTCCACCTGGGCTTTTTGATCGCTCACTTGCTGCGTGAAGTTATCGCTGAGTTCGCGATAGCTCTCCACGCGCAGCAGCGAGGCACGGGCCAGGTCGTCTTCTTTTTTGTCGACGGCGAGCTCGGCCTTGCGCATCCACTCGGCCACCTTCTCTTCGTTTTCTTTCTGTTTTCGTTCGAGCAGGTGCTGGTCGGCGATGGCGATCGCGACCTGCGTCTTGACCTGCAGAAGCTGGTTCTGCATGTCGAGGATGACTTGCTTGATCATTTTTTCCGGCTCTTCGGCCCTGTCGATCAGGTCGTTGAGGTTGGCCCGGACCAGTGTGGAAACGCGCTCTAGTAGTGCCATGGTGGACTCCTTTTTGGTTTCAGCTCTTAGCTCTTGTCTCTTTGCTTCTTGCTAACCCTTCACGAGGGCGGCTTCAGTACTTCCTGGTTGCGTTGGGCGCGGATGAAAACCTTCCGCGCGCCACGCCGGTTCCGATCAAAAGGCCGACCACCGCGAGGCCGACCGCTGACGTAATGCTGAGAATTCCCATCACCACGCCGATCGCCGCGAGCAGCGCGGGGACCAGGATGATTGCGATCCCAAGTTTCCTGTGGGTTGTCATACCTGCCTCCTCAATTCATGCGCGCGATGGATCTGTGCGCACTGCGGACATTCCGTTCCCTTGCGGCGGATTGAAGCGCCGAGCAGCATGCCGATGGCGACGCCGATGGCCAGCCAGACGCCCACGTGGCCGGCCATTACTCCGAAGGCCGCGCCCAGCGCCGCTCCTAATGCGAGTCCAACTCCCGTGTACTTTGGCTTGTTATTCATAGCCGCTCCAGAGACTGCCGTTACGCTGACACGCCTCGCTGCGCTTGGGGGGACGGGCGAAGGCGCCCGTCCCCACATGAACCTCGCTACGTTTTCGGCGCATCGCCCGGTTTGGGGGCTTTGTCGCCGATCAGGCGGACCTTGCTCATCAATTCCGATAGCGGCATGCCGGAGAGCGTCTCGAACAGCGCCGGAATTTGCGCCGCCATTTTGGTGATGTCGCCGGTAATTTTGTTCATCCCGGACTCGGCACCGTTTCCGGTCGACACGATGGTGATCTTGTCGACGTTGGCCAGCGGAGCGGCCAGCGCCTTCACGATTTCCGGCATGCTGGCGAATAGCCGGTCGATGACTGCCGCCTGGTTGTATTCCTGGAAAGCTTCGGCTTTCACGTTCATCGCCTTGGCTTCGGCTTCGCCTTTCTTGAAAATAATTTCGGCTTCGGCCTCGCCTTGTGCGCGAATCGAGGACGCCTGGCCTTCCGCTTCCGCGATTAGCCGCTGTTTTTCGGCCGCGGCCAGCGTTTCAATACGCTGACGCTCGATCTCCGCGCCTTTCAGCACGGTTGCGATCAGTTCTTTCTCGCGGCGGTTGATTTCCGCTTCCTGCACTTTGACCTGTTGTTCTTTTTCGATCTGCTGCACCTTCACCTGCTCGGCGATGACCTGCTGCTGCATGATGTTGGTCTGGATGTCATACGCCTTGTCGGCTTGCGCCTGCTGGCGCTTGGTGACTTCCAGGTATTGCGCTTTCTTGATTTCGAGATCGCGCTGCGCTTCTGCCTGCTTGGCCATTGACAACGTCTCCGCCAGCACGCGTTCCTGATCGGCTTGCGCCTTGGCTACGGCCGATTCCCGCGTCAGAGCGGCACGCTTGATCGCCGTGTCGCGATCAGCTTCGGCCGTGGCCACGTCGGCATCGCGCTTGATGCGCGCCACGTCCGGCTTGCCCATGTTGGTGATGTATTCGTTCTTGTCACGCACTTCTTTGATGGTGAACGAGATCACTTCCAGGCCCATCTTGTTCATGTCTTCGGCGCAGGTGCCGCGCATGCGGTCGGAAACCATTTCCGGCTGCTTCACGATTTCTTCCACCGTAAGCTGGCCGATGATACCGCGGAGGTGACCTTCCATGACCAGACGAATCAGGCCTTCGCGCTCCTGGTCAGACTTGGTTAGGAACTGTTCGGCCGCGGTCAGCACCGATTCGCGATCGGACTTTACTTTGATCTGCGCTACTGCTTCGACCGTCACTGCGACGCCTTGCTTGGTGTAAAGGTCCTGCTGCGGAGCCACGTCGAACGACATCAGTTCGAGCGAAAGATCCTTGCAGATCTGCACCATCGGGAAAACGAGTGTGCCGTGGCCTTGCACGACCCGCGTTCCGCCCAGGCCGTACACGATGAGTGCTTCGTGCGGCCCCGCTTTGCGATAGAGCCTGGCCATTCCGCTCATAAGGAACAGGATGACCATCACTCCCAGCCCGACGAAAATCCAGATCGTGACCATTGACGACAATCCCAATCCCATAACGCCTCCTCTTACGAATGCCATCTACGAATGCGGTTCATGAATGCGGTTATGAATGCAGTAAGAAAACTTTTGCTTCGCGCGAGTCACAGACCGCCGGGGAGTCTGGGCCCACTAACTCGGAATGGGTCGGCGGCGGGTTCAGGTTCCACTCGACAATCAAATTGTTGGCGTACCATAAAAGTCCAAGGCCGACATAAAAAGCGAGCAGCAGCGGCCATGCGGCAGCCGGTTTCAGCGCGTTCGCAACCAGCGCTCCAATCGTGAAAAATAGAAGCATGACCGCTATAATGCCCAGGCCCAGCATCAGCGCGCCTTCGCGCGACGTGTAGCCGTTGGGCTGCCAGTTGGCGTCGAAGTGCACCGCCATCCGCAGAGGCAGGCGATCCCAGTAGCGCCAGTACTTGAGTGCTGTGATGGGGAGTGCCAGCCACATCAGCCAGGTCAGCGGTTTGTAGTACTTACGATTCATAGAGTCTCCGGGCACAAAGATTGTCCAGCGAGTCAACGCTCTGTTTTTCAACGTTGCATCGAGTTGCCGGCATTCGTTCCGTCCTCTCCCGACATTTCACTCCACAAGCGAACGTAGGCGATTCCCTTTTCGTAACGCGTGACCACGACTTCGGTATCCTTGGCGATGGCGCTGCCATCTTCGGCGCGAGCGCCACAGACGCGGCGCGTTCCCACTTGCGAGTAAATGACTTCGCCAGTTCCGCCTTCGCGGATGGAGACGCAGACCCGGCCCAGCACGCCGACCATTTCGTAGTCAGCCGGGTCCATGTTCTCCTCGTCCGACATCAGCACGCGGCTGAGGAACAGAAAAATAATTCCGCCGCCGGCCAGTCCGCTGAGCACCGAGAACAACAGTCCAAGGCCGACCCACACCGAAGAGAAGCGGGTGAGCAGGTATCCGGTGCCGCCAAACCACGCCAGGAAAGCCGTGAGCGTGACGAAGTTAAACGGCGAAACGCTGCTGTTGCCCGTCGCCGGATTCGCGTCCGGCGCCTGCGATGCGGCTGACCCGTGCGCCGCGGGCGCGTGACCGGCTGCGACCGGAGTCTGGCCCACTGGACCATTCACCACGGGACCATGCGCCACAGGACCATGCATCGCGGGTAAGTGTCCGACGTGGCCGTGAAAGTGTGGCAGGTGCAGGCGTCCGAAACGCGATCCGCCGAACACGAACGAAAAGAAACTGAAGCAGAAGCCGATTGCGAAACAGATCAAATAAAAATCCGACCAGTCGATTTTGGCTGCAGTCATCGGATTCGCCTCCCTTCCCCATTTCCATTCCCAGTCGGAGTTCCGCGATGGGTGTGGTTACCGTTGCCGGCTGCGAGCTCGGGCCGCAACGCCTCCAGCAGGCGGTCGGCCAGTCCCGGCGTGTCGAGAATCGCGCCCAACAGCAGGAAGCAACGGCGCGTATCTTTCTCGCGTGCGGCCTTGATTAACACGTTGCTGACCTCCGGATCGTTCGCGAACTTTTCCGAACCCTGCAGCAGCCAGACGTCGAGCTGGCCTTCGGTCGTACGCAGGTCGGACGTCAACTCGGCGTGGTAGCCGTCAGGGTCATCCACCAGGAAGCCGGGATGGACCTTGAAAAACTTCGCCAGCAGCGCTCGCGAAGATTGCGTCATGTGCGGGCGTGCTCCGTTTTCGATCTGCGAGAGATAGGACTGGCTGATGGACGCCGCCTTCCGCGAGCCTTTGGCGCGGCCTTTGCCTTTATCCGTTTCTTCGCGGATGGCGCGGACGAGTTCCAGTTGCGTCATGGGACGGCCCAGACCGCGCAGCGAGCCTTCGACTTCGCGCAGGTACCGAATTTTCTCGCCCAGCTTCACCGGTTGCTCCCGAGTAACATTCCAATCCGTAATAGTTATATTGCAATTTGCGATTCATGTCAAGAATGGAATCTACCGCACTTTCAGCAGCTTACGGCCTGGGCGGCCTTGCCGTCAGGAAAGCAGGTCGCCTGCGACTTCGCTCTGTCGAAAATCCCCCCTTCTCGCGCAAACACCGCGCGAGAAATGGGGCACCCGGCTCTCCACTCGGGATGACAAGCGTTTCTTGCTTCTTAGAGACCGGCTTCGATGCGGGCGCGCGGATCGAGGTAATCGCGCAGGGCGTCACCGATGAAATTAAAGCTGAGCACGGCCAACATGACGGCGAGCGCGGGAAACAGCACCAGGTGCGGCGCATCGAACAGGTGGGCGCGGCCGTCGTTGAGCATGGCTCCCCAGCTCGCGGTGGGCGGAGGGACGCCGAGGCCGAGAAAGCTCATGGTAGCTTCGGCGAGGATGGCTCCGGCCATTCCGATCGCGGCCTGCACCACGACCGGCTGAATAATGTTGGGCAAAATGTGGCGGGCGATGATTCGTAAGTCTGAAGCGCCGAGGGCGCGGGCGGCTTCGACGAATTCGCGTTCGCGGGCGGCGAGGACTTGTCCACGGACGAGGCGCGCGTAGCCGACCCATCCGCCGAGCGAGAGCGCGAGCACGAGATTAAAGATGCCGGGACCGCGGAAGGCGATGAAGGCGATGGCCAGCAGGATTCCGGGGAACGAGAGAAACGCGTTCATCAGCACGACGTTGACGAAGCGGTCGATGGCGCCGCCGTAATATCCGGCGATGGAGCCAATGATGAGTCCAAGGGCGAGCGAGGCCAGCACGACGCAAGTGCCGACCAGCATGGAAATGCGCGCCCCGTAGATGACACGAGAGAGAATGTCGCGGCCGAGCTCATCGGTGCCGAACCAGTGTGATGACGATGGCGGGTCGAGGCGTGCAGGCAAGTTGATCGAGGCGGGATCCTGGGGCGCGATCCAGGGCGCGAACAGCGCAAAGATCAGGAAGACGACGACCAGCACCACGCCTATCGCCGCCAGCGGATTGTGGCGGGCATTGCCCACGACCTTCCGACGAAACGAGATGGCGACGGTGGACACGTAAGGAATTCTAGGAACGCGCCTGTTTCTTCCCTTTGGGTCGTTTCAGCGCAATAATCTCTCGGAGCGCAACACGCGCCGCTTCTGTCCGCGACTTGACACCCAGAACTTTCATCGCCTCATTTGCCAGCCGCGCATTTAGCCGGATCGATGGGGTGACACCCATGTGACCTGCCTCGATTCTTGCATAGAGAATCTAACTCATCCGTCGGCGGGATTGAAGTGTGTCTTTAGGGCAGCTTAAGCCATCAAGGAGGTCGTGGCCCGGCAGCTGGCCAAGGCCATGAAGAAGAAAAACATCTCCAAGGCGCATGGCGGTCTTGCTGAAGACCAGCCGGTCGCTGGTGGACCGCATTCTCGATCCG
>JBELAE010000114.1:0-12856 GCA_049509155.1 Candidatus Sulfotelmatobacter sp.
CTGGAAAACCACAAGCTCAACGCCAACGTGGTGCTGGTCAAGCTCAACGGGAAAGAACTCTATTTCGATCCCGGCGCTGCCTTTACTCCTTTTGGCCTGCTGACCTGGTCTGAGACCGGCGTACCGGGATTATGCCTCGACAAAGAAGGCGGCACCTGGGTCAAAACCACGCTTCCGCAAAGCTCGGAATCGCGCGTCGAGCGCGTGGCCAAACTGCGGCTCACCGACGACGGCAGCCTTGAAGGAAAACTCACGGTTACCTATACCGGACTGGAAGCGATGTATCAACGGCTCGAGGTTCGAAATGCGGACGATGTCGCCCGCAAGAAGTTTCTCGAGGACCGGGTTCAGCACCAGATTCCAGCGACTGCGGAAGCGAAACTCACCAACCAGCCGGATTGGGCCAATTCGGAAACTCCCTTGGTCGCCGAATATCACATCACCATTCCGGACTGGGCTTCCAGCGCGGGAAAGCGCACGTTGATTCCGGCAAGCATTTTTACCGCGGTCGAAAAGCACATCTTCGAACATGCAAACCGCGTCCAGCCGATTTATGTCGACTACCCTTACGAAAAAGAAGAAGACGTGACCATCGAACTCCCCGCCGGTTGGCAGGTGAGCAGCGTTCCGACCCCACAGAAGCTGGACGCCCACGTCCTGAACTACACTTTGAACGTTGACCAGGACGGCGCCAGCCTGCACCTGACGCGAAAATTGACTTGGGATTTTCTTCTGCTCGAGCCCAAGTACTATCCCGCGTTGCGAAATTTCTTTCAATCAGTGAGGACCGGTGATGACCAGCAAATTGTTCTGCAACCCGCCGCAGCATCCGCTAGCAATTAGCCGGCTCGCTCGGCTGATTAGTTTTCGCGCCGCGACCTTGCTTCTTGCCGGCGTGCTTTTCGCCGGCACGCCTCGCGTCGCGGCCACCGATGCCCCGCAGTGGATGCACGCCCAGGTCAACGCCCCGCTCCCCGCCTACGACGAAAAGACTGACGCCGTCCTGCTCTACTCCGAAACCAACGTCACCGTGATCTCGGCCGACAAAATCAAAACCACGGTGCGCGAGGCCTATAAAATTCTTCGGCCCAACGGCCGGGAGCATGGCACCGTCTATGTCTCCTTCAATCCCCAGCGCAAAATCAAAAGCCTGCACGGCTGGTGCATCCCGGCGCAGGGCAAGGACTACGAAGTCAAAGACAAAGACGCCGTCGAACGCTCGCTCGGCCCGGGCTTCGAACTCGTCGACGATGTCAAATACAAAATACTCACCATCCCCGCACCCGATCCCGGCAATATTGTTGGCTACGAATACGAAGTGGAAGAGCGCCCATTCTTTCTGCAGGATATTTGGATCTTCCAGGAACCCAATCCCGTGCGCGAGGCGCACTATTCGGTGCAACTTCCCGCGGGTTGGGAGTTCAAAGCCTCGTGGCTGAACCACGCGGAAATCAAACCCGCCGATACCGGAAACAATGTCTGGCAATGGACAGTGGCCGACGTAAAAGAAATTCGGCATGAACCGGCCATGCCGCCATACCAAGGCGTGGCTGGCCAGATGATCGTGACCTTCTTCCCGCCCGGCGGGAAAGCCGCAAACGGATTCGCCAACTGGAACGATCTGGGGAACTGGGTCAATCTACTGATGGCCGGCCGAGTCGATGCCTCGCCCGAAGTTAAACAGCAAGTTGCAACCCTGACGACGGGAAAAAGCACGCAACTCGAAAAGATGCAGGCCATCGCGCAATTTGTGCAACGCGATATCCGCTACGTCGCCATCGAACTCGGCATCGGCGGCTGGCAGCCCCATTCGGCGCCCGAAGTCTTTGCCCATCACTACGGCGACTGCAAAGACAAAGCCACCCTCACGCGCTCCATGCTGAACGAAATCGGCGTCGAATCGTTCCAGGTGGTCATCAACAGCCATCGCGGCGTGGTCACCCGCGAAACTCCGGCGCATAATTTCGGCTTCAACCACGCCATCGTCGCCATCAAGTTGCCCGACGCCCTGATCGATTCTTCCCTGGTCGCCGTTTTGCAGCACCCCAAACTGGGCCGCTTACTTTATTTCGATCCCACCGACGACATCACCCCCTTCGGCCAGATCCGCAGCGAACTGCAGGACAACTACGCGCTCCTGGTGACGCCCGCCGGCGGCGAATTAATTCCTCTTCCTCAGCAACCTCCCGCCATGAACAGCGTGGAGCGAACCGCCAAGCTCACTCTCGACGCCGAAGGCACGCTTAAAGGGGACGTCAAAGAGGTCCGCCTCGGCGGCCGTGCTGCCTCGGAACGCGGTGCCCTGTTGAACGTCACCAAAGCCACCGACCGCATCAAACCGATCGAAACCCTGCTGGGCAGTTCACTTGCGACTTTTCGCATCACGCACGCCAGCGTCACCAATCTCGACCACACCGACCAGCCCTTCGGCTTCAACTACACCTTTGAGTCCGATCACTACGCCAAAAGCGCCGGAGGACTGCTGCTGGTGCGCCCGCGCGTGCTGGGCAACAAAGGCTTCAACTTCTTCGAGACTAAAGAGCCGCGCAAGTTTCCGTTCGAACTCGAGGGATCGGCGCGCGACGTTGACACTTTTGAGATTGCGATCCCCGCCGGCTATGAAGTCGACGACATGCCCCCGCCCGTCGACGCCGACTACAGCTTCGCCAGCTACCACTCCAAAACCGAAGTCAGCGGAGGCGTGATACGCTACACCCGGACTTTCGAGGTCAAGGAACTGAGCGTGCCCGTCGATCGCGCCGACGACCTCCGCCGCTTTGACCGCGCCATCACCGGCGACGAACGCAATACGGTGGTGCTGAAAGCGGTCGCCCACTAGCCGCTCGCAGACTGGAGACCGATGAACCTGCTACTGGAAACCCGCGAGGTTGGACGAGTCACCATCGTGCGCTGCAAAGGCCGTCTCGTGTCCGGCGGCGAGACTGAAGCCTTGCGCGCCCACGTTGCGCATCTGTTGCGCGACCGCCGCTCCATCGTGCTGCATCTCGGCGAAGTCGTATTCATCGACAGCAGCGGCCTCGGAACCATGGTGCGCACTCTCACCGGCACGCGCCAGGTGCATGGCGACCTGAAACTCTGCGACGTTCCCGAGCATGTCCGTAAAGTGCTGCAACTATCTCATCTAACGAAATTGTTTGATTCCCACGAGTCGGAAGATCACGCGGTGGCGGCGTTTTACCGCAAGCCCGTGCAGGCTGAACAGCCCGTCTCGATGGGGCGTAGCGTGCTCTGCGTCGACCGCAATGTTGATGTAGTCACCTACGTTCGCGAACTCCTGCATCGCGCCGGGTACGACGTGCACACCAGCAACAACCTGCGCGATGCCCTGATCCTGATGCGCGTCTCGCGTTTCGATCTGCTGCTCCTGGGCGCGGACATCCCCACCTCGCCGGCCACGGAAAAATCCTTCCGCGATGCCAGCGCCAAAATCCCGCGCATCGACCTGGGAAGCGACTTCTCCACCCTCGAAGCCGGCGCAGCCGCCTCCGCCCTGTTGGAAAGAATCGCAGCGCAACTGCAACCTGCTTCTAACTAACAATCTACGTCGCGCGCGAGTTTGCCTAAACCTCCGCTCCCAACAGAGCCGAATCCTCTACGTCCTCAATCCGCGTGCGCAGCCAGCGGTTCGCCGCGTGCCGCCCCTGCAAACGCAGCTTCAAATAATTGTCGGTCAGGGCCTCGGTAAACTCGCCTCCGTCGTCGTTGCCGACAACATTTAGAGTGATCGCATCTAGCTCCTTGCCGACGAACCCGCGCATGAACGCCAGTTTTTTCTCGGCGGCCAACTCGCGAAGGATGCGGTTGCGCTCGCGTGCCAAGTGCACTGGGACCTGATTCCTCATCTCCGCCGCCGGAGTTCCAGGACGCGCGGAATAAGTGAACACGTGCAGATAAGTAAACGGCAGCTCCTCGATCATCCGGCGCGTGGCTTCGAACTCGGCATCGGTCTCGCCAGGAAAGCCGACCATGACGTCGGCGCCGATGGCCGCGGTGGGCATGGCCGCGCGAATCTTTTCAATCTTCTCGCGATAATGCCAAGGTCGATATTTGCGATGCATGCGCCGCAATACCGCGTCGCTGCCCGATTGCATGGGGACGTGCGCGTGCTTCGCAATCCGCGGCGATGACGCGACCAAAGAAATCAGTTCCTCGGTCCAGTCCATGGGCTCGACCGAGGAGATGCGCAGTTTCTCGAGGCCAGTTTCGGAGAGGATGGCGCGAATAAGCATCGGCAGGTCGTTAATCGTCTGTCGTTGGCGAGACCCGCTGAAAACTGAGAGCTGACGGCTGACAGCCAAATCCCTCCCCCATCTTCCGAGGTTGATTCCGCTGATCACGACTTCGCGATAGCCGGAGTCGACCAGGCCGTTGACGTCGCGCAGAATCCGATCCATCTCGAGCGAGCGACTCTGGCCGCGCACGTAGGGGATCACGCAGAACGAGCAGCGGTTGTCGCATCCGTCCTGCACTTTGAGGTTGGGGCGGGTGCGCTCATTGGCAGCATCGAACACAGGGGCGGCAAGCAGCTCCGTGTGCGCGAAGATATCGGAGACAAAAATGGGGCTCCCGGCCTCCGGGTTTCCGCTTGGGGATGGCGCGGTAAGAGTTGTCAGTGGGACGAAGGCAGGTCCCTCGGAGGATAAAGCCCTTTCGAAAGAAGGCTGGCGATTCGCGGCGCCAAAGACGCTGCGCCACCCAAAGTCGGGCTCACTGCTGCAGCCTGAGTCGAGAGCTGAATTGCCGTACGTCACGCTTACAATCTCCGCCAGTTGATGCTTGTGTGAGTTCCCGACCACTAGGCTAACGCCCGGCAGCGCGGCAATCTCATGCGGGGCGCGCTGCGCGTAGCAACCGGTAACCACAATGCACGCTTCAGGATTCTGCCGCCGCACCCTTCTGACAGCAGCCCGCGCATCCTGGTCCGCAGCTGCGGTCACGGTACAAGTGTTCAACACGACGACGGAGGCCTGTGCGGGAGAGGAAGCGCGGGTCATGCCGCGCTGCTCGAACTGGCGTTCGAGGGCGGCGCCGTCAGCCTGGGTGGCGCGGCAGCCGAAGTTCTCCACAAAATATGCAGACACAATTCTATGGTACCGCACTCTCCCGGCGAAGAGAGCCAGCGGCACCCCAGATCAAGCCTGATTCAATCCAACTGAGCCGGATCGAGCCGAAGCCCGATCATGCGGAAGCCGCCGTCCTGCGCGACTGGAAGCATTCGCGGCAGAAGACTGGGCGGCCCTGCGTGGGACGGAAAGGAACCGTGGTTTGTTTTCCGCATCCGGAGCAGGTGGCCTGAGTTTCGACCTTGGTGTAGCGGTAGTTCTGTCCCGGCGTAGGAGGTGCGCCGAGAACTGTAACCCGCTTGGTCTTGCAAGCCTTGCAGCGCTTGGGTTCGTTCTTGAACTGCTTGTCGTGAAAGAAAAGCTGTTCCCCGGCGGTGAAAATAAAATCACTGCCACAGTCGATACACTTCAGCACCTTGTCCTGAAATTCCATTGAGGATGGCTCCCTTCAGCCCGTTTCCGCGCGCCCAGCCGCGGGGAAAGAACTGCGGTGGTACACCGAAAATACAGGTTGTGTACTGCTCCCCCTCGTTACCGCCCCTTGGACTCGGCCCGCCACGCACCCAGGATGGGCGTGGGTACAAACTATCCTGCTTAAATGCCGGAGAACGATAAGTATGAAATTCCCTGCTTGCAGCTCAAGACGGCGGGGGCCAGATTTGAGCAGAGCCGCTCCGGGACGGAGCGGCCCTTCACTGCGCTTATTCTGTTTCGTTAGTCCTGTTCTTTACGCGTTTTCTTACGGGCTCGCTTGCGCGCGAGAGCAGCTTTGACACGCTTTTTCTCGCCGGGCTTCAGGTAAAAGGAGTGGCGCTTAACCTCCTTGATAATGTCTTCCTGCTGCACCTTGCGCTTGAAGCGGCGCAGAGCGTTCTCGAGGGATTCTCCCTCTTGAAGTCGTACTTCTGCCAAACTGACACACCCCCAAACTCGTCCGGATGGACCGAATAGTTATTACAAGGATTTGACCGCAAGTCAATAGGAAGCGGGGGAATATGTGAATCAACGAAGCCGAAACGGGAAATTTGGATCATTTTGAGACGTTGGTTCTTGCCGACGTCGTCGAACAGCAGGTTCCTCCACTCCGCTTACCCTTCCCTTCGGGAAGGGCAAGCTCCGGTCGGAATGACAAAGCCTTCTTGGTGGTCCGAAACCATGGGTATAACAGAGCTCTCTTTGGTGGTCCGGAACCATCGGAATGCTAAAGCCGGGAGGCTCCGCGGGCGCAAGCTTTCGTTCGCGAGTTCTCAGAATATTAGTTTCAGGGCTAACTGGATTTGTCTGGGAGCGAAGGCGGCGCTGGGTTTGGTGAAATTGCCGGGCAACTCGTAGTAGCCGGGATAGGGGGCGGCGGTGGACGAAGCCGTGGGCGTGGAGGTGACATAGCTTTGAACGAAGGTGCTGGCTGAGGAGACAAGGCCGTTGGAGGTGATGGTGACGCGCTGGTTGTCGCGGTTGAAAAGGTTGAAGGATTCGGCGGTGAGGTCGAGTTTGTAGCGTTCGTGGAAACGGATAGTCCTACCGAGGCGGAGATCGGCTGTGGCGTAGTCCGGGCCGGTGAAGGCGTTGCGCGTGTAGCCGGGGAGGCGGTCGTTGAAGTCGTTCCCGTCCTGGTTGGGATCGCCGTCGACAGTGGCAGTGAAGGGGCGTCCGCTGCCGTAGTTGACGACCGAGGAGATTTTCCAGTCGTTGAAGACGTGGCCGAGGACTTCGTGCCCGCGATGAAACGGGCGAGGTTCGACGGAGAAAGCTGCCACCAGGCGCTGTCGCTGGTCGGTGACGCTCGGTCCACGCTCGGCACTGGGATCGTAAGAATTCTGAACCGTAGCGGGCTGTCCGGCAACCAGAGCGTCCTGGCCATCGTCAATGGCGTGGGCGAAGGTGTAGGCGAGGCGCAGATAGGATCCGTGGGAGACGCGGCGATTGATAGACAGAGTGGCTCCGTTGTAATAGCTGGAGGCGGCACTCTGAAATTCGTCGATCGAGCCCAGCTGGGCGATCGGACGGCCCAGCGGGTTGATGCAGGGTGGAAACGGGCAAGTCAGCGATTCGGTGAACTGCCAGGTGGCGAAGGAATCGACTGTGTAGTAGCCGCCCTGGAAGATCGATCCAGTGGAATCGAAGATGGGGTAGGTGAGGGCGGTGGGCGGCGGGAGATTTACATCGAGCGCGCGGATGAGGTGTTCGCCGCGAACGCTGAGGAAAGAAAGAGCGATGGTGGTTTGTCCGGCGACTTCCTTTTCGAAGGTGATGCTGGTTTGCTGCACGCGTGGAGTAACGAAGTTCGGGGCGAATGCAGAAACTTCATTCGTAACACCCTGAGTGAATCCCGCGGGCAGCGCGCAGGATACGGCTACCAGCGGACACGTTACAAGCGGGTTCGGATACGTGGGAAATACCTGGTGGTCGTAGTAATCGGTGTTGTTGAGGAAGACCTGTGAATCGGTGATGCCGTTCTCGGTCTGGATGGTGGAATTGTAAATCTGCGGGATACGCACGAAGAAGATGCCATATCCGGCGCGGACCACGAGGGGACGGGTTTTGCCGAAAGAATAGGCGAGTCCGGCGCGCGGAGCGAAGTTGTAGGGCCGGAATGGAACTTTGCCGGCGGGCGGAAACAGTGGGTTGGAAAGAAGTCCGGCGGTGGTAAAGGTTTGCAGGTCCCAGCGGACACCGAGATTCAGCGTGAGTCGGTCGGTAACGCGAATGGTGTCTTGCGCGAAAGCGGCGTATTCGTTGGTGTTGGGATTAGAGGATGCGCCGCCGAAACTTTGCAGATAGTAATGCGGGACCTGGTGAGCATAGGCGCGGAGGGGCGTGAGTTCGAGTCCGGCTTCCATGGGCTCAAACGTAAAAGGATCGACTTTAAGAGGATAGAAAAGGTATTCGCCGCTTTGCTGGCTGGGGAAAAAGTCGTAGAGCCAGGTAATGAGGCCGTCGCCGCCGAACTTCCACGCATTGCGGGAGCCCTCGTAGCTTATGGTTTCTGCGAGGTGCAGGCGATGTTCGCGGGTCTCGCGGGGAAGCAGGTCGGAGCGTCCGATGCCGTCGAGGATGTTGGGCAACTTGATGAGCACGTTGCTGGTGTTGCTGAAGGACTGTTGCAGGTCGCGCGAGAACTGGGCGCGGAGATGGCTGATCCAGCGCGGATTGAAGCTTGAGGTGAGCGAAAGGCTGCCGGTTTCGGTGGAGACGAGTTCCTCGCCGTTGTCGCTGATGGAATCGTAGGTGACGGGGCTCGCCGGGTCGAGAAAGACGTTGTTGGCTCCCCAGTAACGCGTGGTATTGACCCTGAGCGCGAGTTGGTTGCGGGGCGTGATGTTGATGTCGAGCTTGGCGTAGGAGCTGTTGCCGATTTGCGCCGCCGGATATTCTCCGGCGAGCGAGGTCAGTTGCGAGGCCGCGCCACAGACCAGGGATTGGTCGCTAGTCTCGTAGTCGCCGGGGGTGTAGGGTCCAGCCCCGGCCTGCGGGATAACTTGCGTGCCGCCGCCCACGAATTCGACGACATTGGGACTATGGAAGATGTGCTGATCGAATCCGGCGAAGAAGAAAACCTTGTTGCGCTTGAGCGGACCGCCGACTGTGCCTCCGAATTGTTGCTGGCGGTTGTGCGGCTGGAGAGGCTGACTATCCCCGTTAATGCCCGGGCATGGCCATCCGCCGGCTGGTTCGACTGGCGGAACGGCCTGGTCCAAAAAATCATCAGCCGCACCGAGGGAACTGTCGCGGAGATGGTAGAAGGCCGTTCCGTGCAGGTGATTAGAACCGGACTTGGTGACAACGTTGATGACGGCGCCGCCGGAGCGGCCCTGCTCGGCGCCGTAAGAGGTGGTGGAGACGCGGAATTCCTGCACAACTTCGGTGGAGATTTCGTAGGGAGCGCGATCGCGTCCACGCGGCTGGGCAAAGAAGGCGTTGTTGAAGTCGCCGCCGTCGACCAGGAAGCTGTTCTGGAATCCCCGAATGCCGCCGACCGAGAGATCGCCGTTGGTCGAGGAATTCAGGCTGCGCGGGTCTTGCGTGACGCCGGGAGAGAACAGGGCAAGATCGGAGAAACGGCGTCCGTTCAGGGGGAAATCGCCAAGGGCGCGTTGGTCGAGGAGTGCGGAGACGCCGTTGGGCTGGGTTTCAACCAGGGCGGGCGCACCGGAGACGGTGACAGTTTCGTGGACCCCGGCGACGGTGAGGTGGAAATCTAACGCTGCCTCTCCGCCAACATCTACGTGCAACTGGGGCGTGACTTGCGGTGACATGCCATCGGCTGTGACGCGGGCGGAGTAATCTCCGGGCGGCAGCAGGTCGAGAGTGAAGCTGCCTTCGGCGTCGCTGGTCGCGGTGTAGCGTAGGCCGGTCGCGGTGTTGACCACGACGATGGACGCCTGGGCAATGCGGCTGCCCGTGGGATCGAGCACGGTGCCGTGGATGGCGCCGGTAGCGTCCTGGGCGGCCAGGCCGACGGCACCCAGCATTGTGATCACGAGGATAAGAGCAAAAAAGCGCGTCGAAGACATGGAGCCGCCCCTGCGTGCGAAGTCGTCACGACATGGATCAGCTCGGAGGGACACCCGATCCGCGTTAACCGGACGCGGCCCGGGAGAGGAGAGACACTCTCTGTATAGCACGGGGAACGAGGCTGGAAGGTTTGCAGCGAAGTCTTTATCTTGCACAAGTCCCGGAGTGGGAATGGAGCAGCAGCAAAGTGTTGATACAAGCCGATCGTGGCGTCGGTAGTGCGGTTGAAGCCGGGGCTCAGCGTGCGCCCCGGCCTCTCCGGTTGTGTTGCAGTCGTTATTGGATCGTAACGGTCACGGGAATCGAGTGACTGAGCGAACCAGAGGTTCCCGTCACCATCACGGTTGCTTGATTCGGCGTGGTGGTAGTGGTTTTTGGACTGGAACTGCTGCCGCAGGCGACGGTAAAAGTCGTACCGGCGAGAAGCAGAGCCAGTCCAGCCATCAACAGAAAGTTCGTTGCTTTTCCTGGCGAGAGTTTGCGACGGCCGGCAAAAACTGTTCCGAGCAGCCCCAGACCAGACAGCAGGACCATCGCTGGGCCGTATCCGCCGGTCGGAGCAGTGGCTGCCGCGGCCAAGCTCAGAGTTGAGCTTGCGGTGCTCGATCCCGGGGAGATCGTCGACGGAGAAAAGGAACACGTCAAGCCTGCGACTGACGAGCAGGAGAGCGTGATCTGACTGTTGAAACCTCCCACCGCCGCGGAATTGACGGTGACCGTGGCTGAGCTTCCCGGTGTAACCGTGATCGTCGGAGTGGAAAGGCTAAGGGAAAAGTCGGCACTGGTGACTGCGGCGGCCGGAACGAGCGTGGCGAACAAGCCGCTGGTCTGGCTGGCGCCTCCCGCCGTGAAATAAAGAGTGCCGGGATCGCCCGTGCCGCCCGCGCCGAAGACCATGTCCCAGAGTCCGGGGTTGGTGAGTACGTGACTCGAAGAATCGGTGAGCTGGCCCTTGAAGTTTCCGGTGGTGTCGAAGGCGTTGATGGTGCCGTCGCCGAAATTGCCGATCAGTATGTCCCCGGCGAAGGTTCCGAAGGTTGAGGGAGTTGCAACGACGCCCCAGGGAGCGTTCAGCGTGCCGCCCGAAGCGAAGGTTTTGATGAAGTTGCCGTTCACGTCGAAGGTGTCGACGAGGCCGAGGCCGGCGCCAATCGTGGGATCATGCTTGGCCGAATCCTGCACGGCGTAGGCCACGTAGATCACGTTGTTAATCACGTGGACTCCGTGAGGGGCGTAAGTTGCCGGAAGGTTGGGATCAGTGAAAGTGCCAGTGAGGTTGGTGGGGTTGAAGTTGCGATCGAATACATCGATCTTGCCGCTGTTGAAGTTTGCCGCCAGAAGGAAAGTGCCGCTGCTGTTGGTCACCAAGGCCAGGCCTTTGTAGACGGCGCCTGAGGCAGAATTGTCGACCGCGACAACCGCGTTGGGCGCGCCGGTCCAGTTGGCGATGATTCCGTCTTCCGTATCGAAGAGGAAAGATCCGTTGCCGAAGTATCCGGTAAGAGAGTTGGCGACCGTGCCGGTGGGACAGCCGGGACTGCAAGGATTCACTGCGGCGCTGGGGATGCCCACGACCAACGACTGCTTGTTCCCTTCGGCGTCATACAGGGTTGAAGTGCCTCCGTTATTGTTGGCAATCCAGAAGGGGTTGCCGGGGATAAACGAGATGCCCCAGGGATTGGAGAGTTGAGCATCGGTGTTGTTGGCCACACCGGCCGTGTTGGCGACGAGGTTGGTTTGCGAGTAGCCGGCCTGCTGAGCGAACATAGTCGAGGCAACCGCCAGGATCGTGAGCAGCCCGAGAATCGATTGCTTGAGAATCGCTGTTTTGAACAACGGTTTGAGCTTCATATGTAGTTTCTCCTTTCGCGAATTACTCGGGATCGACTCCAGAACCTGGATTCTTGAAGCTTGGGTTCATGGCTGCTGTTTTCGGATTACCGTCAGCCTGCGTCCGCATTGCAATCCGCTTACAGGTTCGAGATTACGAAGATGGTCGCAACCGGGTGTCATAAGCGCGTCTTGACGTTGTAAAAAAGAGGTGGGAATGTCGCGTGCGTGTCGCCAGCGTGTCAATAATTATGCTGCGGACTGGATTGCGGGCCGCGATCGGGATCGGGATGATGGAGACGAACGGTTTGGCCCGCGGCTGCGCGGGAGTTCGTGAAATCGTGGTATGTTGATTGTCCTCATCTGGCTGAGTGCGTGAAGGGTTTGGGACATGATTCGATCCTATAAAGGTGTGCGGCCGGTGATTCCGGCGACTTGTTACGTGGACGACTCGGCGCAGATTATTGGCGACGTGGTCCTAGGCGAGCACGCCTCGGTGTGGATGAATGCGGTGGTGCGCGGGGACGTGCATGAGATTCGCATTGGGGCGCACTCCAATGTGCAGGACAACTGCGTGCTGCATGGCATGAAGCAGCAGTGGGGCGTTTATTTGGGGGAGTACGTCACGGTAGGACATTCGGTGACGCTGCATGGCTGCGTGGTCGAAGACCGGTGCTTGATCGGGATGGGGACGATTATCCTGAATGGCGCAAGGATTGGGGCGGGATCGATTATCGCGGCGGGGACGCTGATTCCGGAAGGTACGGTGGTCGCTCCGGGATCGCTGTGGATGGGGTCTCCGGGAAAGTTTCGGCGGAAGATCGAGGCGGCGGATGAAGAGGCGATCCTGCGGTACGCGCGGAATTATTTGGGATATAAGGATGAGTATTTGCGGGAGAGATGAGTCGTGAGTACCGAGTAAGCAGAATTGTCATCCTGAGCGCAGCAGGGCGGTGAGCAAAGCGAACCGGCAGGCGGAGTCGAAGGACCCCCATCATGTCGATGCCGCATGGGATTCATTGAGGTGTTCTGACCGTGCCGCAGGTAGCGCCGGGTTTCGTCGAGAGAACTCCCTGATAGGCTTGTGGTGGTGCTGAGATTGCAGAGGTCCTTCGACTGCGCGAGCTCATTCGAGCTCGCTCCGCTCAGGATGACAGAGTAAGAATGGGAACGGGAGATTGGGAACGGAATGATCAAAGCAGTGCGAGGGACGCGAGATTTGCTGCCGCCGGAAACGGCGCTATGGAATTTTGTGGAGGCGTCGGTGCGGGATGTGTTCCGCGCCTACAACTTCCAGGAAATTCGCACACCGATTTTCGAGAGCACAGAACTGTTTGCGCGCGGAGTCGGGGAAGAGACGGACATCGTTTCGAAGGAGATGTATACGTGGGAAGATCGCGGGCGAGCTGAGAGCGATAAGGGACAAT
>JBELAE010000115.1:0-12771 GCA_049509155.1 Candidatus Sulfotelmatobacter sp.
GTCAGCCAGACCATCCGCAAACTCGAGGACGAACTCGGCGAAGCCCTGTTCGACCGCTCGTCCCGCGAGGGCGTGCTCACCGACGCCGGAAAAGTTCTGCTCGAATACGCCGAAAAACTCATCAACCTGCGCACTGAAGCAGCCGAATCTCTGACCGAACTCCGGGAGCTCCAGAAAGGCAAGCTGGTCATCGCGGCCAACGAATTCACCGTGCTCTACCTCCTGCCGATCCTGGCCGAGTTCCGCCGCCTGCATCCCATGATCAGAATCACGGTCGAGCGCGCTCTCGGCAGTCACATCCCCGACGATGTCCTACGCTACAACGTCGAGTTCGGCGTGCTTTCTTACGAGCCCCAGGAGGCCAGTCTGCACTCCGTGGTCGTGTATCTCGACGAACTCGTGTTCGTCGTTCCACCCACCCATCCGCTGGCGTCGGCTCCTCAGGTCAGCATCCGCCAACTGGGAGTCGAATCTTTCGTCGCCCACATTGTTTCGTCGCCCTACCGCGAGAAAGTGATCCAACTGTTCAAAACTCACAAAACCCCGCTGCACATGGACCTCGAACTGCCCACGCTGCAGGCCATCAAGCAATTCGTCGCCATGGGAAACGGCGTGGCGTTGCTCCCTGAAATCAGCGTCGAAACGGAAATCGCGCGCGGGGAACTGGTGCGCATCCCGGTGCGCGAGTTGCAACTGAAACGCAAGCTGCGCCTCATCTACCGCAAAGATGCAAACCTCTCGCACGCCGCCCGCGCATTTCTGAAAGTAGCCGAAGCCGTGGCCGTAGATCGCAAAGGCCGCTACCGCTTCCAGCGCGAGAACTAGATCGCAGGAAAGAAAATAAGGAGCCGGGTGCCCCATTTCTCGCGCGTTCTTTGCGGGAAATGGGGATCTCGACAGAGCGGAGTCGAAGGGGCGTAAGTCCTGGGTAAGCAAACAAGAAAGTGGAGCGGAGTCCCGCAGAGACGACAGAGACCCACACGTCCGCATCGACCAAACCATCAAGCCCGCACCAATAAAAAAGGAGCAAGGCGAACCTCGCTCCTTAAATAAAAAATCGTCGATTAAGAACTCGTCGCGACCCTCAGCAGTCGGCGCAAACCTGCTCCTCGCCCACCTGCTCTTCTCGGAACGAATCCAGCGCCGCCTCCACTGACGGATACACTTCCATCACCGAATCCAGATTCGTCAGCTCCAGCAACTCCGCAACCAGCGGACTCGCTCCCGCAAGCTTAAGCTCTCCGTGCCGTCCCTGCGCCCAGCTTTGCAGCAGAGCCAGTTCTCCAATCCCCGCGCTGTCGATCGAACTCACCCCACTGAGGTCGAGCACCAGCTTCCGCGCCTGCTGCAGAACTTCGCCCGCCACCCGCGCCAGCACGGCCGCCTCATCGCGATACACGATGCGCCCTTGGCAATGCACAATGATGACCTCGCCGCGATTGCGTGTTTCCAGACTGAGTTTCAACTTCGACTCCTTATATGGTTCGAAAGCAGCCGCGACTTGCCATTGCGGCCCCATTTGCCAATTCATGTCCATTGGTTGCATCCTAGTAGATAGACGCAGGGACGTTGGTTTTGGAACCATGAAAATCAAGTAAATTTTCGTTCATCTGCGAGCCCGCAGGCCCGGCGTGGCCGGGACAAATTTTGTCGACTGGGACATCTTGGGCATCCAGTACACTGCATCTAACGGATTTCGTTGATTAAATTGCACTTTTTGCCGGCGCACCCGCCGGGGAGGAATAATTCGTGTCGAAGACTGCTGCCGTGGTGCTGGCGTTTTTAGGTTTCATCCTGTTTTCGCTCCCGATGTCGGCACAATTTAACGGACTTCTTCCCAATGGCAACGTCTACGCCGGTGTCTCCTACGGCCAACTCACCGACGTCATCAACCGGCAGAGTTATCGCGGCTTTGACGGCTCGCTCGAGGTGCTCCCCTTTACCCGCTTTCCGCGTCTCGGCCTGGTGGCCGATGCCAGCGGTTTCTATCGCCACGGCAGCTATCCCGTCACGCAGTACAATTTCGTCGGCGGTCCGCGCCTTTCCTTCAACTACGGAAAATGGCGCCCCTTCGTGCAAGCCATGGCCGGCGTCCGGCACGTCAACTCCGATGGCTTCATCTACAATCCACTGTCGATCGACGTCGGCGGCGGCGCCGACTACAAACTTCGCTTCAAGGGATTTTCCTGGCGCTTGCAGGCCGATTACATGCACGGCCACTACGCCAGCGCCAACCAGGACGACTACCGCGTCTCCACAGGAATTGTCTGGCACTTCTGAGCCGCGGCCAAGCATAGTTCTCTCGTCAGCCCATGCCCGTAACGTAGTTTGCATTCTGACAAGCGACATCATCGTCTGCGTCATCCCGAGCGGAGCCGTTCTTCAGGCGAAGCGAGAGCCTGCCCTGAGCAAGCGAAGCGCGTCGAAGGGGATCTCGCGCGGAACGCCACTTCTCCTCAAGACAAGACCGCATCCCCACCCGGGTTTCCAAATCGTTCGAGCCGGAACTTTTTCGTCCCGCACGGGTTGGTAAACCAGAAAGGGAGATTCTCGTCATGCTCAAAACTGCATGGATCGCCATCCTGCTATTTGTTTGCACGGGATTAGCCAACGCCCAAATCCCAGGATCCGGAAACATATTCTTTGGATATTCCTTCGAGAATACAAGTTCGCTAGCCATCGGCAACATCACCCGCGCCAACCTGCAGGGATGGGAAGGCTCCCTCGAAGGCAAACTCGTACCCTGGGTCGGCATAGTCACCGATTTCAGCGGACACTACGGCACGGAGAACTTTACAACAGCGCTCACACCCAACGGCCCCGTGAACACCAGCGTGACCGGCCACCAGTATGAGGTCCTGTTCGGTCCCCGAGTCTCCGTGCCGGTCGGCAAGTTCACTCCGTTCGGCGAGTTCATGGTCGGCCTCGCGCACATCAGCACCGCCGGATCCTTCCCGACCAATACTTCCTACGCCACCGCTGTGGGCGGCGGCATCGATTATCGCTTGGTTCGTCTCGTCGCCCTGCGGGCAGAAGGGGACTACGTCGCCACGCATTTCTACAGCACAACCCAGAATGATCTGCGCGTGTCGACCGGCATCGTGTTCCGCTTCTGAGGAGTTTCACAACTTTCTGCGCCGGCGCGGGTCTGCCTGCGGGGGAGGAAGATTTTATGCGAACCGTTCCGGTCGTCGTTTGGACGATGATCTCGTTTGCCGCTCTGGCCAGCGCCCAGGTGCCGACCGCGGGCAACGTCTTCTTCGGCTATTCCTACTACAACACAAATCTTATCGGTGCCGGCCGCGCCAACCTCAACGGCTGGGAAGGCTCGCTCGAGGGCAAGGTGTTCCCCGGCGTCGGAATGTGGCCGGCTTCAGCGGCCACTACGGTTCCCAGAACTTCGTGAACGATGGGGCAACCTGCGCGCTCGGAGTGGTCTGCCCCACCACCATTAACCCGCACGTGTTTGAGGCTCTATTCGGGCCGCGTTTCTCAGCGTCGTTCGGGAAGTTTCGGCCCTTCGTCGAATTCGCGTTCGGTGTGGCGCATGCCTCAACCGGCCTACCGGGATCGGACTCAAGCTTCGCCACTTCAGTTGGAGGAGGCCTCGACTACCGCATCATCCGCCCCGTGGCCTGGCGTTTCCAGGGTGATTACGTGTCGACTCACCTCTTCTCCGCATACGAGAATAATGTCCGACTTTCGACCGGCATCGTGGTCCGTTTTTAAGGGTTGATTCGATGTTCGCTGATTCGATATTCGCCGCGTTCAAGGGGATGAGTCACATAGCTGGCTGGACATTTTTTGAACTGACGAGGAGTTGCATCTAACAATTATGTGCGGAGGAAAGTCATGCGTAACACGCTTTTAGTCGCTTTCATGCTTACCGTGTTTGCCGGTACGACGCTCGCCCAGGTTCCCAACGGCAACGTATTCTTGGGCTACTCCTACTACAACGCCAATCTGCCTTCCTTGGCGGCCAATAACGTCAACATGAACGGTTGGGAAGCAACGCTCGAAGGCAGGGTAGTGCCCCACCTCAGCTTCGTCGCCGATTTCAGCAGCCACTACGGCTCACAGACCGTTGTCCCATTTCCATGTCCCGGTCCGCTTCCCTGTCTGCAGCCCCCATATACTTCCGTCAATCTAGCGGTATACAACGTCCTGTTCGGACCACGCGTCTACGCGTCATTCGGTCGATTTCGACCCTTTGCCGAGGCCATGTTTGGCGTCGGACACATCAATGCCAACGCGGCCGGCTCAGATAGTTCCTTCTCCACCGCGCTCGGAGGCGGCCTGGATTACCGCATCATTCGTCCCGTAGCCTGGCGCTTCCAGGGCGACTACGTCCGGACCGGCTTCTTCGGCGCCACGCAAGACAACGTGCGCTTGTCGACCGGCATTGTCCTGCGCTTCTGAAGTCTGGATCGAACTCCTTATAAACAAAACAGGATTCAGCTGGTTGGCTGAATCCTGTCTTTTGTGGCCGGCAAAACTCTTGTGTACGATACCTCTTCCCAACTTTGTCATTCCGACCGAAGCCGGAGCGAAAGCGACGGCGCAGTGGAGGAACCTGCTGTTCGCCTATGCCGCACAGAACCTACGCGTGCGGCACGCTATCCGGCTCATGCGCCCAATACTTGTGATCGCGCAGAAAATATTTCTCGTTCCAAAAGTTCATCGCGGTCCACAGGAACAACCAGCCCACCCGCAAATGTCCCATCTTCTTGAAACGCCGGTTGGTGGTGTAGACCCCGCCCCGCACAATCGCAAAGCGCTTGCGCTCCACTTGCTGGCTAAGCCGGTAGTCTTCCGCAAACAGAATCTGCTCATGAAATCCGCCCAGTTCCCAGAATTTTTTCCGATCAAAGAACATGAACATCCCAGTCGCAAACGGACGGTGCACATACGACAGGTACTGAAAAAAATCGACCGTCACATAGAACGCCTTGTCCACCCAGCTGCATTGATCGCACACAATGTTCGTCGTCACACAGTGCAGTTGCTTAGCCTGGGCCTTCTCCACACAGCGCCGGATCAGCGTCCGGTCGGCCAGTTCCACATCCGCATCCAGAAACAGCACATAGGGAGTATCCGCCTGCGCCGCGCCCTGGTTCCGTCCCACCGAGGGCATCCCGCCGCGAATCACGCCAACATTCAGGCGGTCGCGAAAGCTCATCACGATCTCCGGTGTCCCGTCCGTCGAGTTCGCGTCAGCGACCAACACTCTCGTATTCGACATCTTCGAGTAATCCTGATTCGTCAGCGACGTCAGCAGTCGCGGAATCAGCTTCGCCTCGTTCTTCGCCGGAATCACGATCGTCAGCTCGTTCGTAGTCGTGCTCGTTGTATTCATGCGTTTTTACCCCCTGTTCATCCACCGTCAAATAAGTCAGCCGGGAATCAACCCACCCGCCCGAGTTGTAGTAATAGATGCCGTCCTGCTCCGCGTGAATCGCCTCGTGCGTATGCCCGCAGAAAATCCGGCCGGCGCCATGTTGCCGCGCGTAGGCCAGCGCCCCCGATGCCACTTTTGCCGACATGCGCAACCAGCGCGTATTCAACCGGTCAATCATCCGAGTAATCGGATTGCCCTTCAAATCCAGCTTCTGCAACTGCAGAAAAAGCGACGTACCCCACCGGCTCAGCCGAATCCGGTTCACCTGAAACCCGTCGAACTGGTGACCGTGAATCGCAATATGCCGCAGCCCGCCGTAATCCCAACGGTAATCCTGGTAAACCCGAATCCCCACCAGGTGCGACATGATGTCGGTCAACCCGTGGTCGTGATTGCCCTCCACCCACACCACTTCGATGTGCCGCTTGGGATTGGAAAGCTTTCGGATATACCCAAGAAACTTCCAGTGCTCTTTGGTGAGGCGGGCAAAATTGAGATCGGCAAAAATGTCGCCCAGCAGAATCAGCCGCTGGAACCGGCTGTTCTTGAGCACCTGCGTGGCTTCGCGGGCGCGACTAGTCTCTGCACCCAGGTGCAGGTCGGAAAGGATCAGCGTGTTGTACACGGGCAGATCCACACCTCTGTTCTAGCAGCGCAATGTTACGGGTTGATGAAATGTGCAACAATTTTGGTGCAGTCAGGTAACTACCAAAGTAACCAAAATGGTCATTCCCGAAACAGCCAGGATGGGCTCAGACGCCGGTGTGGGCCAAGATGCTAGCGTGGGGCTGAGACGCTAGAGTGGGTGCTGAGATGCAGGTGTGGGGCTAAGATGCTCGTGTGGGGACGGACGCCTTCGTCCGTCCGCCGAGCGCAGCGAGGCTGTCCTTGACCCCTGTCCCCAGGAAACAAACGTTGCCCGCATATGTTCAGATTCATTGCAGCGCGGTGCCGTGACAGCACCGTGGAAGAGCGGCGCTTCAGCGCCGCGTAAAGCGGGCAAATCTCGTTGGGGCTTTAGCCCCCGCCAACGCCTTACTTCGCCGGCGGCACGTACTCCTTCGGCTTAGCCGACCCTTCGCCAAAGAAAAACTGCTCCATCTGCTTCACGATGACTTCCTGATCCTCGCGCCGCGCCGGGTTCAGCCGATACTCATTCAGCAGCATCTTGCAATGCTCCACCCACATCCGCCACCCTTCCTGGGATACATTGTCATACACCTTCTTCCCCAGGTCGTTGTCGAACGGAGGCTCATCCAGCCCCGGCATTTCTTTCTTCAACTTCACGCAAAAAACCGTGTGCGCCATAACTCCCCTTCAATGATAAATTCACGCCGAATCCAGCTAGCGAATCTCCATACTCCGAATCAAACCATCGCGAATTTCGTAAACATGCCGCACCATCTGATCCACCACGAGTTTCCCGCTCTTGTCGTGCACCACCTGATGCACCTCAACCGCGATCCGCCCGTCCGCATCCGCGGTAAACTTCTGCGGCTCAACCTTCGGATCAAGCACTTCGAACTGCCGTGTCCAGTAGCCCCGCACCTCAGCTTTACCGCGCACGCGCCCGCCCTCCATGCCGTTGGGCCAATCCACGTCGTCAACCATCACGGCGAGCACGCTCTCGATTTCCCGCAGGTTAAACGCCGCGTAGACCCGCTGCAGTAAGTCAATTTCGATCGCCGCCACTGGAAACTCCGCCATAAAAGTCCAAAGGATTATCTTACACGCAGATCGTCTAGCCGATGTCTCGCTGAACCCGCCACCAAAGCAAGCCCGCAACCGCCCACAACGCGATCAGCGGAATCAGACTCGCGACCCCGCGCAGTCCCACCCACTCCCCAAGATTAAATGCTCCCAAGTTTGCGCTAGGGTCCGCGCTCGATCCTGCCTCGGCCAAAGTCAGCATCGATTCATGATTAACCGCCACTTGTCCCGACCAGAACGCCGGCCAGACCGAATGCACCAGCGGACAACTATCCTGCATCGATAATTGCGACGTCGTAGAAACCACCATCAACACCAGGAACACGCTGCCCAACCCGAGCGCCACCAGCACCCGCCGCCACGCCGGCGTCGCGCGTCCCCAGGCCACGGCCAGCCCAACACACAACAGTGGAATGCACCCTCCCGCGTACCGCGGACCAAACGACAGCCCCGCCTTCCACCAGTAGAACGACGCATTGAACAGAAAATAATAAGTCGCGATCCCCGCCGCGACCAGCGCCCCCGCCGAGTAAGTTTTCTCCTTCCACAACCACCACAACCCCACAGGAGCAGCCAGCACCACCGGCGAAGCCAAGAACAGCCCGCGCGAACATCCAAACAAAAGTTTCAGCAGCCGGTCCGGATGCGGATAAGTCAGTCCCATGTACCCACGTTGCTGCATAAACGCAAACGACTGCGGATCGTAATACGAATAGCTCGGACGAAACGAGCCAAACGCCGCATGCAGATAGCTCAGCAACACCATCACACAAATTCCCGCTCCCAATCCCACTCCGGCGACAACCCGCCAGCGCGCCCCACTCCCCCGCGGCCACGCTTGCGACAGAGCCAGAAACGCCAGTATCGCCGAAGCCGGCGCCGCAGGATATTCCGTAACCGTCGCCCACCCCGCCGACAGCCCAACCGCCAAACCCCAGAAAAAATCTCCCCGCGAGCTAATGCTGTCGCGCAGCTTCAGCGCCGAAGCGAAAGCAAACACCAGGCAAGCTCCCACCAGCGCGTGCGCCCAAAACAGCCCCGCATACGCCCACACCGGAGTCCCCAGGCACACCACCAGCGCCGCAAATGCGCTCCCACTCGCCCCACCCCCGAACCGCAGCCCGAGAAAAAACAGGCACACTCCCGCCAACGCCGCCGGCAGCGCGACCGCGCCCGCACTCACCATATAAGAAAGCGCAATCTCTCCCCGCGCCGATTCCGGATCAATCCCCCAGACCCTCAGCATCGGCCTTGCCGCCAGCGCAAAAGGCACGGCAAGAAAAACCACCCCCGGCGCTTTGTCCGAGTAGTAATGTCCATCGAAGTGCGCCTTGTCCTGCGTGTTCTCATGGTAGGCATCAATCCGCAGCGTATGCCCTTCGACAATAGCGCGCAGCAGATCGAAGCGCGAGTTCTGATTCCACCCGCCGCCCTCATAGAAATAAATAAACGAAAGAAAAGTGATGATGCCCAGCAGAACTGCGGCTTTTCGATGCGAAGAAGGTGTTACGGAAGGGGGGTTCATCGGATTTGCCGCGCCGCGAACAATTGACGATAAACGATGAACGATAAACGATGAACAATGAACAACGGATGACGCACGACGGGATCATTGACGGCGGACCGATGGACGCTGCGCGTCCCCCTCAGTCCCCCAAGCCGTGGCTCTCCGTCCGCGCCTTCAGCTGCACCAACCCACTCACGGCTTTCCGGACGCCAGCAGATACGCTGCAACGATCTTCTTCGTCTCTTCGTCCAACCTTCTTTCGTCCAACCCAGTCGCCGGACCCGCCGCACCATTCGCCGCACTCGCCGGTTTGCTCTTCACCCCGATGTAGAGTGCCTCGTAAGAAGTATCGCCCAAGTTTTCCACCCTGTGCTTAAACGGCGGATACCACCGCGCTTCCCCTGCCTTAGAGAACACCTCGCGCACCTTCCCGTTCTCATCGGTAAAACGAAGATGCGCTTCGGTCAGGCTCACCACCACGCCGCCAATATGATCGTGCAGTGCGGACTTTTCGTGGGGCCCGTAGTGAACCGACACCACCTGCACATGGTCATTCTCAAAATCCAGTTTGTAGTGCTTTGGTTCAACCTTGGTGGGGTCCTGCGCCAGAGAGGAAGCCGAGGCCAAACACACCAAGACCCCCGCCCAGAATACTTTCGATCGCATCCTTGCCTCCTGCCAATTTCGCATTTTTGATGAGAATGTACGCAACTCTAATTCCCGAATTGTAAGAGTGTCAACGAATGGAACCAGAAGGGTGAAGAGATCAGACCATGTACCAACGGCCTAAAGGTCTGATGGTGTGACCAAGAAAACAGCCCAGAAGCCACAAATCTAAACTGCTCATGTTAGGGACGGCCGCCTTCGGCCGTCTCGCCCAGGCGAAGCCCGGCGAAACGAGATACTCCAGCCTGACTCCACCTAAAACTCTGGAATTCCGTGGTGGGCCCACCAGGATTTGAACCTGGAACCAACAGATTATGAGTCTGCTGCTCTAACCGTTGAGCTATAGGCCCGCGAACCAAATCTAGCATATCAACAAATGGCGTCAGACCTCAGGCCCACGGTCTCACAGTCCATCTCCCTTCAGCAGCCGCATTTGAAAAGCGAGACTGACCAAGTACGCTCCAATAATCAAAAACATCAGATTCTGGTTGCCGATGATCATGCTGAGATACTCACTGAATCCACCGATCATCGCTCCGATCAGGTTTGCGCCAAACAACGACGATGGGTTCGCCGCTTGGCGGAAGGTCGTAGAGAAGATCAGTCCGGCAAAAAAGATCGGCAGCGGCACCACCAGAAGCGACCACAATAGTCGTTCGTCGAAACTCAGCGCCAGAACAGCGTCCCGCTTTACCAAGTAGAGCAGCAGCAGAGTGGCGATCAGTGGCGCGTACAGCCACGGCCGGAAACCGCTCATGCGCATCGCCAACAGATTCGCAGCCAAAACCATCAGAAGAACGCCCGTCACCACCACCAGGGTTACGAACCAGGTCGTGCCAAAATACAGCGAACAATCCGAAATGCTCTTCGTCTCCAGCAGCAGAAAACCCAGCCCAAGAAATAAGAAGTGGCCGTCGCTCATGCCGAACCCACGACCGCGCAGCATGAACACCGCCGGTACCGTGATCGCCAGCAGGATTCCAATCACGATCAGGTAATCCGCCGGGATGGTTTTGTGCGAAAGGTAAAGAAAGGGCCAGTCGTCGGTGGGCGCAACTGCTTCCGACAAGTCGTCGCCCAGTGGGAAGGTTGTACGTACGAACCGGCCGTACTGCGGCGGCGGGTCAGAGTGCTGACCTCGAAACGCGCAAATCACCACCTGTCCCTGACTCTCATACACAACCGGCATCTGGTCCGTGGCCAGCGCAACCATGCGCACCAACTTGCGGGCGAGCCACTCATGCCCGGCCATGAAAGAAAGGGACAACACTCCATTTTCGTTCAGCAACCGGAACGCCGACTGCATACTCTGCACCGTGTAGATATAACCGTCCAACCGGATATTACTCATTGAGCTAAACAGCGTTTGTGAATCCAAAAAGCCGAAGACCACCATGTCGTATCCGCCGCTTGAACGCCGAAGAAACGCCCGTGCATCCTCGACGTGAACATGGACCTTCGGATTCTCGTAAATTCCCGAAGCATTGAACCGGTTCGATAACTTCACTAACATCGGGTCGATTTCCACCGCATCCACCTGTTCGGCTCCGTTCAGCACCGCGATCTGTGTGTCCGTGCCTCCTCCCGCCCCTAACATCAGCACCCGTCGGTGGGCCGGCGCGACTGCATACGGCAAGTCGTACTGCAGTCTCGCGTCGAGAATCTGGGCCCTGTTCAGCGGAGAATACCGCCCCGGGTCGAAGCTGCCGTCGCTCTGAAGAAAGTAGTGGTTTACCCTCACGTCGTAGATGGGCGGGTCCTGCATCGTGCGCAGCCCCGGCTGTGGCTCTCGTACGGGAGCATTCCCGTGCTTATCACCCTGCAACACCACAACGATGTAATAGTACGGTGACCAGATTGCACTCGGACTAACCGAATAATACACGCCCGCCAGCGCCAGAACGAGCACCGGGATTGCTCGCAACCACTGCCCCCGCGGAAGAAGCAGAATGATCGCGAAAGCGACGAATCCCATTCCCAGCGTTGGCGAAAAGTACCTCAACGAGAAAACACCGAAACACAGCGTCCCCGCAAGGCTGCCGCCCAAGTCCCAGGAATAAGCCAGCAACGGCGGCAGAGCCTCGAAGATCGATCCGATCCTCTGTCCCAGAGGCACGAACACAATCGCGTTGCTGACGAAAATACCCACCAGGCTTACGTAGCGCACCAGTTGAGGAGAAGGTGTATAAAACCTGCTCTCCGAAGCAGTAGTCGGCAGCGTGACGAAGTGCGCAATCAACAGCCACACCACGTTGATCAGCAGCAGAGCCGGCAGCCATCCAAAGAGCGACTTCCTCTTCTTGCCGAGAATCGCTCCCACACCCAGGCCGAGAAAAGAACTGATCAACAGCAGATTAGCGTAATAAGCGATCAGTCGCACGACCGCAGGCGCCCAGCGAATCACCATCAATTCGAGAAAGAGGGCGAGAAATGACAAACAGAACAACTCCAGCCCGCTCCGCTTTCTAAGATCCAAGTCCGTCACCGAAGACAAGGATCGAACGGTTGGCGCGGTCGAAACCATGCAAGCTTCTCCTTAGCAGCCTGTGGGCAGCAGCCTGTGGTGCAAGTGCGATTCGTATCAGGGCACGCATTCATGCGTGCCATCAGTGCCGCACAATCAATGCGCCTTTAGGCGCTGGTTTTGAGTTTCCGACTTCCACCACGGCTGTTGGATGCCAGCAGGCGGAGTCAGACTAGGCAGCCGTCGCCTTCTCCGCCCCCAGTCCCGTGTTCGACCGCACCAGCAACTCGTTGAACTTATCCTGCGACGTCGGTTCGTGACTAACCAGCGTGCCCAGAATCGCCGCGATAAATCCCAGCGGAATGCTCACGATGCCAGGATTCTCCAGCGGAAACCACGCCTTGGCCTGAATCAGGTGCCGCGCCGTGCCCGTCACCGTCGGCGGATCAATCGCCATCAGGCTCGGACTAATCAGAATCAGCCCAATCGACGCCAGCAACCCCACCGCGAGTCCTGAAACCGCCCCCGTCGTATTGAACCGCCGCCAGTAAATCGACAGCACAATCACCGGCAGGTTCGCCGACGCCGCCACCGCAAACGCCAGCGCCACCAGGAACGCAACATTCGCCGTCGGCCCCAGCACAATGGCGATCCCAATCGCCACCCCACCCACCACAAACGCCGAAATCCGCGCCACCATCACCTCTTCTCCCGCCTTGCGCTCCACTCCGTTGTGCACCACGTTCGTCCAGAAATCGTGCGAGAACGAAGTCGTCGCGCTGATCGTCAGTCCCGCCACCACCGCCAGAATCGTGGCAAACGCGATCGCCGAAATGAACGCAAAGAACACCGATCCCGCCAGCGCATTAGCCAGCAGCGGCGCGCTCATGTTCGTGCCCCCATGCGTCTTGATGAAGTCCGGTCCCATGATCGTCGCCGCTCCAAATCCCAGAAACGTCGTCATAATGTAGAAGCTGCCAATCAGCACCATCGCCCACACCACGCTGTGCCGCGCCGTCTTGGCAT
>JBELAE010000116.1:0-12751 GCA_049509155.1 Candidatus Sulfotelmatobacter sp.
GTCAGATTAAGGCAGGCAAACAGCTTGTCTTTTTCAAAAATAAAATCCGACACAACAATTCTCTGCGACTGCGCCCCCAGATCGAGCGCCTGCAACTTCTCGAACCGCCGCACCAGAAAAGTGAACTGCGCCTGAAACGCCGCCCCCCGGTCGCCTTCATAAAACGAATCCAGAAACGGATTCGCCTCCGCCTCCATCACCCGCTGCGCATTCAGCCGCTCCGCCAGAATCCGCGCCAGCGTGCTCTTGCCCACTCGAATGGGCCCTTCCACTGCAATGTACCGGGGCAGCTCAAAAAGATTGGCCATGGTTAAGTAGGACGAGTTCCCGCGATGGTTCGGAATTCAGAGGATATCTCGGATAGCCTCAAGTGGCAATTGCGGGAAGAGTTAACAGGAACAATTGAGCAATTGTGAAATTTAGTAATTGAGGAATTGAAAATCCCAACGCGCCGCGGTTTTTCAATTTGCCAATCACCAAATTCCCCAATTACTCAATGCATTACAATCCCACCGTGTTCGGAATCCTCGCCGCAACGGCCGCCACCGCCGCGCTCTGCACCGCCGGCTACCAGTCCATGTCTCCTACCGGACAATGGTACGGCCGCACCTTCACCGGCCTGCCTCGCGGCACAAAACAACTCGCACTCACCTTCGACGATGGCCCCAACGACCCGTACACGCCCCGTCTGCTTGAAGTTCTAGAGAAGCACAACGTAAAAGCAACGTTCTTCCTGATCGGCCGCTACGTCCAGCAACGCCCCGACCTCGCCCGCGAAATCGTCCAGGCCGGCCACGTAGTCGGCAACCACACCTTCACGCATCCTCTACTGACCTTCAAGAGCGTCGCCGAAATCCGCCAGGAACTCAAAACCTGCCGCTCTGCCCTAGAAGACGCCGTAGGCGGAAGTTCTAATCTGCTCTCCAATCTCTTCCGCCCTCCCTTCGGCGGACGCCGCCCCGCCGTCCTCCGCATCGCTCGCGAACTAGGCCTCGCCCCCGTAATGTGGAATGTAACCGGCTACGACTGGACCGCCCCACCGTCCGCAGTGATCGAAAAAAAAGTGGCAAACCGAATCCGCGGCGGCGACGTAATCCTCCTCCACGACGGCGGCCACCAACAAATGGGCGCCGACCGCTCCCAAACCATCCAAGCCACAGACCACCTGATCACAAAGTACAAGCTGGAAGGATACGAATTCAGAACGATCCCACAGATGATGGAAGAAAACAAATAAGTCGAGATGCCCGCGTCAGACGGTACGAGGGTCAAGGACTTGGTTTGGGTGGGGCTCCTTCGTGAACCTTCGTGGTTAGAGCTTTTAAATTTCAATTACTCAATCATCACCCTCGCACCGCCGCAAACGCCACCTTCGCCGCCGCCACCGTCCGCTGCACGTCTTCTTCGGTATGCGTCGCCCCCAAAAACGCCGCCTCATACTGCGAAGGCGGCAAATACACGCCGCTATCCAGCATGCTGCGAAAGAATTTCCCAAACGCCTCCGCGTTCGACTTCGCCGCCGAATCCCAATCCGTCACCGGCCCCCGCTGGAAGAACCAGGTAAACATCGATCCCACACGATTAAAGCAAAGCTCCACTCCCGCATCCCGAGCCGCCCCAGCCACACCCTCCACCAACTCCGCGCTAAGTTTCTCCAGCCGCGGATAAATCTCTCCCTTACGCTCCCGCAACTGTTTCAACATCGCGCATCCCGCCGCCATCGCCAGCGGATTCCCTGACAGCGTCCCCGCCTGGTACATCGGTCCCAGCGGCGCCACCAGATCCATAATCTCCTTCGGCCCGCCATACGCCCCCACCGGCAACCCACCGCCAATAATTTTCCCCATCGTGGTCAGGTCCGGACGAATGTTATACAACTCCTGCGCTCCGCCAAACGCCACGCGAAATCCCGTCATCACTTCATCAAAAATCAAAACCGACCGTTCCCGCTCCGTCAGCATCCGCAGTCCCACCAGATAATCGTCCGCCGCCGGAACGCATCCCATGTTGCCGACAACAGGCTCCACAATCACGCAAGCAATCTGGTGTTTGAATTTCTGGAACGCATGCTCGACCACCGAAAGATTATTAAACGGCAACGCCAGCGTGAATTGCGTAAACTCCTCCGGCACGCCCGCCGATCCCGGAATCCCCAGCGTGGCCACGCCCGACCCCGCCTTCACCAGCAGCGCGTCCGCATGCCCGTGATAGCACCCTTCAAACTTCACAATATATTTTCGTTTCGTGTAAGCCCGCGCCAGCCGGATCGCCGACATGGTCGCTTCCGTCCCCGAACTCACAAACCGCACCTTCTGCACATGCGGGAACGCGCCAATCACCAACTCCGCCAGATCTGCTTCCGACGGAGTCGAAGCTCCAAAACTCGTCCCGTTACAAGCCGCCGCCAGAATCGCGTCCAGCACATTCGTCTCCGCATGTCCCAGAATCAGCGGTCCCCACGATCCGATGTAATCGATGTATTCGTTTTCGTCGGCGTCCCAAATGTGCGACCCCTTGCCCCGCACAATAAACGGCGGATCGCCTCCCACCGCGCGAAACGCCCGCACCGGCGAATTCACCCCGCCCGGAATCATGCTTTCCGCCCGCTGCTGCAGCCGCCGCGACTGCTCAGTCTTCCGCGCCATCAAATCTCCTCGACCCACGTAGCGGCGGACGCATTTCGTCCACCCGCACTACAATCACTCCCGAAGATCACTCACGCAACCGACTACTATAGCAGCGCTCCAATTCGCACCGGCCGCCCGAATTCATCAGATATTCATCCTTCTGCAATCCCTTTGCAACATCCCCGCAGTACGCTGAATCCATCAAGTTACCCTTCTAACCGGGAGGGTTTTGAGGGACAGTCTCGGGGGCTCCGGACTGTCCTTTTTGCTTTTTACGCATCTGCGATCGAAGCGCAACTCCCTCAAGCACTTGTCATCCCGAGGCGGGCGCACTTTGCCCGCCGAGGGATCTGGGCGAGCCGCGCGATGCATCGCGCCGCTTTTATTAAGAAAAGCCGCGATGAAATAAAATCGCGCGTTTGGCTCGCTTCCATATCTCCCTCCATTAACCACACTTAACCCTCCATCGTATAATCACTCCCATGATCACCGTCTCCAAGGAGGACTACCTCAAATCCATCCTCGAAGCCGAAAGCGAAGGCGAAACCGTAATCTCCGCCCGCCTCGCGGACCTGCTCAAAGTCTCCCCGCCCGCCGTAACCATGGCCCTCCGCCGCCTGAAAAAAGATGGCCTCGTCCGCGTCGCCCCCAGTGGCGAAGTCAGCCTCACCGCCGCCGGCCGCAAAATCGCCCGCAAGCTAACCCTCCGCCATCACTTGATCGAGCGCATGCTCTCCGAACTTTTCGGCATGGAGTGGTGGAAGGTCCACGACGAAGCCGAGCGCCTCGAGCACGCCGTCTCTCCCGACTTCGAAGCCAAGCTCCTGGCGAAGCTCGGCTCCGGCGGCGCCTGTCCGCACGGAAACTTAAGCGAACTCGAAGGCCCCGCCAGCCGCCGCCGCCGCGGCCTGGTCCTGCTCGCCGACGCCGAACTGGACAACGCCTACACCGTCAGCGGAATCTACGAACGCGACCGCCATCTCCTCGAATTTCTCGAGCACCGCGGCGTCCGCCCCGGAGCCAGGCTCCGCCTGCTAGAACGCAACTACGATCAAACTCTGACTCTCTCCACTCCCGCCGGAACCGTCTCCCTCGGCCCCGCCGCCTCCGAGCGCGTCTGGCTCACCCAAACCGCTCGCTCAAAACGCTAAGGCCTCTGTAAAACTTACGTGTCAGGTGCCCCATTTCTCGCGCGTCTTTTGCGCGAGAAGTGGGGATTATCGACAGAGCGAAGTCGAAGCGGGTGGAGATTTTGACCCCGGATCTAATAATTACAAGAACCTCATAAAATAGTTAACCATAGTTTATATCTTGCTATATACTTACGCTAATAACGCGAGCCTCGCCAAGGCTCCGCCGCTTCTTCCGCATGAATGAGACCACCACAACCACGAAGCCGCCGCGGGAATTGCCGTCGCACGCCCCATCCATCGACCCCGACTCCGTCGTCATCACCCACGAAGATATCGACCGCGCCCACGACCGCGACCGCGTCCGCACCACCCGCACCCAGCACGGCCCCTGGTCGCGCGCCCGCCTGCTCTGGCTGCTAGTCGGTCCCGGCATCCTGGTCATGCTCGGAGAAAACGACGGCCCCAGCATGCTCTCCTACGCCGCCACCGGCGCCCGTTACGGCATCGGCTTCTTTCTCCCTTTCGTAGTCCTCACCTTCGTCATGGCCTGCGTCGTCCAGGAAATGACGGTCCGTCTCGGCGCCGCCACCCACCGCGGCCACGCCGAACTCATCTTCGACCGCTTCGGTCCCTTCTGGGGATGGTTCTCCATGATCGACCTCATGGTTGGCAACTTCCTCACATTGGTGACCGAGTTCATCGCCATCCGCGCCGGCCTCGGATTCTTCGGCGTCCGTCCCGTCGTCTCGGTCGTCGGCGCATGGCTAGTCCTGTTCGTCGCCCTCATGGCCCACCGCTACTGGACCTGGGAGCGCATCACGCTAGTCGCGGCTATGTTCAACCTGGTATTCATTCCCGTCGCCCTGCTCACCCATCCCCACTGGGGAGCCATCGGCAGCGCACTAATCTCCTGGGCACCACGCCCCAGCCTGACCCAGGAAACCGTCATCATCCTGCTCTCCAACATCGGTGCAACCGTCACCCCCTGGATGCTCTTCTTCCAGCAAAGCGCCATCGCCGACAAAGGCCTCACTACCCACGACATCCACTTCGGCCGCATCGACACCGTGCTGGGCGCGACTTTAGCCGCGCTGGCCGCGCTCGCCACCATCATCTGCACCGCGCCGCTCTTCGCTCACGGCATGTCCACCGGAAACTTCGAAGCCGCCGAATTCGCGCAAGCCCTCCAGCCCTTCGTCGGCCACTGGGGCGCCGCACTGTTCGCGCTAGGAATGTTTGAAGCTGGCATGGTCGCTGCCGTAACCATTTCCACTTCCTCCGCCTACGCCTTCGGAGAAGTCGCCCACCGCCCGCACAGCCTGAATCTCCCCTTCCAGCAGGGAAAATCTTTCTACCTGGTCCTGATTCTCGAAGCCGCCGCCGCCGCCGGCCTGGTCCTGATCCCCGGCATCCCCCTCGTCTACATCGTGCTGCTAGTAAACGTGATCGCAGTCCTGGCCATGCCACCAGCATTGCTGTTCCTCTACATGCTGGTCAACGACCGCGAAATCATGGGAGACCTGATCAGCCCGCTCTGGGCCAACGCCCTGGCGCTCGCAGTAGTGGTAATCCTGGTCGCCGCCGGCCTCCTGTTCGGCATCAGCGTAGTAGCCCCCCACGCCCTGTCACTAATCGGAGGCAAATAAACGAAAGAATGAAAAGCCGAAAAAGGAAGGTCCTGGATTAGCCGCGAAGCGGCGAAAGAATACAGCCCACAGCGCAAGCTGTGGGTGGGCCAGCGGAAAGAAGGAACTAGCCCCAGTGGGGCGAAAGAAGACTTCTACCGTAAACAGAGGCGAACTTAATATGACGCCAAAACAAGATTCCGATCCCGCCGACGAAATCAGCAGCGCCGACCTCGCCTCCGTCGTCGCCTCCCTCGAACCCGATCAACTCACCTCCGAAAAAGAAAAGCATCACTGCCCGCGCCGCCGCCTGACCCGCATCGAAATGATCATCTTCTGGGCGCTCCGGTTTTACTTGGTTTTCATGTTCGGAGTCGTCATTTATCAGATCTTCACCAGCGCACGATAACTGGCTCGCAAAGGAAGTTTGAATTATGGTTCGCAGAGTCCACGTTCGCAGAATCCACATCGCACTCGTTCTCGCAGTTGTCGCAGCGCTCTCCCCCCGCGCATCCGGCCAGGGAGAGACCACCAGCGCCATCGTTGGCCAGGTATCAGACGCCTCTACCGCCCCCGTTCCCCGCGCAATCGTCACCGCCACCAATCGCGAAACCGGTGCCGTGCGCCGAGTCACTACCGACGAAACCGGCCGCTTCAACTTTTCCCAGCTGATGCCCGGCCCGTACTCCGTCCGCGTCGAAGTGCAAGGTTTCGCCCCGCAACAAAACGACAAGGTGTTTTCCAGCCTCGGCCAGAAGCAGACGATCGACTTCCACCTCAAGGTCGCTCAAGCCCGAGAGACTGTCGAGGTCAGTTCCGAGCCTCCACTCATCAACCCGGAAGATGCCAACACCTCCACCAACCTGAATGCCCCCGCGCTAGAAAACCTCCCTAACCCCGGCGGCGACTTGACCTACCCGCTGCAATTCGCCCCCGGCGCCCTCATCAACACCGCCGGCAGCGGCAACGATTTCGTCGGCAGCAGCAACGGCTACGGCAACGTCGAGTTCAACGGCCTGCCCGCCCTCTCCAACGGCTACATCGTCGATGGACTCGAAACCAACGATCCCCTCACCAATCTCAACAGCGGACTCTCCACCAACCTCGTGCTCGGACTGAATTCAATCTCCGAAGTCACCGTCAACACTCTTTCCTACTCCGTCGACCAGGGCCGTTACGGCGCAGCCCAGGTCAACTACGTCACTAAGTCCGGCACCAATCAATTTCACGGAAATCTCTACGAACTCTGGAATGGCGCAATCCTCAACGCCGCCGATTATTTCACCAACGCGACCCCCGGCAATCACAAGCCCGGAGCCACGGTGAACCACTTCGGCGGCAGCCTCGGGGGTCCCATCCTCCACGACAAGCTATTTTTTTTCTTCGACAGCGAATGGGTTCGCATCGCGCTGCCCATTGTCACCGCGACCACCGTTCCCAGCGCCGCCTTCCAGCCCTACGTCCTGCAGCAGCTTCCCCTAGGCGGCACTGACTCAGTCACTGGCTCAACCTACTCCGCCGAGCCGCAACTGGTCCCCTTCTATCAGCAGATGTTCTCGCTCTATGGCAACACCAATGGATCGCCCCTGACCGTACTGGGCTGCCCCTTCGACGTCGGCGGAACTTCGCCCGCAATCGCCAACGACGGAAACGGCTGCGCCAATCGCCAAAGCATCTCGCACTCCAGCGATGACCACGAACAAGTCCAGACCGCCCGCATCGACTACAACATCAACGAAAAAAACCTCATCTGGGTTCGCTTTCAATCCGACACTGGCCTGCAAGCCGCATGGACCGACCCCATCAACCCGGTGTTCAACGCGATCTCCCCGCAACCCCTCTACTCCTTCGCGGCCGGATACACGCACATCCTCTCGCAACATCTGGTCAACTACTTCAATCCAGCCTTCTCCTGGTACGAAAGTCTGTTTGGCCCAAACGACTTTCAAAAAACACTCGCCGCCTTCCCGATCGTGCTCCAGGGCAGCGGCGCGAACGCCCCCTTCACCCCCGTCGGCGGACTCGACGATACCTGGGTTCAGGGCCGACGCGCCTCCCGTCTCTTCCTCAACGACAACCTCGCCTGGAGTCACGGCGCGCACGAGCTGCGCTTCGGAACCAACACGCGCATCTTCCGTTTGAACGACTACGACTTCGGCGAGGGTTCAGTCCCGACCGTGACCTACACCACCCTGCCGCAATACATCTACGGAGTCGCATCGACCGCTACCAAAACCTTTCCCGCGTGGGCCAACGAGCCTTTTAACTTTCTAAACCTCGACCTCTACGCGCAAGACACCTGGAAACTAACTCGGAATCTCACCTGGACTTTCGGCGTCCGCGACACGCTGAATTCCAATCCACTCAATCCTCACCGCGAGATTGCCCGTCTCGCAGGCTCCTTCGCCTCCATCTCGCACGACGTGAACCAGCCGCTGAACGCCGCCATTCAAACCGGGCTCGGCAAGGTGTTTTCTTCGACGCCGCTAGAGATCCTGCAGCCGCGCACCGCAATCGCCTGGCAGCTCGAGCCCAAAACCGTGCTGCGCACCGGCTTTGGCCTCTTCAGTGACATTCTCCCCGGCAGCGTTGCCGATCTTGTGGGCGTTAACCCACCCTACGTCCAGACTTTTCAAGGAGGACTTCTCGGCACCGTCGGCGGCACCGCCATCGCCCCCGGAGTACCCAACAGCGCCGTCGATGCGACCGTAGCTGCCAATCAGAAGTTCAGTTCAGGATTTGCCACCGGCCAACTTTCCTGCGCCTCTCCGCAGTCAAGCCCTGCAACCTGTCTTCCTCCCGTCGCAATCACTGCCATCCCAAATGGCGAACTCCACGCACCGTATTTCATGGAATGGAGCCTCGGACTGGAACATCAATTCGGCGCAACCGCGAGTCTGCAAGCGCAATACGTCGGCACCCGCGCCGTAAACCAACCCTACCTCACGCAAGTGAACGGTTATCAAACGGTGTGCCAGGGCTGTTTCGCGCCTTTCCCCTACCTGCAGGCCACCGATCCGCGATTCGGTGCAGTAACGCAGCTCTCCACCGGCGAGAACAGCCACTACAACGGCCTGCAAGTCACCGCCATGAAGCGCCTCAGCCACGGCCTGCAAGGTCAGATCAATTACACCTTCAGCCGCTGCCTGGACACAGTTTCCAACGGAGGCTTCCTGCAATTCTCCGCCGGCGGAATTCTTTCGCCGCTTCCCGGAGAACTGGCCCGCGACTACGGCCCCTGCGATTACGATATCCGCCACAACCTCAATGCGCAGTACGTTTACCAACTTCCCATGAAAGTGCGCAACCACGCGCTGGGATACGCCCTAAACGGCTGGCAGATTTCCGGCACCGCGTTTTTTCACAGCGGAATTCCATTCTCCGTCCTCAGCACGCCCTACTCCTCGAATGGAAACGGAATCGTTCAAGGCAGCGGTCCGCAATTCGCCAGCCTCGTTCCCGGCGTCCCGCTCTATCAGCACAGTCCAATCCCCGGTGTCACGCAAGCGGGCACAATCCAATGGCTCAATCCAAGCGCGTTTGCGTCGGCCGTCGATCCGAGTACAGGCCAGTGCTCCGGCGGCGACACGCCGCAAAATTGCCAATTCGGCAACCTCGGCCGCAACGCCCTGCGCGGTCCTGATTTTGTCTGGACTGACTTCTATCTCACGAAATGGTTCTCTCTAACCGAACACGTCAAACTGCGCTTGGAAGCCCAGTCCTTCAACTTGCTCAACCATCCCAACTTCGGTCTGCCCAGCATGTCCCTGGCCGGCGTTCCCGGAAAGTCTTCCACCCAAACCGGATTCGGCGCACTCACCTACACGACATCTCCGCCCACCGGCCTGCTCGGCGTCGGCTTGGGCGGCGACAGCAGCCCCCGCATGATCGCCTTCCAAGCCCGCCTGGAATTTTGACGCCCGTCTCGGCACTGCAGTGCGTGAGCAGAAGCATATTTTCATTTCATCCTGAGCGAAGTCGAAGGGATCTCGCGCGGACTAAGAACGAACTGAACCAGTGCCACTGCCGCGTCGCACTGCGAAATTCCCCGTGGACGTACAAACCGTGATCTGCACGACCGTGGAAGAGCGGCCCTTCAAGGGCCGCGTCAGGGCCATTACTTCTATGCGGGCTTTAGCCCCTGAAGTCCAGACCGCGAGTCGAGCCCTTTTTTCACCCGCCACCTCGCGTCTTCCCCCCGCTCCTACACCGGACGATCCGGATAAATCGCTCTCGGGAATCTCAAATGAATCAACCCCGCACACACGACCAGAACGACCATCGCAAAAATGCTCCCCTCCGGCCCCGCCGATCCTCCGGTAATCCAATTCGCTCCGCGCACCGACGTATTCAAAAATCGTCCCACCCCCAGCAGCCCGCTGTCCGGCGTCCCGTAGAAAAATGTCTCCGCCCAATCCCACGCCGCGTGGAATCCAATTGCGAACCACAAATTTCCCGTGCGCCGGATCATCAGGCAAAACAGCAGCCCGGTCACCACCACCTGCAAAATCCCAAGCACATTCTCCCCGTGATTGGCCAGGTGAGCCGCGCCAAACACAGCGGACAGAAACAGCGCCGCCGGCCAGAATCGCATGCGCCTCGCCATCACGAACAGCCAGTAACCGCGAAAGGCCAACTCCTCATGCAACGCCACCGCCAGAAACGTCGCGCCCCACGCCAGGCCCCACCGGAAAATCGCGCCTCCCGCCAGCGCCACCGAGTCGATCTGGAAATGCCCCGACCTCCACAGCACCAGCAAGATCGCTGAAAGCATAGCGAATCCCCATACCGCACCTTCCCAAAATCTTTTCCCGAAGGCCTGCCGCGGAGGAATCCCGTAATCGGCCAGCGAACGTTTCTCCACGCGGGATACAACCCAGGTCGCAAGCAAGACAAAGAATGCCGCGAGCGCTTTAATCGGCAATTCGGTCTCCACCGTCAACACCGAAGGATCCCGCTTGCCGCCAAGATGCAATCCGAGTATCAATGCCAACGGAGCAAATGCGATCCCCGCCCAGATCAAAAGCCGGATTCGATCGCTCCGCCACGAGGCCTTACGTTGCCCCGAACCTCCCGCGCTCCCCCGATTCGAGTCATGGCCGGGCGCAGGTTCGTTTTTCAATTCGTGGGCTAGAGGTGGACCAGACTCGTCAGGCAAGACTCCTCCCGTGCAGAAACAAAAGAATTACGCAGGCTGCCCCATTTCTCGCGCGGGAGTTTATTAGTAAGCCGCGCGAGAAGTGGGAATCACGAAGGCATTCGACTCAGATATTCGTCCGGAAATCCAACAAAAATATTCCCCGAACGCATGGCTCGAAAAAACGAAAGCGGCCGGAAACGAAAACTGCCCACAAACTGGAAACTCCCCTCCGTCCCATTGAAAGCGAGCGGCCCGTACTCCCGCGTGAGGGAGTTCGCTGGAGGTTCAGGGAACCACGGGTCCATCGCCTTTGCCAGGTCGTTATCCGCGTCGTAAGCCGTAAGCACGTTCATATGTCCAAAACCCCCGGGATGGAGAAATCCCACCACCAACGGCCAGCGCCCCACAAACTCAGACAGCCGGTTGGGATGAATCAATGCCGTGGTCATGTGGTAACGCGCCCTTTGTTGCGTAATCTGCTGTTGCAAAGGCAAAACCCGGATCATCCCTAACTGATCCCATAGCCCACTGAAGTCGCCCACAATGTCAATGAACCGGCGCGGGTGACGACCCGGCGCGACATCCAGGTAATACGCAAGGCAAGCCGCCCAGCAGCCCGCCGGATCCCTTTCCTGGCCCTCAGCCTGCGAGTTTTCATCGAGGCTGCGCCGAATCACCACCTCCAGCGGCGGGCACATATTCTTCGGAACCGCCGACATCATCACTTCCTGCGTCGCGGTCACAGAAAAAGTTAAGGCTTTGTCGGTCTTAATGTTAATTTCTATCGTCGTAGGATTGATCGATGCCCGGCCGTCCTCGATGTTTTCCGACGTATCTACCGTCGTATCCTGATACTCCTTGAGGCTGTTGGCTTGAAATCCGATCGCAACCCGATCGAACTGATTCACCGTCAGCCGGTTCGGGCCTGACTCGTAGATCCCCTGCGTGCCTCGCGGCTGGTAGAACCGGGCCATCAATCTCCTCCGTCCCTCAGGACTTCTCGTTCCAAAAGTCCCCACGAGTTCAGTTCCGCAGCATGTCGCAGAAGTCGTGCCCTGTCAACCGCCTTCCAAATCGGGTGGGTTCAGTTGGCTCTCACACGACTCCGTATCGGGTGGGTTCAGTTCGCTCTCACACGACTCCGTCATCCTGAGCGCAGCCGTTTTTCAGGCGTAGCGAAGGATCTCCCGCTTAACCGGCCTGACGCGTGAGCCAACTGCACCACAACCTTCAGTCCCCGCCACCTAAGCAATTCCACCCCAAACGAATTACACTAGTAAGTCTGGAATCAAACGTAGGGACGGCCGCTCCCGGCTGCCCGCGGCTCCGTCGAGCCGCAATTCATACCTCGAGGAAGGCCATCATGTCAGTCAACAGCTTCAACAGCAAATCCACCCTCAAAGTCGGCAGCAAAGAATACGAAATCTACCGCCTCGACGCCCTCGATAAGCAAGGCATCTCCACCCAACACCTGCCATTCTCCCTACGCATCCTGCTAGAAAACCTGCTCCGCACCGAAGACGGCCGCAACGTAACCAAAGAAGAAGTCCGCGCCCTAGCAGCCTGGAACAGCCAATCAAAGCCGGAAAAAGAAATCGCCTTCACCCCCAGCCGCGTCCTCCTGCAGGATTTCACCGGCGTCCCCTGCGTAGTTGACCTGGCCGCCATGCGCGACGCCATGCAAACCCTCGGCGGCGACCCCGCGCTGATCAACCCATTGCAACCGGTCGAGCTAGTCATCGACCACTCCGTCCAGGTCGACGAATTCGGCACCTCCACCGCCTTCGACATGAACGCCCTGCTCGAATTCCAGCGCAACAAAGAGCGCTACTCCTTCCTCCGCTGGGGCCAGACCGGTTTCAGAAATCTAGCCATCGTCCCCCCCGACACCGGCATAGTCCACCAAGTCAACCTCGAATACCTGGCCCGCGTAGTCTTCGTCCACGAGACGAATGGCACAGGCGACAGAAACGCCAAACGCCAAGCCTACCCCGACACGTTAGTCGGCACCGACAGCCATACGACAATGGTGAATGGGTTGGGGGTTTTGGGGTGGGGGGTGGGGGGGATTGAGGCTGAGGCTGCGATGCTTGGGCAGCCTGTTTCCATGCTGATTCCGCTGGTGGTGGGGGTGAAGCTGACGGGGCGGTTGCGCGAGGGAGCGACTGCGACTGACTTTGTTCTCACTGTGACTGAGATGTTGCGGAAGCATGGGGTTGTTGGAAA
>JBELAE010000117.1:0-12678 GCA_049509155.1 Candidatus Sulfotelmatobacter sp.
CGACAGCATGGTTGCATACGCGCGGATCCCGGATTCTGAGATTGACAGCGCAGAGCACCGGGAGCTGGCGTTGAAGACGGCGCGCGAGTCGATGGTACTGCTGAAGAATGATGGAGTGCTTCCGCTGGCAGCGAGCGTCAAGAAGATTCTGGTGGTGGGTCCGCTGGCGGAGCAGACTGGGGTGCTGCATGGCAACTACAGCGGGACGGCTTCGCACGCGGTTACGGCGCTGGAAGGGATTCGCAAGCAGTTTGCCGGAGCGAAAGTTTCGTTTGAACCGGGAACGAATTTTCTGCGCGAGCACCCGGTGGTTCCAACTTCGGTGCTTTCGACCGATGACGGCAAACCCGGTCTTCGAGGCGAATACTTCACGGGGGAAATGACCGGGACGCCGCAGGTGACGCGGGTTGACCCGCTCGTCGATCTTCAGACCTTCATGTTCATCCGCGATCCACAAGCCATCCCGGCTCCTCAGGGAATGAAGGAGGTTTCGGTACGCTGGACCGGATTCCTCACGCCCACCGAGTCGGGCAGTTACGACATTGGGCTGGCGGGCTCAGACGAGCGCATGTGGCTCGACGGCAAGTTGATCGTGGATGACCCGGTGCTGCACGATCCTAACGTGCAGACAGCCACCGTCGCTCTGGCCAAAGGGCATCGCTACCCCGTGAAAATTGAGTTTCTCAAGGGCGCCTTCAGCATCAAGCTGGTGTGGCGGCCGGCGGGGCAGGATCCGATTCTCGAAGCCACCGCCGCAGCCCAGAAGGCTGACGTCGTCATCGCGGTGGTCGGCATCACGTCGAGGCTCGAGGGCGAGGAGATGAAAGTCGAAGTGCCCGGATTCAAGGGCGGAGATCGCACCAACCTTAATCTGCCGGAAGAAGAGTCAGCCCTGCTGGGAGCGTTGAAGGGCACGGGTAAGCCTCTGGTGGTCGTTCTGATGAATGGCAGTGCGCTGGGGGTGAACTGGGCGAACGACCATGCCAATGCGATCCTTGAGGCCTGGTATTCGGGAGAAGAAGGCGGAACGGCCATTGCGCAGACGCTTGCGGGTGCGAACAATCCTGGCGGACGGTTGCCGGTGACGTTTTATAAAGGCGTTGAGCAGTTGCCGGAGTTCGAAGATTATGCGATGAAAAACCGCACCTATCGCTACTTTGCGGGGCAGCCGCTGTATCCGTTTGGCTATGGATTGAGTTACTCGAAATTCGAATATAGCGATCTGAAGTTGTCGAGTGCGGAACTGGATGCTGGCACTCCGCTGGCGGTAGATGTAGACGTGAAGAACAGCAGTTCGCGTGCGGGGGATGAAGTGGTGGAGCTTTATATTACTTTCCCGAAGCTTCCGGGGGCGCCGCTGCGTGCGCTTCGCGGGTTTAGCCGCGTTCATCTGGAGGCCGGCGAGTTGCGGCATGTGAGGCTTGCGCTGCAGCCGCGGGATTTGAGTTACGTCAACGAAGCTGGCGACCGGATGGTTGGGGCGGGAGACTATGTGATTACCGCTGGCGGTGGACAGCCGGGGACGGGTGCTTCGGCGGCGGACGCTCGGCTTACGATTCGCGGGGAAGTGAAATTGCCGGAGTGAGGTGATGGTGGCGCGATGGGCTTGTTCGGGCAGCAGAACCGCAGGTCCCTCCACTTCGCGTGACCTTCCCTTCGGGAACGTCATGCTCCGGTCGGGGTGACAAAGTTTTCTTGGCTATTCGAACCACTGATCTAGTCGAACAGATGATGCAGTGCAGGGTAGATTTTACGGTAGGTGCGATAGCCGTGTTGCATGGTTTTCGAGGCTGCCGGGTCGGGCGCGGTGCGCGAGGCTACGCGAACCACGCTGTCGCAGGCTTCGTCGACTGAACTCCAGGCTCCGGCCCCGGTGCCTGCCAGGATTGCCGCGCCGTAGGCTGCGCCTTCTTCAGCGGCGACGATTTCTACTGCGTGATCGTAGACGTCGGCCTGGATCTGCCTCCACAGCGGCGACCGCGCACCGCCGCCGCCCAGGCGGATCGACGTTACGGGAATCTTCATTTCATTGAAGATGGTGAAGGTGTCTTTGAGGCTGTAGGCCACGCCCTCCATGACGGCGCGAATGATGTGTCCGCGCGTGTGGGAAGCGGTGAGTCCGAGTAGCGCGGCGCGCGCGTTGGGATCGAGATGCGGAGTGCGCTCCCCCATGAGATACGGCACCCAGAAAGCGCCTTCAGAACCGGCGGGAGCTGCACTGGCTTCATCAGCAAGAATGTCGTAGGGATCGCGCGCGGAATTCGTCGTCCCACCAGCCTTTGCTCCTGATGCAATGCCTAAGCGATCACGGAACCAGCGCAAAGACAAGCCTGCCGCCTGCGTAACGCCCATCACGTGCCAGCGCCCGGGGATGGCATGACAGAACGTGTGCAGCCGTCCCGCGGGATCGAGTGCGGGACGATCGGTGGCGGCGAAGACGACGCCGGACGTTCCTATGGTGGCGCTGACTGCGCCGGCCCGGGCGATGCCCATGCCGACGGCGCCGGCTGCCTGGTCTCCGGCTCCGGCAACTACAGGAGTTCCGGCTCGCAGGCCGGTAGCTTCGGCGCCCGCTGCGGAAACTTTTCCGCAAACTTGAGGAGACTCGTACAGCGCGGGGAGCAGCGCAGCGTCAATGCCGGACTTGCTTAACACTTCGGTCGACCAGCGGCGGTTGGCCACATCGAGAAGAAGAGTTCCCGATGCATCCGCCATGTCTATGGCTCGTTCTCCGGTGAGGCGGAATCGGACATAATCTTTCGGTAGCATGACGTGCGCGACCCGGGCCCAGTTCTGCGGTTCGGTCTCGCGTACCCAGAGCAGCTTGGTGAGGGTGAAATTCGTGAGTGGAGGATTACAGGTCAGCTGGATGAGGGCATCGCGGCCAAACAACTTTTCCAGTTCGTGGGTCTGCGCTTCGCTGCGCTGGTCGCACCAGATGATGGCACTGCGCACGACCTGATCGCTGGAATCGAGCAGGACTGCGCCGTGCATCTGGCCGGAGAAGCCGACGCAGGCAATGTCGCCGGCGTTCAGACCGGAGGACTGGAGGGCCTTCCTGACGGCCGATCCGCAGGCGCGCCACCAGTCGCGCGGATCCTGCTCGGCCCAGCCGGGCCGTGGGCTGAGGAACGGCTCGTGCTCTTCTGCTCCGGAGGCGATGACTTTTCCGGCCGCGTCCATGACGAGAGCCCGCGTGCCGCCTGTACCTACGTCGATGCCGAGATAAGCGATGTTCCCCTCCTCGAGGTTTCCTCTGAAAGCGTGTTTTCCTTCGAACCCGCGTGCCTTTTAAAACCGGCCGTTCTTGTAAATCATGCGCGCGCACGCCCCGCTACGCGAAATCTTCGGCCAGTTCGTCGGTTGCTTCACGGGGTTGCTGCTCGCGTTGCCCGACTTCCTTGACTTCTTTGACCGATTCCCGGGGTTGCCGTTGCAGAAAGAAATCCAGATTCCCGCGCATCAACAAATGCGGAGACAGTGCAACCTGATGCGACCGATTGGCGCCCTCCACCAGGAACTCGTGCAACATGCGAAATGCAATCTGACCCTGAGCCCGGGGACGCTGGTAGATGGTCGCAGCGACCGCGCCCGACTTAATCTGAGGAACGAGATCGGGGAATAAATCAGTCGTGATGATGGTCAGACGATCCAGGACATTTGCGTCACGGGCCGCATTCAGCACGGGAATTGAGGCCTCGGTGGTCACGTAGACTCCGCACAGGTTCGGACACTGTTCAAACAGATCGCGGCACTTGCCATAGGCTTCCGCCTCAACGTCATGATCTTCGATGGGCTTCAGCACGCTGAGTTTGGGATAAAAAGATCGCAAGGTATTCTCAAAGACGGTGTATTTTTCCGCATGCTCGGTGATGGCCATGTCAAACACGGTGATTGCGATCGAGCCATCGCGCGGGCCCAGGAATCTTCCCATGAGGTCGCCAGCGATCGAGCCGCTGGCCAGAGTGTCGATCGCGACCATTCCCAACCGGCCGCTGCCGGGAGCATCGGTGGCCACGCATACCACCGGAATATCGGCCCGAGACGCACGGCGGATCCAGGGGCGCAATACCTGAGGACGGCTGGGGAAGGTGATAATCCCATCCACTTTGTCGCGGATGGCCGCGGCAAAAGCCTCTTCGTCGCCCTCCCCGAGACGGGGATAAGTTCGAAATTCGAGCTCGACATTTTCGAGCTGGATCGACGCGGCTTCTTCGCGAATTCCGGCCCTCACTTCATCCCAGAACGAGGTTGTACCCTGCAGGGTGTGCACAGAGATCCGCAGAGTTTTCCTGGAGGATAAATAGCGGGCGGCGAGGTTTGGGCGATATCCCAGAGTTCTCGCCATCTGCAAGACTTTTTCTTTGGTCTCCGGACTGACGCCGGGGTTGTCATGCATGGCCCGATGCACGGAGCCAATCGAGGTTCCGAGAGCTCGCGCAATGTCACGGAGAGTCGTGGGAGGCTTGCCCATTTTTCGTGACCGTGTTCCTGCCTAACGGTCCTGAAGCGTCGGAGCATCGGGACCGCTCAGAACCGTAAACGTTAACGGAACTGAGTTAAATGCGCAAGCCGGCCTTTTTCGTCTGCGATGCCGGAGAGTCGATAAATCCAATTGCAGATGGCATCGCGCCACACTTCGGCTTCCCCGGCCTGGTACTCGAGCCGCGCCAAGATGTCCTGGTAGCGCTCGGCATCGATGTGACCATCGAGTGTTTTCCATTGCCGAATGAAATCGCGGGCGCGGTCTACGCCGTCGTAGTGCGAATCGTAGACGTGCTGGATCACCGTTTTTCCGGAGTGCAGCACGTAGGTGTAGGGCACGTGGTGGAAGAACAGGAGCAGGTTGTCTGGGCAGTGGGTAAGCGATTCGTAGAGTTCTTGCACGGCCGGCGGGTACTGGCCGATAAACCCAGTACCGGTGGCAATCGTGCGGTCCATGCCGATTCCGAAGTGATCGGCGCGGTGCCATTGTCCCCAGCCGTTTTCTTCGGAGGACGCGGGGCCGGGGTCGTAGTGATTTCCAGTGATATTGGTGAGCGTTCCCGCGCCCAGGGGGCCGGTGTAACCCTCATAGACAGGCCAGGAACTGAGCTGCATTTCGGTGATCGTTTTGACCACGAGCGGGTCGCTGCCGAAGGTGAGGCGCGTCCATTCATCGACAATTCTTTCGGCGCTGAGATTGGGATTCCATGTGAGGCGTCCGAAGCCGTAGAGATTGGCCATGGCGAGCGGACTGCCGAGCCAGTTAGCATCCATGCCGAGGTTGGCCACGCCCACGAAGCCGCCGGTGGGGCGATGAAAGATTCTGCCTGCCACGAGATCCTTCACTGGAGTTGCGTTCTGCATGTCGCCGGTGTGCTTGTCGCTAGTCTGAGAGTCGTCGACGTGCATGTCGAAATCGAGCACTTCCTTCCACATCGGAATGAGAAAGCAGAGATGGCGCTGCTGTCCGGTGTATTCCTGTGTGATCTGCAGCTCGATGGCTTCGTTGGTGCGGTGCAGGCCGGCGAAGAGCGGGGAGACCGGTTCGCGCACTTGAAAATCGATGGGACCGTTCTTGATCTGTATGATCACGTTGTCGTCGAACGTGCCGTCCAACGGATGAAAATTGTCGTAGGCGGCTTTGGCTCGGTCGTTTTTCAAGTCGTGCCAGTCGAGATGATGGTTGTAGACGAATGCGCGGTAGAACACCACGCCGCCATGCGGTTTCAGTGCACGAGCGATTACGTTGGCGGCGTCGGCATGAGTTCTGCCATAGCTCGAGGGACCGAGGCGGCCCTCAGAATCGGCTTTGACGACGAAGCCGCCGAAATCCGGGATGCGGCGGTAGATCTCATCGGCTTTCTTGCGCCACCACTCGGCGATCCTCGGATCCAGCGGGTCAAACGTATCCAGACCGCCGATGACTTTGGGGGTGCTCAGATCGACGGACATGGAAAGCTGCACGCCCCAGGGGCGGAAGACGTCGGCGATGCGGCTGACTTGAGCGATGAAGCTGTCTTCGAGAATGCCGGGGGCCGCATTCACGTTGTTGATGGTGCAGCCGTTGATGCCGATCGAAGCCAGCAAGCGGGCGTACTCTCCGGCGCGGGTCAAGTCGCTGCGGACTTTGCCGTCGGCGAAGAAGATGGAGGGGCCGCCATATCCGCGTTCGACGCGGCCGTCGAGATTGTCCCATTGATTCACCCAGCGGATGGGCGCGTTGGGCTGCTGCACTTCATCGAGGTTGGCGAGGCTCTCCGCGCGGGCGATCTTGCTCAACAGAGCAAACACTCCGTACAAAACGCCGCGATCCGTGCCGCCTGCAACCAGCAAACATTCATGCCCGTGAATCTTCGCATTCCTCAGCCAATAGCCATCGCCTGTCGGGGCGTGATCAGGATGCAGATCGGGGTACGGCGCATCCAGCTCTGCCATCGTTCCCAGGACGATCTGATTTCCTCCGCATGGGCCAGCGGCCGCGATCCCGGCTTGCTCGCGTAATGTCCTTCCTAACATTTGCGAAACGCCGCGAACCAACTCCTGCTGTGCGGTGTTAAGAAGCAACGAATCACCGAGCAGGACTACCTTGTCCGGCAGCCGCTCGTAGTTCTTGGCGGCCTGCGGGCTCAATGAGGAATAGCGCAGCCAAGCCTCGGCCCCGGTCTCGGCTTCGAGTTCCGGCGATACTGTCACGCAGAGGATAGCGGTTCCGAGGACCGCGTACCGGAACCCCGCGCTGATGGAGCGAATTGATGTCATTGCAGGCTGGCCCCTTAAGTATTAGAGCAAGCGGAATCGAGCAAGAGTGTTCGAGTATAAGAGCAGATGCCCCTGACGTGATGCACAATCCGTTTGCTTTTCCGACCCTGGAAGCCTAGCATTCCAGCGGAGGGCCCGCCATGACTGCGTTTGGCCCGATGTGCAACTGGTTAAGGTACAACCAGTTCCTGAAACTTGCCGCGATTTCCTTCCTGACCACTGCCGCTTTTTCCCAGGCGCTTCCCAAATATGATCCCGGCACGGAGGGCAAGTTTAAGGGAGTCGTGCAGGAGCTGAAGTTCGTTCCTCCCACTGGCGGCAAGCCCGTAGCCTATCTGGTGATGAAGAGTGGCGCTGATTCAGTGCAAGTTTTCCTTTGTCCGAAGAAATTTCTCGACGACATGGGCATTGTGTTCAAGGCCGATGATGAGCTTGAGGTTGTCGGCTCCAAGGTCAAGCAGGACGGCGCGGACCTGACTCTGGCGCGCGAAGTGGTTAAGGGCGGAGACACGCTGACGCTGCGCTTCAAAGACGGCAAACCCGCCTGGTAAGAGTTACGATTCGATTCCCTTTCTGGCGACGTTGTCCCTAAAACTCCTAATCGCCGAGGCCAATCGGCCTCGCAACCCAACGGACGTGTCCCGCTTCCTGATAATCTCAAAGTAGATCCTCGTCCGACATTCAGGAGCCAGCAAATCTTTGCCGCCGCTGATTAATGTTCGCAGCATCTCGAAAGCCTTTGGAGCCGAGCCCCTGTTTCAGAACGTTTCGTTCACTGTTTCCGAGGGAGATCGCATCGGGCTGATCGGTCCCAATGGTTCGGGCAAATCCACGCTTCTACGAATTCTGGCGGGCACCGAAAACACGGATGACGGAGAGATTGCGTTCCGGAAGCGACTGCGGCTGAGCTACGTTGAGCAGGAGTCGGAGTTCCAGCCAGGAGACACGGTGCGAGCTGTGGTGGATGCGGCATTGAAAAGCTCTGCCGTGCCCGAGTCGGAGCGCGGGACGCGTTTTGCCGAGACGTTGGGACGCGCGGGCTTTGTCGACCTGGAAGCCGAAGCCACGTCGCTCTCCGGAGGCTGGCAGAAGCGGTTGGCAATCGTTGAAGCGTTGGTGCAGGCACCCGACATCCTGCTGCTGGATGAACCCACGAATCACCTGGACCTGGCGGGGATTGAGTGGCTTGAGGAAGTGCTGGAGCAGGTTGGCTTCGCCTGCGTGGTGATCAGCCACGATCGCTATTTTCTGGAGAATGTCGCCACCGAGATGGCCGAACTGAGCCGCATCTATCCTGACGGATTGCTGCGGGTGAAGGGGCGCTACAGCGTTTTCCTGGAGAAGAAGGAGGAATTTCTGCACGCGCAATCGAAGCGGCAGGAAGCGTTGGAGAACCTGGTTCATTCCGAAATCGAATGGCTGCGCCGCGGAGCGAAAGCACGCACCAGAAAATCGAAGGCGCGCATCGGCAAAGCCGGCGAACTGATGGAGGAACTTGCGGACCTGAACTCGCGAACGCGAACGAGCAGCGCGCAGATTGATTTCTCAGCCACGGATCGCAAGACCAAGCGGCTGATCGAATTGCAGAATGTCGCATACGAAATCGGAGGTCGGCGGCTGTTTGAGGGATTGAATTTCATCATCACGGCCGGGCTGAGGGTTGGGCTGGTGGGGCCGAACGGCAGCGGGAAGACGACCCTGCTGCGCCTGTTGCGCGGAGAAGTGGCTGCGACCGAGGGAGAGATTCGTCGCGCCGACAAGTTGCGCATCGTGTATTTCGACCAGCGCCGCGAGCTCGACCCCAATGTGACTCTGCGCAGGGCGCTGGCTCCTGAGGGAGATTCGGTCATCTATCAGGACCGGGTGACGCACGTGGCGTCGTGGGCGGCGAAATTTCTGTTCAAGGGGGAACAGCTTAACCAGCCGGTCGAGCGGCTCTCGGGAGGCGAACGGGCGCGGGTGCTGATTGCGCAACTCATGCTGCAACCCGCCGACGTTCTGTTGCTGGATGAGCCGACGAATGATCTCGACATTCCGACTCTGGAAATTTTGGAGGAAAGCCTGCTTGAGTTTCGCGGCTCGCTGGTGCTGGTAACGCATGACCGTTACATGCTCGATCGCGTCTCGACCATCGTGCTGGGGCTGGATGGTCAAGGCGGCGCCGAGCGTTTTGCCGACTACTCACAATGGGAAGCCTGGCAGGCCGAGCGCCAGCAGAGCTCGCAGGCCGGTGTGCGCGTTAGCGCGCGAGCTGCGGCCACCGATTCAGCGGCATCGGCGAAGAAGAAGCTCTCGTACCTGGAAGCGCGGGAATATGCCAGCATCGAGCAGCGCGTCGCCGATGCTGAACAGGTCATGGAGGCCAAGCGGTCGGCCGCCGAAGACCCGGCGATTGCGAGCGATAGCGCGCGTCTTATGAGCGCTCACGCGGAGTTGGAAGAAGCGCAGAACGAAGTCAACGAACTTTATGCGCGCTGGGCTGAACTTGAGAAGAAGCAGCAAGCCTGATTCGAATCTGGTCAGGAGGCCAGGCAGAAAGCGATGATCGTGTTGCCGCGAGTTCCAGTACTTTTTTCAAGTTCTTCGAGCAGGCGCGATTCCAGATCGTCGGGGTCGGGCTTCATTTCGCAGGCTGCGATCTCTTTGTCGGACGCGCCCTGAAAACAGAGTTCGCAAACACCAAGGCCGTCCTCGGAACGTACTGGCGGGCCGAAAACGCGGCAGGGGATGGGGCGGGATTCGTAAAGCTCGCAGTTTCCCGTCTCTGGATCGAGCGCGGGACACGGCTCATCGTTAGCAAAATCTGCGAAGTACAACTCAGCCTCTTCTCCTTCGCTCAAAACACCGCTGACTGGATCGCCGGGAAACTCCGGCGAGAGACGGGCAACTGCATCGCGCGCACGCTCACGCACCCGGGCGGCACGCTCCGGGGCAAGCCTGTCCAGATCTGCCAGTCCTTGCCGCAAGCGTAGGGCATCGAGTTGGTTGATGGCGAACGCCCCGATGCAACACTGCGTACATCCCGGACGGCACACCAGCCATTTTCCACTGCGGCGGGTCGCGTCGGCTAGAGCGGAGTCCACGATCTGGATCAGCTTATGGTCTCCGCGGGATGGGAAGCGGCGCGTCATCTCTTGAGCATAGCGCGAGATCCCTTCGCTCCGCTCAGGGCAGGCTCTTAACTTCGCCTGAAAGGCGGCTCCGTGCAGGATGACGCCCGAAGAAAAGACTGCGGCCGTTCATTCTTTACGTCAGCTACATTCCCAAAAGATTGATTTGCAGCTTGGCGTAGCCGTGTTCGCGGGCCCACAGATCGAGCGGAGCGGAGGCGAGTTCGTCGACCAGCGGTTCGGCACGGCCATTCTTGGTAAGGTCGACACTCTTGATATATGTTTTGCAAACGTCGCAGCATTCGACGCGGATGTAGTCGAATTCGGTGGCGGTGAAAACCGCGAGCTTCTTGTCGTTCTCCTCGCCGCATCCTGGGCAAACGATGCGGCGAAACTCCCATTCGGCGAGGCAGAACGAACAGATCATGGAGCGCGCGCCGCCGTCCCCCATTTGCCGCAATACACCGAGGCCGGGCTTGCGACCGCAGAAGGGACACAGGGCGTACGAGGTCTGGGTCGAGCGCAGAACTGAGCGTGAACGCAGCAGTTCGGCGTAGGGCTGAAGAAAGGCCAAGGCGAGGAGTCCCTGCGCATCGGATAGAGAGTTCGACGTCTCTGTCCATGCGGCTTGCAGCAACTCAGACCAGTCCCGGCCGCGAGCGCGCAGCTCGCGGCTCAGTTCGGCCAGGGGTTTCGGGCCATGTGCTTCCGCCATGGCCATGAACGATTCGAGTCTGGAACCGACCTCCAACAGTTCAGCAGCAGTGAGATCGCGGCTGAGAGAGGCCTCGGGAGACTGGAGCGCTTTGCTCCACTGGCGATGCGAGTCTTCCTGAAATCGCGCGACGTGCACATAAAACGTGAGCATTTCGGCGGCGAAGGAATGCTGTCCGGCAAGTTCTTGTGCGCGCCGGATGCGGCGTTGCCAGGGAGAGACCGTCATGGGGCAATTATCAACGCGATTGCGGCACCGCAGCAATGAATCCCCCGCTTCGCGGCCTCGCGGACTAAAGTCTGACATAAAAGCTTTCGTCGCAGTGCTGAAAGCGGTGCGCCACCCAAAATCATGTCCTGCGTTCCGAATTGACTACTTCCGGTTCGCAGGGTTATATTTTCGGGCATCGGTTTGGATACGATTCGGTCGTTCGGCGTGGGACGCAGCGGCCGCAACCTTCAACCTCCGTATCACATCCTAGTTGCCTAGTTGGCCGAGGGTCCGCATCGCAGTCGAACGCGTTCGGTAGATTGCTGGAGGTTTCATGGAATTCTCCCGCAGGACGTTTCTTAAAGGCGCCATCGTTGGAGGAGCCGGGCTTTCGACGCTGGGCTTCGACCTCACTCCGGTCTACGCCCAAACCCAGAACCTGAAGATTGCGCGAGCCAGCGAGACGCGCAGCACTTGTCCGTATTGTTCAGTGAGCTGCGGCGTGATTATTTATACGCTCGGCGACAAGGCCAAGAACGCGATTCCGCAGGTGGTGCACGTTGAGGGCGATCCCGACCACCCCATCAATCGCGGAACACTCTGCCCTAAAGGCTCGTCGCTCGAGCAGGACATCATGAACGACCGGCGGTTGCTCAAGCCGCAGGTGCGGCGGCCAGGAGCAACCGACTGGGAAGACATTTCCTGGGAGCAGGCTTACGGCGAGATTGCGCAGAAGGTGAAGAAGACGCGCGACGATACGTTCGTGGAGACGGACGCGAACGGACACACCGTGAACCGCTGCGAAGGCATGGCCTTCACCGGCGGCTGCACCGATACCAACGAGTTCAATTATCTGGTGGTCAAAAGCATGCGCAGCCTGGGGGTCTGCTACCTGGAAAACCAGGCCCGGGTTTGACACGGCCCTACGGTCTCCAGTTTGGGGCCAACATTCGGACGCGGTGCAATGACCAATGGCTGGATTGACATCAAGAACACAGACATGATGTTGATCATGGGTGGGAATCCGGCCGAAAACCATCCCTGCGGCTTCAAGTGGGCGATTGAAGCCAAGATTCACCGCAATGCGAAGACGATCGTGGTCGATCCGCGGCTCACGCGGACCGCCGCGACTGCAGACATGTATCTTCAGATTCGCGCCGGGGCTGACATTGCCTTTCTCGGCGGGCTGATCCACTACGCGGTCGAAAATAACCGCATCGCCCATGACTACCTCGTCAATTACACCAATGCGGCGTTCATTATCAAAGAAGGATTCAAGCTTCCGGACGATGGTCTGTATTCGGGGTTTGACGCGGAGAAGAAAGTCTACGACAAATCTTCGTGGAACTATGAGGAAGGCGGGGATTTAGCTGGGAAGCCTGTTTCCGCGGGGGTTACTCCGCCCGCGCCTGCCGTGAAGTCCGCGGCCGCCGGCACGACGCCGGCGCCTCCGCCCGCGCTGCCGCCGAAGATCGCTTACGATTTGTCGCTGCAACATCCCCGCTGCGTATTTCAGCTCTTGAAGAAACAGTATGAGCGCTATACGCCAGAGATGGTCGAGCGCATCACGGGAATTCCGAAGGATCAATTCCTGAAGGCGGCGGATCTGTTTACGTCTGTCCGCAAGGACGGCGACATGAAAAAGGTCGCCACGATTATTTATGCCGTCGGCTGGACCCAGCACAGCTTCGGCACGCAGATCATCCGCACCGCGGCCATGCTGCAGTTGCTCATGGGAAACGTGGGTCGCGCTGGCGGTGGTGTTAACGCGTTGCGAGGCCACTCGAACATTCAGGGCGCGACCGACATGGCGGGCATCTTCGACAATCTGCCGGGATACTTGAAGGTGCCGACCCCGGCCGACACCGATCTTGCCGCTTACCTCAAGCGCATCACGCC
>JBELAE010000118.1:0-12565 GCA_049509155.1 Candidatus Sulfotelmatobacter sp.
GATCAGCGGCAAAGAAGAAGCCCGTCGGAACGCAGCGGGCTCCGTCCGCCGAACGTTGAGGTTTCTTTCAGCTTCTTGCAGTTAAATAGATCTAGTCAGGGGCGAGGTCGCACTCCCGCCTTATCCCACAATTTTTCCACAGTGGTTCCATTCTGGAATCTCGCCGGAAACCGCGTCAGTCGCCGATTACCGAAGCGTAGAAAGAGTTCATGTTCATCCGTAACCGATTTTAGGGCGTTCGCCTTATTCCATCCTCTGCCTTCATCCGCTATGCTCCTCTCATCGCTGCTGCTTTGTCTGATTCGTTCTGGTCCACTTCGCGCCTGTTCGTCGAATCCGGTTCGTAACATCCGGTTCGTAACATCTGGCCTTGTTCGCACCATCCCAGTGCTTGCCGCGATTGGCGAGCTCGGTGTGAATGAGACCGCCTTTCTTAATCTCTGGCCATGACTGCGGTAGTCCGAGTGCTACCGTCGTGGGGAGGCTTTGTCTACAATGCGAAGGCTTACTTCCGCTCTTTTCGGTTTGGCGGCGCTACTATTCACGCCTCATTTTTGTCTTGCCCAAGCCAATATCAACGAGGGTTTGGAAACGGCATTCATTTACGTCAATGGAACGACGGGATCGGACTCGAATCCGGGCACGCAATCGAGTCCCCTGCAAACCATAGGCGCCGCCGCAACCATGGCGGAGACCAACAATTACAGCAGCATCGGCTCGCGCGTCATCATTAGCCCGGGAACCTACCGCGAGAGCATCTCGCTCAGCTACAGCCCCAAAGACACGAGCCTTCCTATTACTTTTGAGGCCGAAACCAACGGCACGGTCATCGTGAGCGGCGGCACGCTCTACACCGGATGGACGAAATACGCGTCAAACCCGAGCATCTACACCAACACCTGGCTGAACGACTGGGGGACCTGCGCGCAACTCACGACCTGCCCCTTTCAGCAGGAGATTATGATGCGGCAGGAATTGGTCGCCGTGAATGGCACCGTCCTGACCCAGGTGCTCTCGCTTACGCAGATGCAGCCCGGCACTTTTTATGTCGATGAACTAGCCGCACAGATCTATGTGTGGCCGCCGCTGGGAACGATTATGAGCACGGCGACCGTCGAAGCTGCCACCTCGCCCACCATCTTCCAGATTTCGCACAAATCAAACATCGTCGTCCGCGGGCTGACGTTCCAGTATGCCAATAGCTGCAGCGGTTCGGCGGCGGTGTTTGTCCTGAGCACTTCCAGCAACATTCTTTTCGACAGCGACACTTTCCAGTGGAATAACGGACAGGGTTTGAAGATCGTCTATCCAACCAGTTATTTCACGGTCGAGAACAGCGTGGCCCTGCACAACGGGGACACGGGCCTGCAGGAGACGCAAACCCTGTACGGGTTGTGGCGATCGGACACGGCCTCCTACAACAACTGGCGCGGCGCTCAGGCGGGTTACTACGGCTGCAACACCGCCGGATTCCACGCCTCGCTGGTGCATGACGACACCGTCAACGGCATGACGTCCACTTTCAATCAAACCTTCGGCATCCACTGGGATACCGACAACGCGAACATCTCTGCCACCAACGTCAACGGCACCGGCAATCTGTTGAGCGGAGCTTTCTTCGAAAAGGATGAAGGACCGATTACGATTTCCGAAAGCTACTTCTGCAATGAGGCTGGCATTCTCGGCGCCGGTGGCGTCATGCTGCGCAACTCGGAACAAATTTCTCTGAACAAGAGCGTGGTGATGAACAACGCCCCTGCCGAGATCATGGTGATGGGACAAGCCGGCGGCATCGAGGTGACCAACTGGCAAACCGGAGTCACCACCAACCTAGTCACGCAAAACTTCACCAACAAGTTGAATGTTATTCAGGGAAACTCCAGCAGCCAACTGGTATTCAAAGACAGTTACCTGAACGGTTCGGACTGGACGTCGTTTCAAAGCACCCTGCAGTCGTCCCACAACACCTGGTGGAACGCGTCGAATACCACCACGCCATTCGTCATACCGACGCCGAACCTGAACACTGAGGACGATTTCTCCGCATGGCAGAGCGCGACGCTCGCCGATTCTAGCTCCAGTTTCGAGGCGCCCTCGGGCACTCCCGGTGCAGCCTGCAGCCTGACCCCGGTCGGCACCGACTTCTGGTTCACAATCAGCAGCGCTTTGTTAACGGTCAGCCCCGGAGGCTCGGCGAGCTATACTCTAACCCTGACTCCGCTGAACTTCACTGGGACCGTCAATCTCACCCTCGATGGCGTGTCGGAAGTGCCAGGCCTCTCAGCGACGTTAACCCCGAGTTCGTTGACCACCAGCGGAACCTCGGTCCTCACGGTCACAGCCGGAACCAGCACAACGCCGGGGACCTATTCGATCACGGTCATCGCCAACAGCGGCAGCCTGACTCGCACGGTGACCACGCAACTGACCGTCAATTAAGGGCAACCACCGGCGGTGGTGCAGTTTGAGAAAGATTCGTATCAGGGCATGCCTTCAGGGCATGCCGACCCGGCGCACGGTTCGAAACCGGCTTCAGCCTCTGGGGTTTGCCCCACGACACCACGCAGCCGCTAAAGCGGGCGTGCGCTGCTTGCCCCAATATGGCATGCCTGAAGGCATGCCCTGATACGGATCGCTCCAAACGGTGCCCATTCTCACAACATCGCACTCCGGCGAAGTCGGATAGAATCATCAGCGTTCGCGGTTTCTAAACTCAGTTCCCGAACTCAGCCGGAGACTTCGTTGCATCGTGACTCGCGCAAAGCGGTCGTTTTTTGGCTCGCCTTGCTATGGCTCGCCCTGGCGTGCGCTGCCGCGTCGCAAAATGCCGTCCCTGGCAAGCCTGTGATTGCGAGGCCTGGCTTGCCGCCCGGCAAACTCGTTGCCGCGCGCGACATGACCACGGCGCGCGGCGGCCATACGGCAAGCGCTTTGCCCGATTTCAAAGTGCTGATCGCAGGAGGCAGGCAGGAACACGGCGTCGTCCTGGCCACGACGGAGGTCTACGATCCGACCACGGAAACTTTTTCACCCGCGGCCAAAATGCTGGTTCCACGCGAGGGCCACGTTGCCGCTACCCTGGGCGATGGCAAGATACTGATCGCAGGCGGCGCAACCAGAGGTGGAATTCCGCTCTCCAGTTCCGAGGATTACGATTTCGAAAGCGGCACATTTACTGCCCGGGGAAACATGCATGCGCGCCGCGTCCATGCGGCAGCCACGGTGCTGCGCGATGGCCGGGTTCTCGTGACCGGCGGCGAAGACGGGAACCTTCCCCTCGCTTCCGCTGAACTCTATGACCTGCTCACCGGCAAATGGAAGCTAGCCCCGAAAATGTCCACGCCGCGCGCCAGTCACAGCGCCACGCTGCTCTCCGATGGACGCGTGCTGATCGCAGGCGGAAGCGGAAACCATCGTGCCGCGCTCGCCAGCGCAGAAATCTTTGACCCGAAAACCAATACATTCACTCCCGCTGGAAGTCTGCACGAAGCCCGCTCAAGCCACACCTCCGCTCTTCTTCCCAATGGCTCAGTTCTGATCGCGGGAGGAACCGCCGGTGCTGATGGCGTCCCGCTAGCCTCGGCGGAGATTTATTCGCCGGCAACGAATTCGTTCACCACGACCGGAAAACTGGCCGAGCCGCGCTGGAAGCTTCCTCAATCCACTGCCCTGCTCGATGGCCGCGTTCTGATCGTGGGCGGAGCGACGTCAGCTGAAGTCTATGTACCCAGAACCGGCTCGTTCCGCAGCGTGGATGGAACTCTCGATACCGCCCGCTACTATCCTGTGGTCCTGCAACTCATGGATGGCACGACTCGCATTTTCGGAGGATACGATTCAAAGGGAATCAGCACGGCGAAAACCTGGATCTACCGCCCCTGACAACTCAGCATACGTCACCGCGGCCTCACTCAGGCGAGTGCTCGCAGTAGTTGTCCCCCCGCAAAAATAACGGGCCCTGGAATCTACCCAGGGCCCGTTGTTGCACTTATCTCAGTTGGAGCTACTTGCGATTCGGGCTTACTGCGGCAGCCTGTCCCACACCACCCACCGTAACCGTCGGCGCCGGGGCAGGATCGGCATCTCCGATAGTGAAGGTTGCGCTCTCGGTTCCAACCACAGTCGGCGTAAAGGCCAGCGTGAATGTACAGGTCGTGTTGGCCGGAACGCTGCCGCCAACACCCGCCACGAAGTTGCAGGTGTTGCTCTGGATAGTGAATACATTCGCGGTGCCGTTGGCGAAATACGCGCTGCTGATTTCCATCGGGGTCGACCCAGCGTTCTGGAAAGTAACCACCCCCGTGCTGGTGCTGCCGATCGGCGTGTTCGCGAAGGTCAACGTGGGGGGCGTCACCTTCACCGCGGTTGCCTGTCCGCTGATCAGCAGTCCCTCCTTGTTCTCCGTGTAGGTACCGTAATAGACCTGAGTGACGTGTGCAGGGCCGCTGGTATTCGGAGTGAAATAGACAGTCGAAGCACACTCGGCTTGCGGGCCGAGTGGAACCGAGTAATCGTTCCCTCCGCCGGCGCAGGTGGTCGTAAAGCTGAACTCGTTCTCATTCTGCCCGGTTAACTCGATGAGCGTGAAGTAAAGGTCCACGCCGCTCTCGTTGGTAAACGTATCCACCATTCCCGTGGTCGTGGTGCCAATCAACTGCCATCCGGGGAAGGTCATGTTACGCGGCGTCAGATTAATCGGAATGTTGCCGACTCCCATCGCCTGCAGCGCGTAAATGCTGCCGTCCGGCGCAGTGATCGTCATTTGAGCATTGGCGGTTTCCGATGCCTGGGGCGAGAAAGTGACGGTAAAGGTACAAGTCTTGCCCGCCGGCACCGTAGTGCCAGCGTTGCAGGTATTGCTGGTCGTAGTGAAATCGGCTGCGTCGGTCCCGATCCAACCAATGCTTCCCACCGTGTAGGCCGAAGTGCCGCTGTTTTTCAATGTGAAGGGTTTGGATGCATACGAGTAGCCCGAAGTATTTGTCCCGAAGCCCACGATAGTGGGAGTAATCGAGATCACGCTGTCGGTCAACACTGAAACCGTGTTGGCGGTAAAGTTCGCGGTCGCAATATCCAGCTTGCCGTCGTTGTTGAAATCGCCGATCGCAAGTCCGGAGGGGCCGGCGCTGGTCGGGTAAATCGACTCTGCCTTGAACGTACCATTGCCATTGCCGAGCAGAACCGAAACCGTGTCGTCGTTGTAGTTGGCGGAGATCAGATCCAGCTTGCCATCCGCATTCACGTCCGCAGTGGCCAAGGCGATCGCATCGGCCCCAATCGGGTACACCACGAAGCTCTGGAAGGTGCCATTTCCATTGCCCAGCAGGACGGCAACCTCCTTGTTCGACGTGCCCACGGCAAGACCCAGGACGTTGGTGCTGGTGAAGTCGCCAACAACTATGCTATTGGCGCCGGTAGCTGCGGGATACGCGACCGCACCCCCGAACGTGCCCTTGTCACTGGTGCTCCCCAACAAAATGGATACGGAGTTGTCTATGTTGTTGACTACCGCCAGGTCGAGTGCGCCGTCGCCATTGAAATCACCAATCGCCAGGCCGGTAGGACCGTTCCCGGTCGCGTAATCCACGTGGGGCTTGAAGGTACCGTCACCATTGCCCAGCAGCACCGACACGGTATCGGCTTTCAGGTTAACCACAACAATGTCGAGCTTGCCATCGCCGTTCACATCCGCAGTGGCCAGAGCCACAGGCTCAGTGCCAGTCGCATATTCCTGATGAGTCTGGAACGTGCCGTCGCCGTTGCCCAGCAGTACCGAGATCTCATTCGTATATGGGTCGGCGGTGGCTAAGTCCACTTTTCCGTCGCCGTTGAAATCGCCGTGGATAATCGCGCTGGGATGACCCGGAACTGGATATTCCGCATGGGCCTGAAAGGTTCCGTTCCCGTTGCCCAACAGCACGGAAATGGTATTGTCGCCGGTGGCGACAGCCAGATCGTTGTCTCCGTTATTACGAAAGCTCGCCGCGGTTACATCACTCGGTGTGAGATCGGTGGCATCATCCAGCTTGCTGTAACCCACCGTGTATCCGCCCTTCACCACCTGAAAGTAGTCGACGTTGGAGGCGACGCCGCCGTTGGAAACGGTCACTAATCCGGTTTCCGCTGTCGTCAGATCGGCGGCCGTGACGGTCGCGGTCAACTCCGAACTCTTCACAAATGTCGTGGCCAGCGCTGCGCCGTTCCAGCTCACTACGGCGTCCGAAGCAAACCCGGTGCCATATACGGTCAAGGTAAATGAAGCGGAACCAGGCAGCTTGACTCCAGGCACTAGCGGTGCGTAGAGAAATGGAATCGCGCTTTGCGCCAGCGCCGCCGAAGCCGACAGTGCCAAAGCCGTCATCACGATCAAGCTTAGGGTCAAACCACGGTTGCGGCGATGTGAGATGTTTCCCTCACGCAGAGTTCCAAAAACGCGCGATTGGCAGCTATTCACAGGGTGTCTCCCTCATTTGGGGCCGTTTTAACTTAGGTTAAGGCTGAACCCTCAAAGATCGCTCGGCGGGCGGGGGGAGAAGGACGGAAACCGAGTCGAGCGTTCAGTTTCGCTGCCTTCATCTGTGCTGTCAAGATGAAGGAACTTGCATATAGAGCCTTTGGTTTGGAAGAACCCAGCGGAACTGTTTGGAGCCTCGACTCAGGGTCCAAGGTCACGGATCTGGTCCTTGGTCAATGCCCCGCAGTACTTCGCGGCCGCTCCTCCTAAGCTGCGGTATGCCAATTTCAGGGCGCTCTATTCGCCCGAATCGGGCCAAGTACCAGCTTAGGGTCATGTCTAATCTGCCCGTTAGGACATGGCCCAGTCGCTGCAACTTTCTCGCGACATTCGGGTTATGATCCCATGGTCGGCCGGGTAGCCGTTGAAATCCCGACCGTCAGTTACTTGGAAGCAGATCGAGATCAAGGAAGAATAACGATGCCCAACAGACCCTCCCCCGGATCGAACGGCAACCCATTCCTGAAGTTTCTCCGCACCGTCTTCCCGCTGCTCACGCTGGCCGCCCTGATGTCTTGCGGCGGTGCGAGCAAGGGCGGCAACGTCATTGTCGGCGGCGGAGGGGGTGGTGGCGGCGGGGGCGGCGGCGGAGCCAGGGGAGCTTCCTCTCTGTTGTTCGCCTCGGATTTCAATTCGCTGAATCCCCCCCCGGGGGGCTGGTGCCCGACGGATTCCCTCGGCAATGTTGCCTCCATCACAACGTTGAGAATCTGGGATAGCACGATGAAGTGGTCCGACAACGAACCCTCGGCTGGTACGTTCGATTGGACCAAGATGGATAGCGTCGTCGGCTATACTGGCATTACTGGCCTGGTCGCATACCCCGCCTGCACCATGGGAGTGATTTACACGATGGGCGCGACCCCGGAATGGGCTTCCGTCTGCGCCGGTCAGCCGGATCCCAGCCCCTGCCTGCCCGGGCTGACGACATCAGGCTTTGGCGGTGGCACAGAATGCGGGGATCCGGGCGACTATTCCTGTACCCCACCTTCAGACGTAAACGCCGACGGTACCGGAACCGACCTCCAGTTCCAGACCTACATCAACGCGCTCGCCACGCGCTACGGCAGTCAGATCGCTTACTACGAAGCCTGGAACGAGGCGGATTCCCCTGCTTTCTGGTGTCCCTCCTCCGGCGGCACTACTACGCCATTATCTTGTGGGACCGGAAATGCCAGCATCGCGATCATGGTGCGCATGGCATGGGACCTCTATAACATTGTCCATTGCGCCAACCCCAGCGTGAAAGTGCTTAGCCCTTCCTTTCACGCGAGCACGGCCTTGTCGTGGATGCACTCCTATGTGACCACCTCGGTTGATGCCCCTGCCGGCTCGATTGGAACATGTTCCTGGCCCGCGGCCACCGTGACCGGCCTCCAGACCTTTGACATCACCAATTTCCACGGCAGGCCAGGACCAAACCTGAACTCCGACCCCACACAATTCTTGCCTGTCTACGACACGATCGTTCAGGAAGTAAACCAGGACAGTCTGCCCATCGGCGGTGGCCTGTTCGACGATGAAAACGGCTACATTGGAACGGTTGAAGCGGCCAATCCAGACATTCAGGCAGCGTACGTGGCCATCGCCTACATTCTGCGGGGATCGGTCGGGCCGCCCTCGATTCAGCTTTCCGCCTGGTACGCCTGGGACGCTCCGCAAGGGCCATTAACGGGAACTATCGTGGGGACGTCTTATGATGTTGTGGCCGGATGGCTGAGCGGAGCGAGCCTGAGCAATTGCACGGTTGCAGGCACAATCTACTCCTGTTTGGGTACGAGTAAAGCCGGCACAGCGTTCGACATCACGTGGGACATGGGCCAGAACTGCAATAGCGGATGCACAACTCAGAACCTGACCGTGTCATCCACGTTTTCAACCTATACCGACCTTACGGGTACGCAACATTCGATTTCCGGAGCGACGGCTCCGGTCGGCTACAAACCGATTATCCTGGAGTGATCTGGCGTACAGAGCGAGCTCTTGGCCGGCGAACTTCAGCGCAGCGGACAAAGAAGCGGCCCACTCGGGCTGCTTCTTTGTCCGACACTTTGCACACGGTCAAGGTGAAGGAATTTGCATCTTGACGCTAGGCACGCCACGTCCTATGCTGCCTATGCATTACGGGTAGAGCCAGAAGTAACCCCCACAATGCCCTACCCTCCAACATCCCCGGAGCCAGCCCTGCTGTGCCCGAATCGGAGTCCTCACTTGAGCCGGTCTAATTCTCTTGCCTCTTCTCTTGCCTGCGCAGCGCTGCTTTTTTCTCTAACCATGTTCATGGTTCGCCCCGCTTCGGCAGAAAGTTGGAACCGGTACGGCCCCGGCACCCGCACTCAGGCAACATCGATCTATGATCCGACGACCGACCAGATGATTATGTTTGGCGGCCAGCACGCGCCCACCATCGTCGACTTCCACGATGCTTGGGCCGTGAAGAATGTGATTGCTTCTTCCGCGTCGGCTTCCGAGAACCTGAACTGGGTTGCGCTTCTTCCCACCGGCACACCGCCCAGCGGCCGGTTCGGCCACACGGCCGTTTACAATCCCACCTCCAATCGCATGCTTGTTTTTGGCGGAGGCACTGGTTTTCCGGGCCCCTGTGTCAACGATCTCTGGATCCTCCAGAACCCCAATTCGGTGGGCACACCTTCCTGGTCAGAGCTCACCCCAACCGGAAGCTTGCCCCCGGTCCGTGAGGGCCATGTCGTGATCTATGATTCCAAAGCCAACACCATGATTGTGTTCGGCGGAACCGACTGCAACGGAAACTACTACAACGACCTCTGGATCCTGAACAACGCCGACGGATCAACCGGCACACCCAAATGGACGGAAGCGAAGCCCACCGGCACTCTGCCGGCCGCTCGCTCGCAAAGCACTGCGACCTATGACCCGGTCAATCGCATCGTGACAATTTTCGGTGGCACAGCCGGCACGACCGTGTACAACGATGTCTGGACCCTCAACAGTTCGAGCAAAATCCCGAGCTGGAAAGAACTCACCCCCACCGGGACTGCCCCAACGGCGCGCTACGCCCACACCGCCATCTATGACTCGACCAATAACCGCATGGTCATCGAGGGAGGAATCACCAGCAAAGACGTGGTATTGAACGACACCTGGATTCTCACCGACGCGAACGGCGTCGGAGCCGATCCAGCATGGACGCAACTACTGCCCACCGACACTGCGCCTTATCGCGGGAGCCACACTGCCATCTACGATCCGGTTTCGGATGAAATGGTCATCTTTGGCGGCGTCAGCCAGATAGCCCAGACTTTTACCGACGATCACGTTTTTGTGCTGACCGAAGCCAATGGATTGAAATCCGGATCAACCTGGTCGCAGGACGGTCCCGCTCCGCGCTTCCATCTCAGTGGGGTTTACGATGCGGTCACCGATCAGCTGATCGTGTTTGGCGGGGAGCAATCCGCGACCGTCGGCCCGTTCAATGATGTTTGGTCGGAGGTTTCCATTGCGGCTGACGAACTGGACGACCAGCCGACCACCGATTGGGTGCAGATCGTTCCGTCGGGAACGCCTCCGGCCGCGCGTTTTGGACACACCGGGGTCTACGACTCGGCCTCGAATCGGATGATCATTTTTGCCGGCGCCACCAATCCGACCAGTTGCCGGAACGATTTGTGGAGTCTCGACGACGCCAACTCCGCGGACGGCACGCCGAGTTGGATCAGTCTGACGGCCTCGGGAACGCCGCCTCCGGTGCGCATGAACCACATCGCGGTTTACGATTCCACGGAAAACACCATGATCGTTTTTGGTGGAACGAACTGCGATTCCGGCTATCTTTCCGATGTGTGGACCCTGACCAATGCCAACGGCGAAGGTGGCACGCCCACCTGGAAGCAGCTGTCTCCATCCGGCACCGGCCCAGGCGGCCGCGAGAACATGAGCTCGATTTATGACTCGGTAAATAACATTCTGACTATTTACGCTGGCGATACTGGAGGACAGGGTCTGACCGATGTCTGGACTCTCTCCAATGCTAACGGACAGGGCGGAACACCGGTCTGGACGCTGCTCACCCCAACCGGGACTGCTCCGGAGGGCAGAACCGGGCAGAGTACTGTTTATGATTCGGTCAATAACCGGATGATTATGTTCGGCGGCATTAATGAGATCAACGGCACCCGCTTCCTGGATGACACCTGGATTCTCACCAGCCCCAACGGCCTCGGCGGCACTCCGGCATGGACGGCCGAAAAAGTGAGCGGCACCGCGCCCCGGCGCTGGTATGACGTCTCTTTCTACAGCTCGGTCTACAACAGTTTGATTGTTTTTGGCGGGGAGAGCGAGATCATCCCCTCGCCACCGGACGATCACATCTTCGTTCTCTCCGAAGCCAACGGAATCAAATAGACGAATGCCCAGCGGCGCCATCTCTCTATTGGGATTGTTGGCGGATAGTGGCTTAGTTTCGCCCTTGCGTCATCCCGAACCGCGGCGTAGTTCAGCCGCGGGAGGGATCTCCCAAGGGACAATTCTCAGGGAGATCCCTCCCTCCGCCTGAAAAGCGGCTCCGCTCGGGATGACGCCACGCTCAAAAGTTCAAACTGGGGCCACTACCTGCTGCTGAATCGCGGCCGCTGGTCGCGGCTACTGTATAGTTTATGATTCCCGAGTCGCGCGGAAGCCGGTCTGCGTCCCGGCCGGTTCACCTCGCGTGTCCAAGGGATGTTTTGCCGGGATTACTCCCTGCCGAATGGCCACTCCTTCACCTGAGACCAGCACCCGATTCCAGCCAGCATCCCGCTACAACCTCGTGCGACTTTCCAGCGCGGTTCTGGCAACGGTCGCAGTCTGCTATGCGCTGCTCGCAGGCTTGCACACTTTGCAGGACTTCGATTTAGGCTGGCAGCTGGCCACGGGCCGTTGGGTGGTGCAGCATCGCCATCTATTCTCTGCCGATGTCTTCTCCTACACGGCAGTCGGCCAGCCCTGGATCTATCCCATTTTATCCGGGATCGCTTTCTACCTGGCCTATCTTGCCGGAGGCTACGCGCTACTCTCGTGGACGGGCGCGGTGGCCGGCGCAGGAACCATCGTGCTGCTCGTTCGCCGCCAGAGCCTTATCACCTGCGCTCTCGCCGTGGTTGCCGTACCTCTCATTGCGAACCGCACCCAGCCCCGCGCCGAAATGTTCACCACGATTTTGTTTGCCGCATTCCTGACTCTGTTGTGGCGGCATTATCGCAGCGGCCGAGCCCGGCTCTGGCTCCTTCCGGTCTTCATGGTCGGCTGGGTCAACCTGCACCCGGGATTCGTCGCTGGCCTGGCGATCTGTGGGGCTTATGTTGTCCTGGAAGTTCTCGATATCCCGTTTGCGAAAGAGCGCCAGTCCGCGCGCGCTCGCCTGCGGCACGCGTGGCCGTGGCTCACATTAACGGTCGCTGCCACTCTGGTCAATCCCTGGGGTGCCTCGATTTACATGGCGCTCGTCAGACAAGCGCGTGCTCAGAGTCTCCACAGCGCATGGATCGTCGAATGGGGAGACATTCACCCGTCGTGGTCCAGCCTCCGCCAGGCGCTCGATTGGCGCGATCCCCAAAGCTGTTTCTGGTGGCTGATGCTGGCCGTTTTCGTGAGCGCCGGCGTAGCCCCGTGGCGGAAGCGCTGGGGAGCGGCCGTCTTACTCATCGCCGCCGCATATCTCACCATGCAGCACGTGCGCCTGCAAGCTTTGTTTGCCTGCATCGTGGTAGTGATCGGTGGAACGTTGCTGGATGGACTACATAACAATCAAGTACAAAACGACGAACTGCACGACGCTGACCCGCGGAGCAGCAACTTCCGCCGTCCTTCAGCCGCGCCGTCGTCCCGCAGGCCCACGCTTGTGGCAACCGCAGTCACACTGCTTGTAACCCTGACCCTCACCGCCCTCGCGCTCGTGCGCTCCGGCGATCTGATTTCCAATCGCTACTACATGCGATCCACTCAGCTGTCGTTATTCGGAGCGGGACTTTCTTGGTGGCATCCCGAACGCGCAGTCGACTTCTGCAACGCGAACACCTGCCGGGCAATGTCTTC
>JBELAE010000119.1:0-12470 GCA_049509155.1 Candidatus Sulfotelmatobacter sp.
ATCTTCGATCTTCGCCTGGGCGAGCTCACTGAACGTAAAGATCTGTTCCATCCCCTGCCTCGCAGAGGCCGCAGCGATGGTTATGCCGGCTACGACGGCGGTCACGCCCAGCGCCGCGTGGACGACGAGGCTCGCCACCACTTCAAGAACGTGGCCGAATCAGTGAAAGAGTTGCTGGAAAAAGGTGTGTTCGAGAAATGGATTCTCGCCTGCCAGGACGCTCACCGCTCCTTGCTCGAACCGCAACTGCAGTCCAAGGTGAGCCAGGCGCTCATCGGCCGCTTCCATGCCGACCTGGGCCACGTGACCCGCGACGAACTGCGCACGCAAGCGCAGCAGATTGTCGAGCGCTGGCAGGCCGACCGCCGCCGCGAGCTGGTCAGCCAGGCACTCGGCGAGGCCCGTGCCAACGGACGCGGCGTGACTGGCCTGCGCCGTGTGTTGCGTTCACTCGAACTGGGAGAAGTGCAGACTCTGCTGCTGGCAGAAAATCTGCAGGCGCACGCCGTCGAATGTTCCGGCTGTGGACACCTCGATGCCCATCTCGTCAGCTTCTGTCCGGTTTGTGGCCGGGCGACGCATGAAATTGTCGACGTGGGTGAGGCCATTCTTCCGCAGGTGATTTCTCGCGACATTGAAACCTTCTATGTTAGGGATGAAGATGATGCGGAATTCGACAAAGTAGGCAGCATCGCCGCGCTGCTGCGCTATCGCTCGGAAAAAATGGAGCCGCTTAACGCCACCGTAGCCGATCAGCTAGGCCGCGCCGGCGCCGCCTATCCCGGCCGCCTCCGCCGCTTCGCCAGCCGATAATAAGCCACAGGTTTATGTGGGGGCGGCCGCCCCGGCCAGCTTGCCCTGAGCGAAGCCGAAGGGTCGAGCGCAGCTCGACTGCCCGTGATATGCTTCCCGCTTCGCCTGCAAAGTTTGTGGTCGTAAGCGAACATCCACCCGGGAGGACCCGTGACATTCTCGCGCCGTGATTTTGTGAAGACGTCCGTGCTGGGAGCCCTTGCTTCTGGCGCAGGAGCACACGCCGCAAATCCCGCAGCGCTCGCCGAGAACAGCCGCGTCCCGGCCCCGCCAGCCGACTCTCCCAAGCGCCCGATCATCATCTGCGCCCACAACGGCTACGCCTATGTGGAGGCCGCCTACGCCTTCCTCAAGGCTGGTGGCGACACGCTCGACGCCGGTATCCGCGTGGTGAAAGGCCCGGAAGACGATCCCAACGACGATTCCGTCGGCCTGGGCGGTTTGCCCAACGAAGAAGGCGTGGTCGAACTCGATGCCTGCTGCATGCACGGACCCACGCGCCGCGCCGGTTCGGTGGGCGGCGTGCGCAACATCAAGAACGTCTCGATGGTTTCGAAGGCTGTGATGGAGCACACCGGCCATGTCATGCTGGTCGGCGAGGGCGCCGAAAGATTTGCCGTGGCCATGGGCTTTCCGCGCGAGAACCTGCTGACAGACCGCTCGCGAAAAATCTGGCTGCTATGGAAAGAATTCAATTCCGATCGCGACTGGTGGGGACCGGGCATCGCCGATCCGCACTGGCATCCGCCCGCGCCTGACTCCAAACGGCAGGCTGCTCTCTGGCAGGACCGCATTCAGCAGCTGCAGCAGCGCGCCGCTGATCTCGACATCGAACCCGAGTTTCAAATGGCGGCCATCCGTCGCGTACTGTTTCCGCCCACCGGCACCATCCACTGCTCGGCGTTGAACGAAAAAGGAGAAATGTCGGGCATCACCACCACCAGCGGCCTGGCCTTCAAACTCCCCGGCCGTTGCGGCGATTCGCCCATTATCGGAGCCGGCTGCTATACCGATCAGGATGTGGGCTCAGCCGGAGCGACCGGCTCCGGAGAAGAAAACATCAAAGTCGCCGGCGCTCACACCATCGTCGAGAACATGCGTCACGGCATGTCTCCGCAGGAAGCCGGCATGGACGCTCTCAAACGCATCGTGCGCAACTACAACGGCGACATGACCAAACTTCGCTACATGGATATGACCTACTACGTCCTGCGCAAAGATGGAGCCTACGCCGGCGTGTGCCTGTGGGAAGGCTACTCCGCTGGACATCCCCACAAGTTTGCCGTGCACGATGGCACGCTGCGCGCCGAGACTGCAACTCCTCTGCTCAAAGGTTACTCGCAGGATTGGCCGCCCTTCCCGCCCATCCCGGAGGATCTGAAAAAGGATTCGGAGTACCTGAAGTAAGTGAATTGAATTGATGGGTTGAAGTAGCGGGTTGAAGCATTAGGTTAGCCGAACAACGGAACTCCGGCCTGCACTGCCGCTTCTTCCAGGCCTCGATCAAGGGTAGCGAGCGGCAGCCGCTGGTTTCTCGCCAGGTCGAGATACTCCGCGTCGTACGCCGTAAGTCGAAGCTCTCGGGCAGTAACGATGACACGCCGCATCGAGATCGATCCCTCGCTGTTTTCGATGCGCTCCGCGAGCACGAGCTCAAAGTTCTGAAGGATCTCCGCTGTGTCGGACGGCTTCAGAATGCCCCGTCTTTCTGCAACCACAAATCCATTCGCAACCTCAAGCTGCCAGAGAGCCGGTACCACCGCCCGGTCTCCACCGAGCAGTCGCTGTTTCACGAGCGCCGCATAAGGCGCCATAGGGCGATCAATGAACCAGGCCAGGGTTACCGAAGCGTCCAGAACAAATCGCTTCACCGGCGGCCTTCTTCGATCAGATCTTTTATGGTCATGCCCTTGGGTAATCGCTTCGCTCGCATACGGATGCGGTCGATGTTGGCAAACGCTTCTTTCACACTCACGTCATTTCGGGCTGGAACCAGAAAAGCTTCCAGCTTTCCCCTGCGCGTAATCCCGATCTGCTCCCCTTCGCTGGCACGCTCGACCAGTTCTGAGAGCTTCTGCTTGGCTTCAAATAAACCGATGGTTCGCATCGAAACGACTCCTATCCACCTAGATGAATCATCTAGATTATATGAAAGCCTGTTAGTTTTCGCAAGGAAGATGCCCGGTAGCAATTTCGCGGATATTGAGCTCGAGTGTTCAGTGAGGAGTCACGCACGCGCAACTTTTTCTAGGAAGGATCTTACTGGGAAGGATCGGTCCGTCGTCTCCATCGCAGGAAAGTCATTTTTTCAGCCGCAGCCACTTCGTCTTCAATTCGTCATCGCTCGCAATGGTGCCATTGGCGCGCCGTGCGGCCAGGTCCGAAAGGTTCGCCAGCAGCGTATTCATGCCGTTCGATAATTTGACGAAGATCACGGCTTCGTTGGTCGCCGAGAAGCACACTTTTTCCGCGCAGTTGTGCGGTCCATATCCCTGCTCGATGATCGCGAGCACGGCAATCTCTCCATCCGTTAGAACTCTTCTAGGCATAAAACACCCTACTACCAGAGCCTGTTGATTCCTTCATAAACAACCGTGTTGACGGCATGCCGAACGGTTAATGGGCCGGCTTGTAGATGAGGCTGATTACAATGCCGACAACCACCCACTCCACAAAGTAGGCCACGCCTTGTTGGACGGTGAGTTTCAGCCCGATGTTCAGGTTGACATAGTTATGAACTACAAACGACCCAACCGCAAAAACTCCGATCAGCGCCCCGAAACTCGCCCCATCGGCTACGCCGTAACCGCTCTGGTAGAGCATCGCGTAAATCGACCCGAGAGCAACGATCGCCAGGAACATGGCCACCATTCCGACCGGCATGTGGCTCATCTGCCCTTCCTGCGTCCGGTACACAGCAGGATATTTTAGAAACTCAGACTTCAGTGACGGAATTAGGCCAAAGGTGAGCCCACCTACCACAAAGTACGCCGCGAACGCGCCCAGCGCCGCGAGACCAACCCGCAAGAGATTCATTCAGTAGTCCTATCCAGAATTCAATCAAGGCACTCTCGGACCGGACAACGCGGCGATCATTGTTCGATGTTCCACGACCAATGATCCATGATCAGCGAAGACCCAGCTACGAGAATCTTACCTTCACATCCGGCCCCTTCTCCAGATGAATGCTCTCCACAAATCGCACCTTGCTCGTGCGCAGCGTCATGATCACCGAAGACGTTCGCGTGCCTTCGCCGAAGAAGCGTACTCCCTTGAGCAGCGCCCCATCAGTGACGCCGGTTGCCGCAAAAATCAATTGCTTGCCGGGCGCCAGGTCTTCCGCCTCGTAGACGCGATTCTTGTCTTTGATTCCCATGCGCGCCAGCCGCTCTTCCTGATCGGGCTTTACCACCAGGCGCCCCAGCATATATCCGTTCAGGCAGCGAATCGCCGCAGCCGTGATCACGCCTTCCGGCGCACCGCCCGAGCCCATGACTGCGTGTACGCCCGTGCCGATCACAGCCGCCGCAATACCTGCCGAAAGGTCGCCATCGCCAATCAGCCGGATCCGCGCCCCGGCTGCGCGAATGTCGGCAATCAGCTTTTCGTGACGCGGCCGGTCGAGCACGATTACCACCAAGTCTTCCACATCGCGATCCAGCCGCTTCGCAATGTTCTTCAGATTATCGGCAACAGATGCATCCAGATCGACCGCATCCTTGCACGACGGCCCCACCACAATTTTTTCCATGTAGCAGTCCGGCGCGTTCAGCAACCCTCCGCGCTCTGAAGCCGCGAGCACCGTAATCGACCCCGGCGCGCCCGTGGCGCACAGATTCGTCCCTTCCAGCGGATCGACGGCAATATCGACCTCCGGGACTTCCATGCCGTCAGGGAACTCGGCGCCAACTTTCTCGCCGATGTAGAGCATGGGCGCCTCGTCGCGCTCACCCTCGCCGATCACGATGGTCCCGCGCATCGGAATCGTGTCCATCGTTCTTCGCATAGCCTCGGTCGCCACCTGATCGCTGAGCTTGCGCTCCCCTTGTCCCATGGTCCGCGCCGATTCGATCGCGGCCACTTCCACGACGCGCAGAAATCGCGACGCCAGGTCGCTCTCAATGTTTTCCCCAAAGATGCGGGCCTTGCCTTCTGAACGAGTTGTACCCATAAGAATGCCGGTGTCTCCCCTGCGCCGATGATGCGAGATGATGATGACGCGGCCGTTCCACGCCGGGTTGAGACTATATCGCAATCCCGCCGAGAATGGAAAGATGCGATGCACAGTATCGATTTTGTTCGCGCATTCCCCTGTACACGCGCTCATGTTCGCCGTGGTATTCTCCTATCCCTGATCCGGAATTGACGATTGCCGATCTGATGACGATCCGGAACCGACCCCATGCCTGACCCGCGCCCGCTGACTTTCCTCTGCATCACGACCTACGAAAAAGGGCAGGAATTCATGCGCGAGTGCAAGCGCCAGGGCTGCCACGTAATTCTGCTGACCGCGGAAAAATTGCGCGACGCCGATTGGCCGCGTGAAAGTCTCGATGACACTTTCTACCTGCCAGAGCAGATCGCCCTAGCTGACACCGTGCAGGCCGTAACCCACCTGGCACGCTCCCGCAAAATCGACCGCATCGTCGCCCTCGACGAATACGACATGGAAACTGCCGCCACTCTGCGCGAACATCTGCGCATCCCCGGCATGGGCCTCACCACCATGCGCTATTTCCGCGACAAGCTGGCCATGCGCATGCGCGCTCTCGATCGCGACGTCCGCGTTCCCGATTTCGTGCCCGTCGTCAACCATGCCGACATCCGCTACTATCTCGATCACGTGCCCGGCCTGTGGGTGCTCAAGCCGCGCCAGGAAGCCTCGGCCATCGGCATCAAGAAAATCCACGCCCCTGCCGAACTCTGGCCCCTGCTCGAACAACTCGGCGACCAGCAGTCATCCTATCTGCTGGAAAAGTTTCTCCCCGGCGACGTTTACCACGTCGACTCCGTGGTGTCTGAGAGTGAAGTCGTTTTTTCCAACGTCAGCCGGTACGGCAAGCCTCCCATGAACGTCGCTCAAGGTGGCGGAATCTTCACTACGTTCACAGTTCCTCGCGAAAGCGCGGACGACTCCGCCCTGCGCTCCATCAACCGCGATCTGATCGCCGCGCTCGGCCTGGTGCGCGGAGTCGCGCACGCCGAGTTCATCCACGCCCACGCCGACGGAGAATTTTATTTTCTGGAGTGCGCGGCTCGGGTCGGCGGAGCCTACATCAACGAAATGGTCGAAGCCGCAACCGGACTCAATCTCTGGCGCGAGTGGGCCCGCGTCGAAATCGCCGGCGGAGACGGCAGCTACCACCTGCCGCCCGTGCGCGAAGAATACGCCGGCGTGATCCTCTCCCTCGCTCGCCAGGACGACCCCGACACTTCGGCCTACAACGACCCCGAAGTGTACCTGCGCATCAAAAAGCACCACCACGCCGGTCTGGTGCTGCGCTCGCCCAATCCACATCGGATACCGGCGTTGCTCGAAGCCTACGCCCCCCGCTTCGCCGAAGAATTCCTAGCGATCGAACCCCCCCGCGACAAGCCCGCTTCGTAATGTATGCGATGAATTATGTGGGGACAGCCGCCCCCGGCTGTCCGCCGGGCGCAGCCCGGCCGCTTTTCCGCTTGGTCGAGCATAGTTCTGAGCGCAGCTCCAAGAGTAGTTTTCGGGCATGGGACTCTCTGCTAACATTCTGCCCATGAGCACAACCACCAGCGACCCTTCGGTGACTTCGGACCGCCCAGTGCCAGAGCGCCCCGAACGCAAAGAACCGGCCTATCTTCTCACCAAGAAACAGGTGGCCGACAAAAGCGAGATCGCACGCCGCTTCCTCGAATCCCGCGCCCGCCTCAACGCCAACGTCGACAAGGCCGGCAACTTTCTGGTCAAGCGCTTCTACAACATCGATCACAACACCTATCTGGAGGGCACTCTCCCCGCCAGGACGAAAGAGTTGATGGGGCTCGTGGCCTCGACCGTCCTGCGCTGCGACGACTGCATCGTCTACCACGCGATCCAGTCCCACCGCCTGGGCGTGACCCGCGCCGAGCAGGAAGAGTCTCTCAACGTAGCGCTGGTCATCGGAGGCAGCATCGTCGTACCCCATCTGCGCCGCGCCTACGAGTTGCTGGAAGAGTTGTACGGATGAATTGACGATGAGCGCAGCGATACTAATGCAGTGAACAGGCTGAACATGTGGGGACAGCCGCCTTCGGCTGTCCGCCTGGCACAGTCCGGCAGGCTTTAAGCCCGCAGCGTTACCGCTCCGGCCTCACCCGTCCCCGCACCACCGAAGTCACCAGCGTGACCACCATCAGCGCGATCCCCGCACCCAGTTCCAGCCGCTGCGGGCCTCGCAACCCCTCCCACACCACATCCGGAGGCCAGAAAATTCTCCCGTCCCGCAGCGCATCCATACAGGCCAGAACCCCCGAAAGAAATCCCACCGCAGTTGCTACCCGTCGCTTCTTCTCTGGAGTCATCGGAAACGCCGCTATCCCGCAGTCAGCAAAACCCGGCCGGACAGCGACTTACAAGGACTGCACAACGTATGTACATTTAATGTACAATGTGCAGAGTGGGTGAGCACCGCGAGTTCGATTGGGACGGGCAGAACGAAACTCATCTTGCGAAACATGGCATCAGTTGCTTCGACGCAGAAGACGTTCTAACCGGGAATCACATTCTAGTGGAATACCAAATGGAAGGGAACGAGCAGCGCTGGATCGCTGTCGGTGCGACTCGTACCGGCCGGATCCTGAACATTGTGTTTGCAGTTCGCCAAGAGGCGATTCGCCCAATCACAGGCTGGGCGGCGGACAAAGAGACGGCGGCTCTATACCTCGAACAATGGGGCTAAAAATAAACATGGCAAAAGCAAAAATGAAGCAAGTGGTCATTCCGAAGTTTTCCAATGAGGCTAAGGAAGCGGCGTGGTGGGACGCACATCGTTCCGAAATCGAGTCAGAAATCCGGCAGCGCGTGAAGCAGAAGCAGCCGCTGACCCTGGCCAACCTGCTCCGTGGAACGAAGCCCTCGCAGCCAGTAACGCTGCGCATTCCGAAAGAAGACCTGGAAACGGCGCGACGGCTGGCTGCTCAAAAAGGTTTGGGCTACCAGACCTATATCAAGATGCTGCTACGCGAAGCTCTGGCGAAGAATGCGAATCAGTAGTCGGATGTGGAGAGGCCCTAAACGAAGCACTCCGGGCGGGCAAGGGGCTTCCAATTGTCGGCCCTCCCCGCAATTTTCCGCGAAGCCTTTTAGAACGCGTCAATCCCCGTAACGCTCTGCCCGATAATCAGCGAGTGCACGTCATGCGTGCCTTCGTAGGTCTTCACTGACTCCAGATTCATCATGTGCCGCATGATCGGATAATCATCCGCCACGCCATTCGCACCCAGAATGTCGCGCGACAGCCGCGCACACTCCAGAGCCATCCACACGTTGTTCCGCTTCGCCATCGAAATGTGTTGATGCTCCACCTTGCCCGCATCTTTCAGTCGCCCCACCTGGAGCACCAGCAATTGCGCCTTGGTGATCTCGCTGATCATCCACGTGAGCTTGTCCTGCACCAGTTGATGCGAAGCAATGGGCTGATCGCGCCACTGCTTGCGCAGCAGCGAATACTGCAGTGCGCAGTCATAGCACGACATAGCCGCCCCCAGCGCTCCCCAAGCAATGCCGTAGCGCGCCTGATTCAAACACATCAGCGGAGATTTCAGCCCGCCCGACTTCGGCAGCAGATTCGCCTGCGGAATGTGCACATCCTGCAACGACAGCCCCGACGTCACCGACGCCCGCAGTGACCACTTGCCGTGAATGTCGTCCGCCTTAAATCCCGGCCGGTCGGTCTCAACCAGGAAGCCGCGAATCCTGTCATTCTCGTTCTCGACCTTCGCCCAGATAATCGCCACGTCGGCGATCGTCCCGGACGTGATCCACATCTTCTCGCCGTTAATCACATATTCGTTGCCGACCTTCTTCGCCCGCGTGCGCATGCCCCCCGGGTTCGACCCGAAGTCCGGCTCAGTCAGCCCGAAGCATCCTAGCTTCTCGCCCTTCTGCATGGGCGGCAGCCAGGTCTCCTTCTGCTCTTCGCTTCCAAATTCGTAAATCGGATACATGCAAAGCCCCGACTGCACGCTCACAAAACTGCGCACGCCAGAGTCGCCGCGCTCCAGTTCCTGCGTCATCAGCCCGTACTCCACATTGCCCATCCCGGCGCAGCCGTAGCCCTTCAGCGACGCGCCGAAGAATCCCATCTCGGCCATGGGCTTGACCAGTTCGCGCGGAAACCGTCCGGCACGGTTGCACTCCTCGATGATCGGGATGAGATTGTCTTCAATGAACTGCCGCGTGGAGTCGCGCACCAGCCGTTCCTCGTCCGTCAGCAGCGAATCGTACTGAATGAAATCAACACCGCGAAATTTAATGGCAGGCATGAATATCTCCTTATGAAACAGTCCCCAACTCCGGCGATGTAATCCAGGGGAATAAGTCTGCCGCACACAGGACCGGGCGCACGCCGGAAGGCAAACATACGACGGTAGCAGGGCGAGCGATGGCGGTCAACGGCCGCTGCACTCTCTAGGAGCACAATTCGAGGAGAACGATGAGATTCGTATCAGGGCATCGCTTCAGCAGATGCCGCAACTGCATGTCCGAAGGCATGCCCTGATGCGGACCTTCCTAGCATCCCACAGCCCGCTCGCGCGAACCGTTCTGTTCGCGACTTAGCTCACCGAATCTTCGGTACCCAGCGCGGCACCGACCGCCGATATTCCTCATACGACTCACCGAACTGCCGCCGCAGCGTCGGCTCTTCGTAGAACACGACAAACAACTGGACCGGCACACAGAAAAATGCCGCGTACCCCAGCAGTACCGCCGAGCGAAACGTCACGGCTTCGCCAACCAGCACGGTGAACACGCCAATGTACATCGGATTGCGTACATATCGATGGAGTGCGGTCGTAACCAGAAATTTCGTGGGAGCGATAGGAGCCGGCGTCCCCAGCCCGCGCACCGCGAACTCCCAGGCGCAGCGAAAATAAATAGCCGCTCCCAGCAATATGACCACAACGCCGACCCACGCCACCGGCCCCGGTCGCGGAAACGCGTCCAGCAGCCAGAACGGAACCAGCCCCGCCACCGTCCCCGGCACAAAGATCGTAAACAGAATCGTCTTTAGTATCGGCCCAATCGCTCGCGTCATCACCGACCCACCCAGCGGTCGCCCATCTTAAATTTTCACAAACGGTTTTGAAAGGGAACGGCTTCCGGCCGTGCCGGTAGCCCGTAACGATCTGACCTGGCCCCTCAGGGCCCGCAAGACAGACGGCCCCACCTTACTGTAAGATCAATACCGACGGAAGAGATTCAAGACGCAGCTTCGCCGTCTTCCCGAGTGGATCACTCGCATTCCGGGTTGAAGTTCCGGGTTTCGGAAACACCCATCCACAACATCCGCGTTAGGAACGAGCGGATCGCGCTGCGCAAAATATCTTGGAGACATCAGGAGACCCACATGGCAGTAGGCGCAAAGATAGCAAAAACAGCCGACCGCAAGAAGATCATGGACACCACCAAGAGCACCGATTGCCCCAAATGCGGCAAGACCACCCGCATCGTCAAGCGCGTCAAAGACCGCGAACGCGGCGTCCCCGGCGGAGTCTACATCTCCTGTTCGGCGTGTGAGTTCTTCGAGAAGCTCTAGGGGAGACGGATTAAATTCCGCTTGATGAGGTGGAACGCTACAACATCCCTGTTGCAAACCTCGGCCGAGCTGGGAAGTGGACCAACGTTCACGAGGCTTTGAAAGGGCACTGATTCAAGCCTCGCCGCCAGCGTCCGGACGAAGCGGGCCCCTGAGTTCCGCTGGTTGCTATTCCAGTGCCAGTGCGATTCTCAGCGCTTCATCCAATGCAGCGACCTTGGGGTAAGAGAGCGATCCCACAAATTGCGTGAGCTCGGATTTCCGCACGCTCGCCAAATTGTCACACATGATCCAACTGTCGTGCTTCATGCCCTCGTCCATCCCAACGGCGACTTGACTCACCAACCCTCGACCGTGTGTGAAGATGGGCGCACAGATCACCGTCGAGAATCCCGAGTCGATCAGCTCCTGACGGCTTACCACGACGAAGCAACGATGACGCTTAGGATCATCGCCGGGCCGGTGGACCCGATAGATGTCGGCCCTTCTCATGGTCGCTCTAACTGGTCCTCGGGTGCCTGGTAGCGGAGCACATCTTCGGCCTCCGCATTCATCTCATCGGCAAACTTATTGAGGATAGCGAGGTCGCGAGCGCCGCGCTCGGCCCTGATTCGCTCCCGGCGACGCTGCCGAAAAACATCGTCAATCACAGCGGATCGTGAACTCTTGGACCCCGCCAGGCGATCGATCTCGCTTAGGGCCTCCGGGGAGAGTGTGACGGACGTCTTCTCTTTCATACTACCAGTATACTACCATGATACCGCCGTGGCAAACTCCGATTCCAGGCAATGTGTAAGGAACGCCTATCGGTTCATCTGCCCCAGAATCGCCTGCGCTTCCGCCGCCGGATCGGCCGCTTCCGTGATCGGCCGCCCCACTACAATATGACTGGCTCCCGCCGCAATCGCCTCGGCCGGCGTGACCACGCGTACCTGATCGCCCACGCTGCTGCCCTCCGGTCGCACGCCCGGGGTCACGATGGCGAAGTCCTGTCCCAGTTTTGCGCGCAGCGCAGAAGCCTCCCGCGCCGACGTGACCACGCCCTGGCATCCATTCGCCAGCGCGATGGTGGCCAGCCGCACTACGCTATCTTTCACCGTGCCCTGCATGCCAATCTTTTCAAGGTCGTTCCCGTCCATGCTGGTGAGCACCGTGATGGCAAGGACGATCAGTTCCGGTCGCACTTTGGCCGCTTCCACCGCCGCACGCAGCATCCTGGCGCTGCCGGCCGCGTGCACCGTCAGCATGCTCACGCCCAGCTTCGCCGCTTCCGCCACGGCTGCTCCCACGGTATTCGGAATGTCGTGGTATTTCAGGTCGAGAAATACGCGCCGTCCCGAGGCCACCAGATCCCGCACCACCTGCGGCCCTTCGGCCGTATAGAGCTGCATCCCGACTTTGTAGGTCAGCGCGGAGTCGCCCACTGCCGCCACGATCTTCTGTGCGGCTGCGGCTGTCGAAACGTCGAGGGCAACGATGAGCCGCTGGCGCGGATCACCGTTCCCCTGACCATAACTATCGCTCCGGCAGCTGAGGCCACCGTGCGGGGTGCTGGGGAATGTTGATGGCATCCCAGCCAGTTTATGCTGTTTACGGGAGTTTCGCCACCGGAAGACGGTTCTCGGCCACCGTCTGGTAAGCGAGCCTGGGTTGACCAGATTTGGCTTGGCCAAGTTGGGTTTGCCCGGGCTTCGGTTGCCGGGGATCGACAGCGACCAGGTCCAGCCGCACCCGCTGCAGTCCACGATGCTTGAACTGGAGCGCCTGTGCCGCACCGTACGACAGGTCGATAATCCGGCCCGGCACGATCGGCCCACGGTCATTGACCCGGACCACCACGGCCCGGCCATTGCGCAGGTTCGTCACCCTCACATAGCTTCCCAT
>JBELAE010000012.1:0-27232 GCA_049509155.1 Candidatus Sulfotelmatobacter sp.
CGGGTGAATCGGACATTCGTTCCAGCCTGTCTTTCGGCAATGGCGTCTACAAATCCAATGACAGCGGCGCTAGCTGGACGCATATCGGTCTGGAGGACACGCGCCATATCAGCCGGATCGTGATTGATCCGCGAGACGCGAACGTGGTTTATGTGGGCGCGCTCGGTCACGCGTATGGACCGAACGAGCAGCGTGGCGTTTACAAATCGGTGGATGGAGGCGCGCACTGGGCCAAGATTTTGGATAAGGGACCAGAAATTGGCATTTCGGATCTGGCAATCTGCTCGGGGAATCCGCAAGTGTTGTTCGCCGGAACTTGGAAGACGCATCGGCCTCCGTGGAGCACCTATGCTCCGATCGATGGACCCGGCGGTAGCCTTTACCGCTCGGAAGATGGAGGAAAGACGTGGTTTGACCTACGCAGCAACCCAAGTAAAAGTGGCTTGCCCGAGGGCGATTGGGGCCGCGTTGGGGTTGACGTTGCGCCTGACGGCAAGCGGGTGTACGCACTCATTTCAGCCAAAAAGTCTGGGCTGTATCGTTCGGATGACGGCGGCGGCACATGGGTTCTGGCGAACGCGGATCCGCGTCTTACCAGCCGCGCCTGGTATTTCAGCGGCATCACCATCGATCCGCACAATCCAGACGTCATCTACATGCCGAACGTCGCGCTGTACCGGTCGGAAGATGGTGGGAAGACGATTTCGGTCGTGCGCGGCGCGCCTGGCGGTGACGACTACCACCAGATTTGGATCGATCCCAAGAATTCGGCCAGCATGGTTCTCGGAACCGATCAGGGAACCACGATCAGCCTCGACCGCGGCCAGACCTGGACCAGCTGGTACAACCAGCCCACCGCGCAGCTCTACCATGTGATCACCGACAATCAATTTCCTTACGTTGTCTACGGTGCGCAGCAAGACAGCGGGAGCGCTGCCGTTCCGAGCCGCACCGATCATGGTCAAATCACTCCGCGCGACTGGTTTCCCGCTGGCGGAAGCGAGAGTGGATACATGGCGCCCGATCCCAAGGATCCGAACATTGTCTATTTGAGTGGAACTTACGGCAGCGTTGACCGCTTCAACCGACGCACCGGATTCAGCCAGGATATTACTCCGTGGCCAGCGCTGACATTTGGGTCAGACATCAATCAGCGTAAGTACAGGGACCCGTGGACTCCGGTGCTGCTCTTTTCTCCCGCGGACTCGACGACGCTTTATTTCGGCTCGCAGTATGTTATGAAGACCGTGGATGGAGGGCTGCACTGGGAAATCATCAGCCCCGATCTCACGGGGGCGACGCAAGACGGGGGGACCAAATCTGCTGAATCAGGTCCGCCTACGACCGAGAACGCGAAACAGCGTGGGTATGGCGTGGTGTTTACCATCGCGCCTTCGGCTTTAAACCGCGAGCTGATCTGGGCAGGGAGCGACACGGGATTGATTCACCTCACGCGCGATGGCGGAAAAATCTGGAAGGACGTCACGCCGCCGGGCCTCAGTGACTGGAGCAAGATTTCGTTCATCGAAGCTTCGCATTTCGATCCTGCGGTTGCTTATGCGGCGGTGGATCGCAGCCGGCTTGAGGATCGCACGCCCTATCTTTACCGAACCCGAGATTACGGCGCTACCTGGCAGCTGATTACGAACGGCATTGCGGCGGACTCTTTTCTGCGCGGCATTCGGCAGGATACGGAGAGTTCAGGATTGCTGTTCGCAGGCACCGAACTCGGCGTTTACGTGTCATTCGACGATGGCGACCACTGGCAATCTTTACAACTCAATCTGCCGACCACTTCCGTTCGTGATCTGACGATTCACGGCGAAGATCTGGTCGTTGCGACTCATGGCCGGTCTTTCTGGATTCTGGACAACATCACGCCGCTGCGGCAGGCGGCTGATGCGGAAAAGGCGAAGACATTCTGGCTCTACCATCCTGCGCCGGCATTTCGTATTGATAACGACTCGTTCGCGGGAACTCCACTTCCGCCCGAGGAACCGACCGCTGAGAATCCTCCTGCTGGCGCCGTGATCGATTATCTTCTCAAGTCCCCGGCGAGCAGTGTCTCGTTGGAAGTTTTCGATGCGAACCAGAAACTCGTTCATAAGTTTTCTTCGGAAAGCAAACACCCCGAAAAGCACCCGCCGCTTCCCATCGCTGAGCGCTGGTTTCCCAAGCCGGAGGCCCTTCAAACCACTCCTGGACTGCATCGGTTTGTGTGGGACCTTACCTGGAGGAGTTCGGGAGGGCCTGAAGTAGATGAAGAATCGGAATACCGCAATCCTAGCGGCCCCAGAGTCGTGCCGGGAAACTACACGGTGAAACTCACGGTTGACGGAAAGCCGCAGACTCAGCCCTTGACCGTTGTCATGGATCCGCGCTCGTCGGGCACTGCCGAGACGCTGCAGCAGCAGTTGCAAATTGGTCAGCAGATATTTGCTGAAACTCTTGAAGCCCGCCGGGCGCTCGCCGAAATCGCTTCGCTGCAGAAACAATTCACCGATCTTGAGCCAAAGCTTGGCGAGAATTCGGCAATTAAGCCGGCGCTAGCGGATGCGCAAGCTGAACTCTCGAAGATCGTAACCGGGAAAGGAACCGTTCCGGGGCAGACCGTGGGACTGCAAGGCGCCTTCACCGAACTGACATCGGCACTGCGTACCGTGAAAAGTGGGGATCGCGCCGTGCCTGCGCAGGCGATTGCCGTTTACGACGAGGCCGACCAGCGCATCAAGGCAGCCATCGCAGAATGGAAAGAATTCAAAACCACCAAACTTCCCCAGCTCAATCAGAAATTGCAGGAGGGAAAACTTCCTCCGATCGTGATCTCGGAAATCGAACAGGAAGTTGAATTCCTGATGTCACGATGATGTCACGCTGAAGCGCTCGCGATCGCTTGATACGGTACGGCCTCTACGGGTCGCCGGCATCTCGCGCGAAAACCAGGATGCCGTTGGCCGGGATCACGATCGTGGCGGATGCTGGCAAGCCGTGCATCGGACCGCCTTTGGCCCAGATCGCTCCGCCATTTCCTGCCACCCAGGGATTGACCCAGTTGTCGTAAACGTCGCTGTTGAACACTTCCAGCCACTCACCAGAACTGGGGAAGCCGAGGTCATAGGACCAGAATGTGCTTTCGTTCAGGCTGACCACCACAACCACGTCGCGACCGGCGCCTTCGACCCAGCGCTGAAACGCGACTATACGATTCTGATCGTGGATATGGAAAACGTTGAGACCCTCGCCGCGGAGAGCTGGCTGACGATGCCGCAACGCGATCAGATCGCTGGTGAATCGGAGATGATTCACCATGTTCTGGTCCGGGCCATTCACGCCGTCCCACCAGATGTTGTCGCCCGCACTCGCGTTATCGCTCCACGGCTTGTCTTCGAGGAATTCCTGGCCCATGAAGATCATGGGGATGCCCGGAGCGGTCAGCACCAGCCCAGTTGCGACGCGACTGCGGCTGCGGGCGTACCAGGAGCGGTGATTGCTGGGATCGGCCAGCGCGGGAACTCTCGGCTGCCAGGCGTGGCCGACCCACAGGATGTCGTGGTCTTCGATGTATTGCACGCACTGCCAGCGTTCTGACGTTGGAGTGAATTGCAGAGCGGAAGCGATTGAGTCCATGCTCACGAGTGCCGACGCACCACCGGAGCTTTGCCCAATCGCGCCACGGACAGCGTCTCGCAATTGATCATTCCAGGTGGCGTCGAATCCCGCGCCGCCGCTGGCGGTTGGATTCAAGACCGCACCATCGACCGGCCAATACTCTGCGATCAATGGGCCGCCGGGCTGCAGGAAATGCAGCGTGTCGGTCATGTTCTGGCAGGTGGGCCAGCCGCCGTGACTGTCCATGTCGCTCACTTGATCGAAGCGAAAACCGTCGACGCGGTATTCCTGGTAGAACAACGTGGCGTTGTCGATTAGAAATTGTTTTACGTCGTTGTTCCAATAGGCGAATGCCTGGCCGGCCGAAACTGCCTGATCCGTGAAGTAGAGGCTGTCGTTTTGGTTTATGGGATTTCCCTCCGGCATTCGATCCATGAACCAGAGACTGTTGTCGTCAAAACCGCCGCCCGCGTGGCCGTACACCACGTCGAACAGAACCGCGATGCCGTAGACGTGGCAGAGATCGACCAATACGCGCAGTTGGTTGGCGGAGCCATCCAGCACGGCGCTGGATGGATATGCAGGCTGGCCTCGCTGGGCCAGAAGAGCGTTCACCGCAGAGAAAGATTGCGCCAGACTGGAACCTTCACCAGAACTGTAATCGTCGCCATATTCTTGTTCAGGACTGTAGAGATCGGTTCCGTTGTAGCCGAGACTGGGATAGTTCGCAGCTTCGGTTACGGGCAATGGCTCAATCGCATTGATGCCGAGTGCTGAGAGATAGGGGAGCTTACTCACGACATCCAGAAAGTGGCCATTCGGATTTCCGCTCGCGATTGAGAATGTTCCGACGTGGAGCTGGTAAACCACCAGGTCATTGAAGGCGGGCGTTTGGAAACCCGTGTTGTGCCAGGGAAAAAGCGAAGGATTGCGCAGCACACAATTGCTTTGCGGGAATGGCGGCGTGAACGTGAGTTCGCGGGCCCGCGGATCGCGCTTGTAACCTTGGCTGCCCGTGCCGTTTACGTAGAAAAGATATTGGTCTCCCTCTTGCAAGCCGGGAACGAAGACGGCCCAGTGGCCGCCTCCAATTTGCGCGAGCGGGACGCCTCCGCTCTGCGGCCAGGAATTGAAATCTCCGCAGAGGTAGACCGCGTTCGCGCGTGGCGCCCATACGCGGAAGGTAGCGCCGCCGGAGACCAGCGAGCCTCCCATCGGAACTTGTGCCAGGACTGGTGTATTGGACATGTCGAACTCCTAAACGGATTACTTCACGGCGTTGAGGCCCGGTTCAAGCCAGGAGACCAGAAAGTCGGTGATGCCAGGAAACTGGGCGGCGAGCAATCCGATGAAGGGCACTCCAATGGACGTGGCCAGCTTGACCCAGAACTCCGGGCCCAGCGCTCCGGGTTCGGTGTTGGTGATGTGACTGACGGTTGCGTCGCGGGAAAGTCCGGCATACACCACAGCCACTATCGATCCAACGACCAACAATAAGAACAGCAACGACAGCACAATGGCGGGGCGCGGAGTGTAGGGGTAGAACGCGAGGGAGAATGCGATCGCAGCAAAGAGGCCAAGTATGGAGAGCACCATGGTTCTCATGCGACCGAGAATGTTGACCAGATAGCTGACATAGGAAAGGCATACGAACTCCTCGGCGCGCTGCGTCACTTCGTCGTCGGACGGCCGCAAGACTTCGTCGCACCCTGGCTTCTCTCCATTTTCTGCCAAGTCGAGGCTTTTCTTCTCCTCGAGCCATCTTGGCAAGATCAGCTCCTGAAAGATATGCTCGACACACAGGCGGAACTCTTTTCGCATGTGGCGGGCGTGCTCGTCATTGATCATGGCGAGGTCGGCTCCCTGCGCCGGATTCCCTTCGGATTCTTTTCTCTTCTTCTTCGATGGCTTCTTCTTTAATGCCTTGTGGTCGGGCCCGCGCGCGAGATTTTCGTCAGATTCTTCATTCTCCTTGCCCGAGAGAACCTCGATAAACTCTTTCCCCTTGTTCAATGCCCTGTCGAGTTCCTTGCTTATCCAGTCATGCCCCGGGCCTCGCGCCTTTAGCGGTAATGATTGCAGGACATTGCGAAGGTGATGCAGCGCCTCCAGCTGATGAGAGAAAATTGTGTATCGGGATCGCGAAGACGTTCCGCTCATGCTCCACAGAGAACTCATCGAGAGGCCTCGCAGCGCAAAAAACGTGCGTCGCAAGGGCGTACGGTTCAAGGCCAGAAGCAAGCGCTTAAGTGCCAGCCAGGTGCTGAGCAACTGACCGGATTCCATTACGACGAGATACAGAGCGATGGCGCAACTTACCTGCAAGGTTCGATCGAACGAAATGTTTTCCAGGCTGTGCAGCATCAAGTCGAGGCCATCCGCCGAAGAACGGTGGAGCACCCAATACTGCAGCAACAGGAGAACTGCCGGGAAGACATAAAAGATAACCTTCTGCTTGCTGGGACTGGGCAGAGGCATGGCAAAGCCTTCAATGTTGTCGGCCATTTCATCGCTGATCCGGGAAAGGGCTAGAGGAAGTTTCTTCCGCCGGAGGAGCAAAGGCCGTCCTTGCCCGAGTAGCGCCAGACCCGAAAGAGTAAACCAGAACGACCAATAGAAACCCGCCAGCATTATCAGCAGGGACACCATGGGCGACACTCCACTGGTTAAGTGAACGGCTCGATAAGCGGTGGGGACAGCGTCGGGGTCGGAACCGTTGAAGGTGCTCCACCCCGTCCACAGCGCGACGGCGAAAAGCAACACCGGAAACGCGATCCAGGCGATGTGAGGACGAGTGCGCCGCAGAATTGCACAGGGCTTGCCGGAAAATCGCCAATGTATGTCGACCACCGTCCCCATGCTTCCGAACAATGCGACAAAAGCCAGACCCCAGATCCACCACGAATCCTTAGCGTGAAGATAAGGATTGATAAGGAACGAGCACAGAAACATGAGAACGAGCGCCGTGACAATAACGCCCCAACCGAGAGCAATGAGCGTGATCTGACGAATTCCTGGAGAGGGCGTGAACTGAATGAGCATGCTTAGATTCTGGTACCTCCACCCACGACGGCAGGCGAAGGAATGCAAGAGGATGGCCAGGACGGCCAGTTCGCAACACAGCTTCCAGGACGCCGACAAAGAAAGGAGCCCACGGAGACGAACTGGATGTGCGGTGGCGTCGCTTGGAACCTGCACCAACGCCAGATTCGACTTGAGAATTGGTGCTGGCGAGTCCGGATATGGGTTATAGGGCTCCTTCAAAACCGCCAGGGGCCAGTATCCGTCGCGTCCTACGACCGACAGCCAGGTCGAAGGGGTAATCACACCGGCTGGATGCGGATCGACCCAGACGGGTGGCGCATAATCCGTGACGCCGGCGGCGGAAGGATTATTACTTCTATCGTAAGGATAAGGATGAAGGTAGGGTGGCGATTCGTTATGGGTTATGTCCGGATCGCCGATGAGAAACCGGGTGGCCAGGTACGAGCCCTCCATGGAGTTGCTGCCGAAGACGCGGTGGGCGTGGCGCCTGGAATTCTCCGTGACTGCGGTCCAGTCCTGGCCACGAGGTAAGAGCGGAAAAGCCGTCAGGGCTACCACTCCGCGAAATTCAGTGGAGTCGATTTCGCGGCCGAAGAGCATATCCGATCCCATGGTCACGATGACCGCATCCGGATAGGCGCGATGCAGGAAGCGGGTTAAGAAAAGATGGTCGAGACTGCTGGTACTGCGCAGAATTACGAAGCGGATGCCATGCGTCCGGAGAGAATCAACGATTCCATACATCTGGGCTTCCTGCGCCAGCGCCGAATTTGCGCCGCTGAAAGTTGCGACGGTATCTGTGTCCTGGTGGGTGGATCGCGAGGCTTGCGGCTGCAGCACAACATGCGACGCACTCGAACTGTCGGTTGCAGCGAAGATCGATTGCTCTTCGTAAGCGGAGCGCAGGGCAGAAATATCCCGCGGATAATAGAGGTGTAGAGGGCGGTTCCTGGGGCCGTAGATTGGCTCACAAGTGGGTCGGGAAGGGTCACTGAGCTGAGCACGATCGTCGGAAGCAGGATGATTATCGGGAAGTCCGCCATAAGCGGTCTCGTCTTCGGAAAGAATCGCGACTTCGGAGAGGTGATGGCCACGTTTGGTCAGATATTGGAAATAACGGTCGATGTGGATGGCGTCGTTCTCTTCGAAATCCGCAGTCCGCACCGGCAAGGGGCTCGATTTAATAAGTTCCAAATTCATCCATGCGTAGGCGGAGCAGCCCCGCATGGTTCCCGTGTAGAGAAGAACGCTCTTGAAGGAATTCTTGGGACTTTGCTTGCCAACATCGATTACCGCGCGAACCATGGAGGGGACGGACCCGGAGAAAGTGGGGCCCAAAACGCGTAGCCCTTTCTCTGTCGAAGTGAGGCTGATGTGTCGATCGATCCACGAGAGGGCGTTGTTCCATTGAGTTCGATCAATTCCCGTCGTGGGTTTCTCCGCTACAAGAAACAAGAAGAGGCCCTGGGTGTAAGTAGCATCGTATAGCTGCCTGTCAGGTTGCTGGATGCTCTTGCGGAAAAGAATGAGGCCAGGACAGTTTTCACGCTGGATGGTTTCCTTCTCCTCCTTACTCTCGTCGTCCCGACCGGAATATTCCGCGGCGCGCTGTTTCCAGGGAAGCCAGGATGAGTCGTAGGTGTATCTTTCGTCCTGTGCGGCTTGTTGGGTGGCTTCAATCGTTCGGTCGAACAGCAGATTCAGATGTGTGTGCAAGGGGTCGGGCACGGTCGCGACCATGAATCGTATGTCTGCGGGCAGCCTTCCAGATCCGGAATCTGGCATGGCTTGTCCTAGAACGCCGTGGAGGTACTGATCCACGAGAGTCGTAATCTTTCCCTGAGAAGCATCGGCGGACTCGGAGCAATTCGTGCTCGCGACGTCAAGACTGTCTGACACATGTTGCAGGAGACTGCCTGCGCTGCCCGTTTTGGCCGGGGAGGGTGCAGCCGCGAAGCGCGCTCCCGCCAGCAGCACCGCGAATAACGCGAAGACTCCCATACCACGTTTCATGGATGTCCTCTTTACGTAGTAAAAATGATGGCGACGGCGGGTGCGGTTTTGGGCATCACGCCGACGCTCGACTTAATTCGGACAAAAGGCAGCCCGCAGCAGGAGGAGACGGTGTTTTAAGACCAGTCTTCGTTGCCGATTGCGCGAACCGTAACAGCCAGGAGGGAAGGCAGCAATTGTTATCCCGCCAGCCGCCGATGTCAACGGGTTTTTATCGCGCGTTACGATTTCCGAACAAGCTGAACTGCAGACTGGCAGCGAGAAATACCAAGAGCGTTTCAATATGAAGCAAGTCGGGAATGTAAGCACATGGCTTTGAAATTGGGAGAAATCTTTCGCGCTATAATAGAAGGTACATTGATCGTGAGATCATGCCTCTTACCTCGAAGAAGCCGTCCCTCCCTTCGAACGACAAGCGCTGGCGAATTGTAGCGGGAACGATGAGGCGGCACGGGTTCGCCCGTGAGGCGCTTATCGAGACGCTGCACACCGTTCAGGAATATTTCGGATACCTTGACCAGCCATCCTTGAAGTTCGTCGCTGCGTCGCTGCGCGTACCGTTGAGTCAGGCATACGGAGTCGCGACGTTCTACCACTTCTTTACATTGAAGCCGCCGGGCAGGCATACGTGCCTGGTGTGTTTGGGCACGGCTTGTTACATCAAGGGAGCTGGCCAACTGCTAGCGGCGGCGGAAGCGTCGCTCAACGTGAAGGCGGGAGAAACTACGCTGGACGGGAATGTTTCTCTGGTGACGGCGCGTTGCATCGGGTCCTGCAGCATGGCACCGGCTTTTATTTTTGATGGAGAAGCCGCGGGTAATGTCAACGAAACCGTGCTTCGCGGCAAGCTCGCGGGATGGAAAGTCTGAAGACTGATGACGATCGAGGAACTGGAACAGATTGCAGACGAAGGGCGAGCGGCAAAGGAAAAATCTCCGCGCGCGTTGAATGTTTGCGTTGCGGCGGGCTGCTTGTCTCTGCACAGCGATGCGATCAAGTCGGCACTGGAGAAGGAAGTGCAGCGCACCGGGGCGAATTGCCGCGTAGCTGGAACGGGCTGCATGGGGCTTTGCTCGCTGGGACCGCTGGTAAGCAGCGAGCCGGATGGGCACCTGCTAAAGAACGTGGCGGAATCAGATGCGGCGGAGATCGTGGCGAAACTGGATAGCGCCATGCCCGAGCGTCTGCTGTGCTCTCGCGAGCAACCTTTCTTCCAACGGCAAACCGCCATCGTGCTGGAAAACTCGGGCCGAATTGATCCGGAAAAGATTGAAGAGTACATCGCCGCGGATGGCTACCAGGCCCTGGTCCGCGCGCTGACAGAGATGGCGCCGGCGCAGATTGTGCAGGAGGTTTCAAAGAGCGGGCTGCGCGGGCGAGGTGGGGCGGGCTATCCCACGGGATTGAAGTGGGGCACGGTGGCCAAGACGATTGGGACAAGGAAGTATGTTATCTGCAATGCGGACGAAGGCGACCCCGGCGCGTTCATGGATCGCAGCGTGCTTGAAAGCGATCCGCACCGGGTGCTGGAGGGAATGATCGTCGCGGGCTATGCGGTGGGAGCGAGTCAAGGCTACATCTATGTGCGCGCGGAATATCCACTGGCCATCAAGCGGCTGCAGGCTGCCATTCGCGACGCGCGAAGACTGGGTTTCCTGGGCAGCCAGATCTGCAATGCGAAGTTCAGCTTCGACATTGAGATCCGCATTGGAGGCGGCGCATTCGTCTGCGGGGAAGAAACCGCGCTGATCGCTTCCATCGAAGGGCGGCGGGGCACGCCGCGGCCTCGGCCTCCATTTCCGGCGCAGTCCGGCTTGTGGGAACTGCCCACGCTGATCAACAACGTGGAGTCGTTCGCCAACATTCCAGCTATCCTGCGGCGGGGTGGCGAATGGTATGCGTCTCTGGGCACGAAGAAAAGCAAAGGCACGAAAGTATTTGCGCTGTGCGGGAAAGTGCGGAATGTGGGTTTGATTGAAGTGCCCATGGGAACTACACTGCGCCAGATTATTTTCGAGATCGGCGGCGGCGTACCGGAGGGGCATAGGTTCAAAGCCGTTCAAACTGGCGGGCCGTCGGGCGGCTGCATCCCGGAACAATTTCTCGATCTTCCGGTGGACTACGAATCGTTGAAAGAGGTCGGTTCGATCATGGGTTCGGGCGGCATGATCGTGATGGATGACAGCGCCTGCATGGTGAACGTGGCGCGCTATTTCATGGAGTTCTGCATGTCCGAATCGTGCGGCAAGTGCATTCCCTGCCGCGCGGGGACCGCGCAGATGTTCGAACTGTTGACGCGCATGACCAGTGGAATCGCAACACCACAAGACCTGGAACTGCTGGAAGATCTGTGCGACATGGTCAGCAGCACCAGTCTTTGCGGGCTGGGGCAGAGTGCGCCGAATCCGGTGCTCAGCACGCTGCGTTACTTCCGCGAGGAATACACCGAACACATCGTGAACAAGCATTGCCCCGCGGGCGTGTGTGATTGCAACAAGCTGGCGGAGGTCTCCGCATGAATCCCGCGCCCGCTGTCAAGACCCTGGAAATCGATGGCACGAACATCAGCGCCAGCGCGAATCAAACGATTCTCGATGCCGCGCGCGAAAACGGGATTTCGATTCCCACGTTATGCCACCTCGACGGACTGACGGAAGTCGGAGCCTGCCGGATGTGCCTGGTGGAAATGAAAGGTTCGACGCGGCTGCAACCTGCTTGCGTGACCCTGGTGGAAGAAGGCATGGAAGTTACCACGCAGTCGCCACGCTTGCAGAAGTACCGGCGTATGGTGCTGGAACTTTTGTTTGCCGAACGCAATCACGTTTGCTCCGTGTGCGTGGCCAACAACATGTGCGAACTGCAGGATCTGGCAAAAGAGCTTGGCGTGACTCATGTGCGTTTTCCCTATCGCTCTCCAGCGCTGCCTGTCGATGTCTCGCACGAACGCTTTGCTCTGGATCACAATCGCTGCATCCTGTGCACGCGCTGCGTGCGTGTGTGCAACGAAATTGAGGGCGCGCACACCTGGGATCTCATGGGCCGGGGCGTCAATTCCCTGCTCATCAGCGATCTGCGGCAGCCCTGGGGTGAGTCTGATACGTGTACGAGTTGTGGAAAATGTGTTCAGGTGTGCCCCACGGGCGCGTTGTTTGAGAAGAGCAAGGTCGGCGGCAAAGTGCGCAAGAATCCGGATTTTCTCTCTTACTTAACCGACATGCGGGAAGGTTCGAGATGAGCAGGCCTACGCTCGCAACCGTGTGGCTTGATGGCTGCTCCGGCTGCCACATGTCGATCCTCGATATGGACGAACGACTGGTGGAGTTGAGCGAGCAGTTCGAGTTGGTGTACTCGCCGCTGGTGGATTACAAAGAGTTTCCCGCGCAGGTGGACATCGCGTTGATCGAAGGCTCGGTCAGCAGTGATGCGGACGAACACAAAATAAGGCTCGTGCGGGCGCACACGCGCGTTCTGGTTTCGCTGGGCGATTGCGCGGTAACGGGAAACGTACCCGCAATGCGCAATCCCATCCCCGTGCCGGAGTTGCTGGACTGCGTTTACAAAGGAAATGGTTTGCTGCAGGAGCAGGTGCCGGCTGACCGCCTGCCCTCTTTGTTACCGCGTGTGCGGCCGGTACACGAAGTGGTGAACGTGGATGTGTTCGTCCCCGGCTGTCCACCTTCTGCCGACACGATCTTCACGGTAATCAGCGAGTTGCTTGCCGGCCGCGTTCCGGACGCGGCGGCCTTGTCTCGCTTTGGGGCTTAGCTGACGCCAAGGTTGAGCCAAGGCTCGAGAAGAACAGGAATATGTCCAAGACGATCACGATCGATCCGGTTACACGCATCGAAGGCCACGCCAAGATAACGCTCCAACTCGACGACGAGGGCGAGGTCGCCGAGGCGTATTTCCACGTCACCCAATTCCGCGGGTTCGAAAGAATCTGTGTTGGGCGGCCGTTCTACGAGATGCCCTACCTCATGGAACGGATCTGCGGAATTTGTCCGGTGAGCCATCTTTTGGCTTCGGCGAAGGCGTGCGATGCCCTGCTTGCGATGAAAGTTCCTCCGTCGGCGGGGAAACTGCGGCGCATGTTGAATCTGGCACAGCTTATCCAGTCGCACGCGCTGAGCTTTTTCTATCTCTCGTCGCCGGACTTTCTGATCGGAATGGATGCCGACCCCAAAGAGCGCAATCTGTTCGGTGTGATGCGCAAGCACCCCGAACTCGGGCGAGGAGGAATCCGCCTGCGGCAATTCGGACAGCAGGTGATTGAAACGCTGGCTGGCAAGCGCATTCATCCCGGCTGGGTGGTTCCGGGCGGAGTGAACGAGTCACTCAGTATAGATAAGCGCGACAAGCTGTTGGCGCAGATACCGGAAGTGATTGCAATCGCACAGAAGGCTCTGGCGTGGTTCAAAATTGAATTCGAGAACTTCCGCGAAGAGATCCGCACGTTTGCGAATTTCCCCAGCCTGTTCATGGGACTGGTTACTCCGGATGAGCGTGCGGGCTACTACGAGGGCAAACTGCGGTTTACCGACTCCCACGGAAACATCGTGGCCGACAGACTCGAGCCGGCGAATTATGCAGAGTATCTCGGCGAAGCTGTAGAGCCGTTTACGTTCATGAAGTTTCCCTATTACAAACCACTGGGCTACCCAGACGGTATCTACCGCGTGGGTCCGCTGGCAAGACTGAATCTGGTGGAAAACTGCGGCACACCGCTGGCGCAGCAAGAATGGGTGGAATTCCGCGCGCTGGAACGCGGGGCGGTGTTGAGTTCGTTTCATTATCACTACGCGCGCCTGATCGAGATACTTTTCGCGCTTGAGCACATGGAGCAATACCTGCTCGATCCGATCATTACAAAGAGCCACGCCCGCTATTCCGCATCGCTGAATAATCTGGAGGGGATCGGTTGTTGCGAAGCGCCCCGCGGCACGCTCATTCATCACTATCGTGTGGACGAGCAGGGGCTCATCACCTGGGCCAACCTGGTGATTGCCACGGGGCATAATAATCTGGCAATGAATCGCGGCATTCTGCAGGTGGCGCGCCATTTCGTGCGCAGCGAAAAACTCACCGAAGGCATGTTGAACCGCGTGGAAGCGGTGATTCGCGCATTTGACCCCTGCCTGAGCTGCTCCACGCATGCTTATGGTCAGATGCCGTTGCAAATCCGGCTGCTTTCTGCCGACGGCAAAGTGCTGGACGAAATTTGCCGGGAATCATTTTCCCCTGAAGCATGAGTAAAGCACTGGTGCTGGCATGCGGAAATTCACTGCGTGGCGACGACGGCGTGGCGCTCGAGGTGGTGAATTACCTGCGAAAGGATTACTGCGATCCAGCGGCGGAATTTCGTTGCCAGCAGCAGTGGACGCCCGAACTTGCGGAGCCGATCAGCCAGTCGCAGGTCGTCATATTCGTCGACGCCGCCGTGGGCGCTCCGCCGGGTTTGATCGCGTGCCGACAGTTGCAGCCAAGTCCAGGCGCTACGTTGACCAGCACGCATCATACTTCAATGCATCATACTTCGATGCATCAGACTTCGACGCATCATACTTCTCCCGAATTTCTTTTGCATCTCGCCGAGGAAGTCTACGGAAAGCGCCCGGCACGCGCCTACTGCGTCACGATCACGGGAGAATCGTTTGAATTGCAGGAAGCTCTGTCCGATGCGGTGCGCGACGCCATTCCCCGCTCGGCGGAACAGATCAAGGCGCTGCTGTTCGAATTCGCGATGCCGGGGGACTAGCGACCTGGGCGCCGCAATCCTGTGCTCCTCCGATTTCCGCAGAATCATGGGCCGTCCAACGGCGGGAAAGACTGCGGCCAGAAACAGATGGTATTATCGGCGGCGGGAGTCAACCAGTGAAACCGACAGAACCCAAACTTCCGAGCGAAGCCATCGAGCTCTACAACGATTTCATTCACGGTGAAATTAGTCGCCGCGCTTTCATCGAGGGAGTGCAGCGCGTGGTAGGCGGCCTGGCGGCAGCCACGGTTATCAATGCATTGATGCCGAATTATGCGCTGGGGCAGCAGGTTTCCCGTACTGATGACCGGATCAAACCCAGTTACGAGACTGTTCCCTCCCCCAAGGGCAACGGAAGCATCAAGGGATATCTTGTGCGGCCTGTCAGCGCCGACACCCGCTCCGAGACAGTAACGAAGCTGCCCGGCGTAATTGTGATCCATGAGAACCGGGGTCTGAACCCGCATATCGAGGACATCGCTCGGCGGTTTGCGCTGGCTGACTTCATGGCATTTGCGCCGGACGGACTCACATCACTGGGCGGCTATCCTGGCGACGACTATAAGGGCGGCCAGATGTTCAACAAGATCGACAAGAACAAGATGTCGGAGGATATGGTGGCCGCGGCCCTGTGGTTGAAGTCACGCCCTGACTGCACGGGAAAGATCGGCGCTACCGGCTTCTGCTACGGAGGATCGACCGCCAATATGCTGGCGGTGCGGCTGGGAGCCGACCTGGCGGCAGCGGCGCCGTTCTACGGCGGTCCTCCCGATCTAGGGGACATCCTGAAAATTAAGGCGGCGATCCTGGTGCATCACGGAGAACTCGACACCCGGCTCGCAGCTACGTGGCCGGCTTACGATAAGGCGCTGAGCGAGGCGAATGTTCCGCACGAGGGCTACATTTATCCCGGCGCAGGCCATGGCTTCAATTGCGACGCGACGCCGGAACGCTATAACAAAGCTGCGGCCGACCTAGCCTGGCAACGCACGATCGACTGGTTCAACAAATACGTGCGTGGCTGATTCTGTCCCCGGCGCTACTGCAGGCCGCACGCCTGTGCTAGGCTTCCGTGTTGAAATGGAGGCCGAAATGCCAGAGAACAAAACCAAGGCTACGACTTTGAGCGTCAGTGCTTACATCGAGGCCCTGGCCGATCCGACGCGCCGCGCCGAAGCAAAAGAGCTGATTCAACTCATGCAACGAGGTTCGGGGGAAAAGCCGAAACTCTGGGGACCGTCCATCATTGGCTTCGGAAGCTATCACTACAAATATGACAGCGGGCGCGAGGGAGACATGCCTGTTATTAGTTTCTCACCGCGTAAGACCGCCATTGTTCTGTACAGCATGTTGGCCCATAGTGAGGCAAAAGCCCTCTTGGCTAAACTCGGAAAACACACGACCGGAAAGGGATGCCTGTACATTAAGAAACTTGCGGATGTGGACAGGACAGTCCTTGAGGCGCTGATCAAGAACGCGGCCAGCCGGCACTGATCTCTCAACTCGTGAGGATAGGCCCGCTGAAGGCGATTTCACTCACCCTCGATGAGGGTAATCGGGATTCATCACCAACAGTCAAGCGCGAGCAGAGCCAGGCCCGTTGTGAGGGCAGCCGACTAACTTCGGCTATGGCAAAGTCAGGGCGAACACAGTGCCGTGACCGTCGGTTCCGCCACCCGCAGTTGTGCCGTAGAGCACGTCGTCGAAGAGGAGCAGGCGTGAGTAGGGCCACGCGCCGTCAGAATAATTGAAGTTATAGAGGACCGTCTCGGTCCACTGCCCTCCTGACGGTGACAACTCGAACACGACACCGTAGCCGTTCGCGCCGCCGATGAAGGTTGTGCCGTAGAGATTGCCGTTCTCGTCCCGAATCAGCGCTCCATAGGGGATCCGACCGTCGGCGCAATAAGGTGAGGAGCAGAAGTCGTGAAGCACCGTTTCGGTACCATCCAAAGCCACCTGGAACACCGTTCCGTTGGCGGTTGGGCCGCCATAGTAGGTCGTGCCGTAGACCACATTCTGCCCAGCGAGTAAGCCGGCATAAGGAAATCCGCCGTCGCTCCCTCCGGCGAAGTTGTGAAGGATCGTCTCTTTACCGGCAGTATTCAACTTGAAAACTGTTCCCATTCCCTCATCGCCATTCCAGTATGTTGTGCCGTAGAGATCGCCCTTGTTATCGAGGATCACGCCGCCATAGGGCATCGATCCGTCGGTCAATCCCGCCTGAAAGCTGTGGAGTATGCTCTCGGTGCGGTCTGGCGCGATCTTGAACACAGTGCCTCCGCCCGCATTGCAGCAGTTGCCACCAAACTCAGTAGTGCCGTATGCATTGCCTTGTGCGTCGAAAACCAAAGATTCAAAATCGGGGTTGGCTCCGTCCGGAATTCCGCCGAAGCTGTAGACGACGGAGAAGCTCCATCCTGCTGAGGATGGTATGAGTTTGAAGACTGTGCCACAGCCTACTCCGTATCCAAAGTTGTAACTACAGATCGAGTTCTGTGCGCCGCCCCAGCTCGCGGTGCCATAGAGATTCCCCTGCGCGTCCTTCGCTAAGGTTCCGAAGGGAGCGCTGCCGTCCGATCCTCCGGTAAAGCTGTAAAGGAGCTGAAAGTTCCAGCCAATGTTCGACCGCTTCAATTCGAAGATTGTGCCACAGCCGGTTCCGTAGCCGATGTTGGAATTGCAGTTGGAGCCCTGAATACCGCCCCAGCCAGCGGTGCCGTACAGATTGGGTCCGACTTTCACCAATCCGCTCAGCGGGGCGGCACCGTCCGCACCTCCGGTGAAGTTATAGAGCGTGGTCAGAGTTTGTGCTTCGGACAACTGGGTCAAAACGATTGCCAACCCGAGGAGAGTAGCTAATACAGCCCACTTTGATCGAGCACCGTTGGAGGGAAGCATTGAGTGCAACATATTGCCTGGAATCTCCTACGTGACGACAAAAACGAAAGAAAGCTTACCATCATTCCGCCAGCTCACCCAGAGTGAAAGAATTTGCACCGGAGCGTGCTCCTTGAGGCGACGGAAACGTCCGATCACAAGACCGGGACCGAGAGGTCTATGAGCGTAATTGGGGATGTTACGCCACTACTGGGTCCTCAAATCTTGCCGGCGACGAGTTCCTGCCAGGGCGCCGAGCCGCGACCCAGTTTGACGGAATGTGCCGCCACGAGTTCCCAAAGTTCGCATGGTGATGCAGCGTGATGTGATCTAAATCACACGTCGTGGGTTTTCTGCACACTTTAGTAGCTTCCTACTAAAGCCAGCGCGTTGACTACCGCATAAGATTGCCGGTCGCACTTTTATGAACGTCAAATGGAACGGCCAGTTCTCGTGTTTCGATCTCGTAAGCAAAACCAACGAGTGTTCGAACAGTGTCGTTCGAGTTGGCAACGTCGAGATCGGGAGCGGCAGTTTTGTGGTGATGGCCGGGCCCTGTGCTGTCGAGTCGGAACGGCAGTTGCTCCAAACTGCAGAAGCGGTGGCCGCGGCGGGTGCAAACATTCTGCGCGGCGGAGCCTACAAGCCGCGTTCTTCCCCTTATGCGTTTCAAGGTCTTGGTCTAGAGGGCTTGAAGATTCTGAGCAAAGCGCGCTCTGAGACTGGGCTCGCTATCGTCACCGAAGTGATGAGTGAGGAAGATGTTTGCCTGATCGCAGAGTATGCCGACTTGATGCAGGTAGGTACGCGCAGCATGGAGAACTACGCACTGCTGGAAAAACTTGGCGGATGTGGGCGACCCGTGCTGCTGAAGCGGGGAATGACTGCGACGCTCGAAGAGTTGCTGCGCTCTGCGCAAGTGATCGCAATGAGTGGCAACCGGCAGATAGTCCTGTGCGAGCGTGGCATCAGAACTTTCGAGACGGCGACGCGAAATACTTTGGACATCTCCGCCGTGCCGGTGCTCAAGACAGTTTCGCACTTGCCTGTGATTGTCGATCCGAGTCACGCCGCCGGAGTGCGCAGCCTGGTTCCAGTGCTGTCGCGGGCAGCTCTCGTGGTGGGGGCTGATGGTCTGCTGGTCGAGGTCCATCCGTCGCCGGATGAGGCCATGAGTGATGGGCCGCAGTCCCTTACTTTTCGCCAGTTCCACGATATGATGGACGATCTGCAACCGTATCTGGCAATTCGGGATGCTGCACACCGGCATGGTCCGCATCTCGTCGCCGCAGTGGGAGCAGACCAATGCTAGTGCGGTCCATCACAACGGGGTTGCTCTGGTTCGTTCTTATTATCGGATTCGCGCCCATGCACTCCGTGTTTTCGTCCGGCGCGGATTCTCCCGCACTTCTTTTCACGGTCGCAAAAAGTTATGAGCCGCTGGCATGGATCCGCGGTTCTGATCGATTCGGTTCCGACGCTACCATATTTATTCAGGATGCGGGAGGAAAGCATCCTCTGGTCCCAGGTTTTGCGGCTTCGGCGGATCCCGCCGCTGCGTTCGACGGCAAGAAAGTGCTGTTCGCCGGCAAGCGCACGGCTCAGGATCACTGGCAAATTTGGGAAGTTGCGTTGGCCGACGGCGAGCCGCGCCACATTACTACGTGCCCGGATGATTGCGTTCGTCCTTTTTACCTGCCCGATGACCGCTTCGTATACGCAAAGAAGACCGGCGACCGTTTTGTGATTGAGGCCGGTGGAGCGGACGGCGAAACCGTCCAATTGACCTACGGTCCCGGAAACTTTCTGCCGACTGATGTTCTGCGCGACGGCCGCATTTTGTTTGAAACGGCGTACCCGCTGGGAACTGATCGGATGCCGGAACTCTATACCGTCTACTCAGACGGCAGCGGTTTCGAGTCCTACCGCTGTGATCACGGCAAAGCACGCTACGCCGGCAAGCAGGGCGCCTCCGGCGATGTTGTTTTTACATCTGGCTCTGGGTTGGGGCAATTTACTTCTGCACGCGCGCAGGAAGTCCCCATCCCGGCCCCGGCTGGAGAATACGCCGGCGACATCGCTGAAACTCAGTCGGGCGATTGGCTGATTGCCTGGCGTCCGAATGCGAAGGGCAACTTCGAGGTGAAGCGCTGGAAGCCGGGGAACAGCAGCTTGTCGGCGGTTGTAGCGGAACCAAACTCGAATGCAATCCAGCCCACACTGGTCGAGGAACACCCCATGCCGAACCGGCATCCCTCCGGGCTGCATGATTGGCCAAACGCCAATCTTCTTTGCTTGAACGCTTACATCTCGAAATACAAGTTTACGGCTGGATCGATCCGTTCTCTCCGGCTATACACGCGTGATAGTGCGGGGACAACCAAACTGTTGGGGTCGGCGCCAGTGGAACCTGACGGTTCTTTTTTCATTCAAGTGTCTACCGAGCTACCGTTGCAGATCGAGTTGCTCGACGGCTCGGGCAGATCGTTGAAGCGGGAAGCTGGTTGGTTTTGGATGCGGCGCGGCGAACAAAGGGGATGCGTTGGCTGCCATGCCGGTCCGGAAACTGCGCCCGAGAATGCGGTTCCGTTGATTCTGCTGAAGTCCACGACTCCGGCTGACCTGACTGGCTCGACCGGAAGCTCTGCAGGAGGAAAATGATTTTGAAAATGCGAACATTAATTGTCGGCATAGTCATTGGATTCCTGCCAATCTCCTGCACGCTTCTTGCCCAATCGCAGCAAACAAATCTTCCCGGCGCGATCCGCTTCGAAGATGCGACTGCGAAGTCAGGCATTCAATTTACCCACAGCTTTGGAGCACGGGAGTTGGGCTCTTTGCTCGAGGGCACTGGCGCCGGCTGCGTCTGGTTTGACTACAACAATGACGGCTTGCCCGATCTCTACGTGGTGAGTGGAAAGCCCCTCGAAGATGGAATGCATCCCTACCCACTGAAGCAGCCTCCGGCGGTTGCGCCGCACAATCACCTCTACAGAAATAACGGCGACGGCACATTCACTGACGTGACCGATCAAGCCGGCGTCGCCGCCAACATTTACGGAATGGCCGCGATTGCTGCCGACTTCGATAACGACGGCTTTGTCGATCTGTTCGTCACCGGCTACGGGCGCTCAATTCTCTATCGCAATCGCGGCGACGGCACTTTCGAGGATGTCACCGAAAAAGCCGGCATCAAGGTTGACGGCTGGTCGATTGGTGCCGCGTGGCTGGACTACGATCGCGATGGCTGCGTGGATTTATTTGTCGGCCGCTACGTGAAGTTCGATCCGAAATACCGGAACTTCTACCCGGCTGACAATTATCCCGGTCCGCTCGACTACGCGCCAGATACGAACCGCCTCTACCACAACAACTGCAACGGCACGTTTACCGACGTGACCGACAAGTCGGGAATTGGTGCGTACAAGGGCCGGGCCATGGGCGTGACGGCGGCGGATTTTGACGGCGATGGTTATCCCGACATCTACGTCGCCAACGACAAGACGGAGAATTTTCTATTTCTCAACAAACGCGACGGAACATTTGAGGAGGTCGCCGCCGATCTGGGCGTCGCGTATGGGCAGAACGGAGAGAGCACCTCAGCCATGGGCCCAGTGTTTGCCGACATCGTTGGCGACGGCCGCATGGATCTTTGGGTGACCGACTCAAAGTACAACCGCTTGATGCGCAACGCCGGAGCAAAAGGATTCGAAGACATCGGGCCGAGTTCGGGAATTTCGCAGGCCACGGCGCAATACACCAGTTGGGGCACAGGCATTTATGACTTCGATAATGACGGCTGGCTGGATATTTTGATTTTCCACGGTGGTCTGATTCACCTGGTCCCGCAGGAGCAGTCGTTATTTCGAGGTCTCGGAAGCGGAAAGTTTGCCGATGTGTCGCACGATGCAGGTTCGGTGCTCGACGCGAAGACGGTGTCACGCGGCGCGTGTTTCGCTGACTACGACAATGACGGAAAGATCGATGCCTTCGTTGTGAATCTGGGCGCGCCTGGCACGCTTCTGCACAACGTTACTCAGAACAGCAATCATTGGCTGACGGTGAAGTTGAAAGGAAAGAAGAGTAGTCGCGACGGAATCGGCGCGCACCTGGAGTTGCTAGCTGGTGGAAGGACGCAGATTGCTGAGCGCATCGCAGGATCGGGTTATCTCTCACAGGATGATGGCCGCATTCACTTTGGGATCGGAAGCGCGACGAAGGTCGACAAACTCACAATTCACTGGCCGAGTGGGCAGGAACAAGTTTTGGAGAATCTGGCCGTGGATCGCGTGCTCACCGTGGAGGAACCGTAGGTGCGGGGACGGAGCCTATTGCGCAGAAGCGCGACGCTGATTGCCAGCGTCATACCGGCGGTCGTTGTGAGTTTCATTTTGATGTTGCTCGCGCCCGCGGCTAAACCTGCATCGCCGCAATCTGAAGCTGGAGTCAATCAACGTTATTTGTCGCCCATCGAGATGGCTTTCTCGCCGGACGGGCGCTGGCTTTATGTTGTGTGCCAAGCCGCCGATGAGCTGCGCGTAGTGGATATTCAATCGGGCCGGCTCGTGCACACGGTTCCTGTAGAACACGTTCCCCGTGGAATCGCCTTGTCACCCGATGGCCTTTCCATTTACGTCACCAATGCCTGGTCAGACACGGTGTCGGTCATCGATGCCGAGACGTTGAAAACCGTGCGTACTCTGCCGACTGGTTTCGAGCCAACTGGCATCGTGTCTGACCGCGCCGGCAAGACCTTGTACGTCGCCAACCGGCTCAGCAACGACATTTCCGTCATCGATGTAAGCACTGGCCAGGAAGTCAAGCGCTTGCTGGCGGGGCGCGGGGCGAGCTATCTGGCGCTATCTGCGGACGGAAAATGGGTATACGGCACGCACATCTATCCGAATGCTGGAGCGTTCCGCACACAGCCGAATTCGGAAATCACAGTCATCGACACGGCGCGCCAGGCTGTAGTCGAGCGCAAGCGGCTGCACAACGTTGCCGGTGTATTTCATGTGGCGATTTCTGCGGACGGCAGGCTGGGCGTGGCCGCGCAGCTTCGTCCCAAGAATCTGATACCGCTTGCGCATGTCGAACATGGATGGGCGTTCGGAGATTCGCTGACTCTATTCGGCGACGACGTCGGCGGAGTCGTTCAGGTTCCGCTCGACGAACTTGACCGCTATTACGCTCTGCCCTGGGGAGTGGCTATTACTCCAGATAAATTGAAGATCTTTGTGACCACCGCGGGGTCCGAGAATGTGACCGTCATCGACGTGCGGAAGTTGCTGGACTTTACCCGGAGCTCTACGCGCGCAGGCCGGCAGTCTTTCGTAAACGATCTATCTGCAGCATCTAATTATGTAACCGCGAGAATTCCAGTCGCCCACAATCCGCGTGGTGTCTTGTTATCGCCAGATGGTAAGCGACTGTATGTGGCGAACCGGCTCGATGACAACATCTCAGTCATCGATACATCGACAGACAAAGTAGTTTCAACGATCGACTTGGGCGGACCGACAACTGCCAACGCGCTGCGCCGCGGCGAACAACTTTTCTTCACCGCCGATTACGCATTTCAGGGCCAGTTCGGCTGCGCTAACTGCCATTTGGATGCGACGATTGATGGGCTGCAGTGGGACCTGGAGCCGGATGGTTTCGGGAAAGACATCGTTGACAATCGATCTCTTGAGAGCCTGGCGGGAACAGAACCGTTCAAGTGGAACGGCGGCAATGCAGATATGCCGACTGAGTGCGGCCCGCGCACGGAGAAATATTTCTATCGCTCGCAAAGCTACACGCCGCAACAACTCACTGACCTGGTGAGTTATGTTTACTCGCTTCCGTTCCGTCCCAATCGTTATCGCCCGGCAAATGGAGAGCTAACTCCTGCGCAGGAACGGGGCAAAGCCCTCTTCGAGAGAACGAAATACAAGAGTGGTCGGCTGATTCCTGAGAAGAACCAGTGTGCGTATTGCCACAGCGGCCCCAAGCATACAAACCAGCGGCAAGTCGATGTCGGCACTGGTAAGTCCACGGACCGCTCACCCGTGATCGATGTGCCGCAACTGAATAACGTGGCATATTCGGCGCCATACCTCCACGACGGTTCAGCGCGTTCGCTGGAGGAAATCTGGACCGTGTTTAATCCGAAAGATACGCACGGCGTGAGCAACGATCTCACCAAGGACGAATTGAACGATCTCATCGAGTATTTGAAAACGTTATGAAGATCAATCCGAGTATCCGCTTTGCGAGCCTGGTCGCGGTTTTCGCGGTTTCTCTCTCCGCCTTGCTGGCAGGGGCCCAGGATATGCCTCGCTTCCGCTGGGAGAACTTTTCGGTTGCCAGCGGCCTGCCTAACGACCACGTCTTTTGCGTGTTGGTGGAGGGGAACCGCATATGGGCGGGAACGGAGAACGGACTTGGCCTGTATGAAAACGGCACTTGGAAAGTCTTTCGCCCCGCCGATGGTCTGGCCCATCAGGCCGTGCTATCGCTGGCGCTCGACAAGCGCACGGGCGATCTGTGGGTCGGCACCATGGGTGGGCTGAGCCGCATTTCCGCAGGCCGCATCGACAACTTCACGCAACTGAACTCCGGCTTGAGCAATGACATCGTCTATGGAGTCGGCGTGCAGGGGGATTTTGTTTGGGCCGCAACCGCCGCCGGGGCAAGCCGCTTTAATACGCGCACCGGCCAGTGGTCGCTATTCAACGAGCGCAATACGCCGATGTACGAAATCTGGACCTACGCGGTCAGTCCAGCCGAGGACAAAGTCTATTACGCGGTGTGGGGTGGCGGAGTACTGGAGTACGACGTCAAGACCGAGCACTGGAAAGATTACAACGATCCCGACGGTGAAACCGAATTAGTGTTGATGAAAGACCAGGGACTCATTCATGAGATCACAACCTCGGTCAGCTACGTTGACAAGATTCTTTGGGTCGCGACTTACTTCGGCGCCAGCCGCTATGACGGCCGCTACTGGCATAACTTCCTGAAAAAAGATAGCGGCCTGCCCAGCAACTTTCTGAACCAGATCAAGGGAGTAGATGGCAATCGCGCCTGGTTCTCTACCGATAAAGGGCTGGCTTATTACGACGGCGCAAATTGGGCCGTCTACCGGCCCGCTCTTGACACGCACAAACCGGAGATGCTGGTGCGCGACGCGTCCGGCTACGTGAAGAAGATCGCGGTGCAGAGCGCGCCGGCACACAATTACATTCTCGGCGTCGATTTTCAGGGGGATGATCTTTGGGTGGCGACTGCCAAAGGCTTGAGTCATGGCATTCGACAGCATGATTCAAACGAACATGGTTCGAAAGAAACAGCAGAAGCTATGCCAGCACGGAAGTTAATACAGCAGAAGTAACTCTTCGAAGGAGTCATAACTATGGGGGTCATAACTATGAATGTTCAGGAATTACTCGCGGAAGTAACTGCGGCAACACCCGTGGTAAAGAGCGCCATCACCGACCACTCAGTGCTGAATGAAGCCTACGCTTACGGCAGCGCATTCTCGCGCGGCATGCGGATCGATCTGAATGGGCTCACGGTTCTACTGATCTCCGGCACTGCGAGCATTGACGGCCTGGGCAAGACGGTGCACGTAGGGAACCTTCGCGCCCAAACGCGCCGCACGTTCGAGAACATCACCGCGCTGCTCGCTTCTGAAGGTGCAACCTGGCACGACATCGTTCGCACGACTTGCTACCTTCGCGACATCGAGCGCGACTATGCGGCCTTCAACGAAGAGCGTAGTGCATTTTATGAAGAGCAGAAACTCCATCCACTGCCCGCGTCCACGGGAATTCAGGCCATTCTCTGCCGCCCCGATCTGCTCATTGAGATCGAAGCGATCGCCATGTTCCGCCGCAATTCGCCGGGCAGTAATGAGTGATGGGTAAGGAGTAATGCTTATGCGTCGCCTTCAGTTGTATGTTGTCGCAGTCGCACTCGTGTCCACGGCATGGTCGCAAACATCTGCTCCATGCCCCTGTGGGAGCAGGCCGCTATCTCGCGAGTCAAGTGCGCCTGCCCCGCGCTCGCTGAAGCCCTACACCGGCGCGCCTGAGGATTTACGGCCGTTCACGAAATTTACCACTCCTTACTATGAGTACTATCAGGACCTCGTCGAATACAACGGTGCGGCACGCGACGTGCCCTATCCCGACTTGAATGACCTTTCTGAGATTCGCATCGGTTTTCTTGGTCCTTTGTATGATCACCCGCAACAGTTGTTGGGTAATCGCATGCTCAATGGCGCCACCCTGGCCATCGAAGAGGCGAATGCGGCGGGTGGGTACGGCGGCAAGCCGTTCAAGCTGATGGTGCACAATGATTCCGCCATTTGGGGCGCGGCCAGTAATGAAATCGTCAAAATGGTTTACGACGAAAAAGTCTGGGCCATGTTCGGTTCGATCAGTTCCGACACTACCCACATTGCGCTGCGCGTCACGCTCAAGGCCGAGACTCCGCTCATCAACAGCGCTTCCACCGATCCCACGATTCCCGAGACCATCATCCCGTGGTACTTCACCGATATTCAGGATGACCGACTGCAAGGCTATACGCTGGCGCGGCACATCTACACCGAACTCGGCATGAAGCGGATCGCGATCCTGCGCGTGAACGACCGCTACGGACGGTTCGGTGTCATCAAGTTTCGCGATGCCTCGCGTCGGCTGGGCCACCCGGTCGTGATCGAACAGAAATTTCTGCCGGGCGATACCGACTTCCGCCGCCAGCTTCAGGTGATCGAGGATTCGCGGGTTGACGGTATCGTGCTGTGGACCGACTCCGGCCCGGCGGCATCGATTCTGCTGCAAATGCAGGAGCTGGGCATGAAGCAGCGCGTGTTCGGCAGCCACCGCACCATCAGCGAGGATATGGTCAAACTGGCCGGGGCAGCTGCGGAAAACTTTGAAGCGGTTTTCCCGTACGATCCCACTCGCACCGATCCACAGTGGCTCGATTTCAACGCACGCTACGAAGCACGCTTCCACGAGAAGCCGGATCACTTCGCCGCTCTGGCATACGATGCAATGCGGATTCTGCTGGACGCCATCTGCCGCGCTGGATTGAACAAAGGCAGGATTCGCGACGCGCTGACCGGCATGGAAAACTATAAGGGAGTAACGGGCGACATGGTCTTCGATCCAAACTGCAAGAACATCGCTGCCTTGTTTCTGGCACGCGTGCACAATGGAACGATTGAGTATCGTCGCATCACGATGGAGAAGCCGTATGCTCGCGTGGGAGAGAACGGAGTGCAATACCTGGGACCGTCGCTACCCGATGAAGCAACGGGCAAGCTGCGGATTGGCGTCTTGGGGCCGCGCGCCGATGAAATCGTGCGGTCTACTGAGGTCCTCCGTTTGCTCCGTTCCATCAACAGCAAGGGGCGTCCCATATCTCTGATTGGAATTCCGTCGCAGCTTTCCTGGGGAAAGGCTTCCGACGAACTTGTAAAGGCAATCTATCAAGATCATGCTCTGGCCTTGATCGCACTCGACCGCCCTTCCAGCCATCTGGCGGAACAGCTCGCGGTGAAGTCGTCCCTCCCGGTGGTTGCCATCTCTTCCGACCGCGCGCTAACCGCGACCAACATTCCCTGGATCTTCCGCTTGCCCGAAGGTACGCCGATAGAGCAGGCGCTGCGCAGCCTGGCAGAAGCCATCAACCGCGCCGGCCCGAACCGCGAAAAGATTCGTAACCTGCTCGCATCGGGTAATTCCGTGGGCGGAGCGAGCTTTGAATCCACTGGAGAGCTGCGTCACTCGGATCGATGATCGACGATTGACGATCGATAAGCGGTGATCGATGCGTCTTAACGCCGCACTTTGGAAGGATGGAGCCGACGAGCGGACTTGAACCGCTGACCTGCCGATTACGAATCGGCTGCTCTACCAACTGAGCTACGTCGGC
>JBELAE010000120.1:0-12345 GCA_049509155.1 Candidatus Sulfotelmatobacter sp.
ATGGCGAGTTTAAAGGCGTACGCACTTTCGCTGAACAGGTGAAACACATCGGCTTCGCCAATCACCTTTATTTTGGCCCGCTCATGGGCGAGACGATCGACGCTAACTCCATCGAAGAAAATACCAACGGCCCCGCGGCGCTGAAAACCAAGGCCGAAATCGTCCAGTATCTTAAAGATTCCTTCGCGCTCGGCCATCGGGCCATATCCGGGATCACTTCCGAAAACGAGGTCACGCCGCTACCCAAGCCCGTAACCCCATTCCTCTCAACGCGTCTCGCAATCGCCATCATCGGCGCCTTCCATCCGAAGGATCACTACGGTCAGATGGTCGAGTACCTGCGGATGAACGGTATCGTCCCGCCCGCAAGCCGCCCGCGGCCACAACAACAGTCCTCGCAATCCAAACCTCAAAAATGAAGGCAGGTTTGCAGCAGCTGCCCACATGGTGAGAGGTTTCCCTGTCGGTAGTCCTGATTCTCACGATGGAAGTTGAGAACAGCAGGGCGCGGCGGAGCTAAAATCAACTTGCCGCGTGAAACGGAAGCGGGCACTGCAGGGATGCAACCATGCTGAGGGATAACCCGGAGGGCTCATCGAGCCGACGCTCAGCAGCGCGGGAGGTTCTTCTCTCGCGCTGCACGCTGAACTTGCTTCCACGGAACAAGACCCTGTTAAACTGCTCAAGCTGATTTCCGAAATAAACGATCTTCTGATGGAAAAAGAATCCCGCCTGCTCAATAGCCGCCTCTCCCAATCCTAGAAATTGCAACGCACTGTTAGGACACTACGACCCAGCCTCTTCAAGGATTTCCACAGGCGCAATTGTGACGTCCAACCTTGACTGCCAATTCCAAATCGGTAATCATCGTCGAGGCCGTGACGCTTGGCAGAAGTCAATCCGTTGCGCCCCTAAGTCCTCTGTTTCACGGATTTTAGTATCTAAGTTCTTTGACATCCGGATTTTGCGGGGAATTTCCCGCTAAAGTGATGATTCCAAAGATTGAGGGGGGAGGGGGGATACCCCGGTTCTGACCAGCGATGTAAACGATCCAACGCCCGCCGCAACGAATCCCGAAACTTTATTTTCGTCCCGAAAGCCGAAAGCCCGAGTCGCCACTCAATACAGCCCTGGCCCTCCCTCCGGCCGCGTCTTCCACCGCCGGTGCACCCACAACCACTGCTCAGGATACTTCCTCACATAATCCTCAATCACCTTGGTAAACATCTGCGTGTTGGCTGCGATGTCAGCCTCCTGATCGCCGCTGCGAATCAACTCCAGCGCCGGATCGAAGCGCAGCCGGTACTTGCCGAGAGCCGCATCCCAGATCGTGAACGTCGGCACCACCGCCGCGTCCGTGCGCAAAGCAATGCGAGCCATGCCGCTCGCCGTACACGCCGGAATACCAAGAAAGTCCACAAAGATTCCCTGCGGCGGAGTCATGTTGGTATCGATCAGCATCCCCACGACTTCGCCCGCCTTCATCGCCGACAGCAGCCCGCGCACAAAATCATCTTTATCGACGGCTTTGTTGCCATGCATGGTCCGGTAGTAAAGAATCAGGCGATTGAGATAATCGTTGTCCATGCCCCGCATGATCACGTGCATCCAGTGCCCATGCATGGAAAGGACGAACGACGAAAGCTCCCACCCGCCAAAATGCCCCGCAAACAAGAGCACACCCTTGCCGCGCGCCTTGGCCCGCTCGTAGTTTTCGAAATTCTCGTAAACCACGACCTGATCTACGTTTTTCAGCGTGTACTTAGGAAAGCGGCACACTTCGGCCAACTGCCGCCCCAGCGAAGTGAACTCCCCTCGCAGAATGTGCGCCCGTTCCTGCTCGCTCTTTTCGGGAAATGCCATTTGCAAGTTGCGCATGCCCACCCGTCGCAGCCGCCCATGCAGCAGATAGATAACTTGCGCGAGCCCAATGGCAAATCCCCGCGCCAGCGGACGTGGCATCGCACCCAGAATTTTGATGAACGGCCAAGCCGCCGCGTATTCAAGTTTCCGCCGCATCAAGTAGGACGATGTGCTGAGGTCCGAGGTCCGAGGTCTGAAGTCTGAGGTCTAGCCTGAGAGCTGTCCTACTTCGCCGCCTCCTGCGCCCACTTCGCCAACGAACTCAGAAAAGAATTCGCCGCCGGCGGAGGATCCACTTCTCCCGTCAACGCCGCCTTCGAAGTCATCATGTGCCCGTAGAACTCGCGCGTGCTGTCCTTGTCCTGCCTAATGACAGCGCCGTTCAGGCTGACGCCGGCAAACACTCCGCGGGCGCGCGAATAGGTGAGTACTTGCGCCCGCATCGTCCAATCCGTATTGCCTTCGGCGTGCCGGCCCACCGGGCCCGCGGCCACCGAAGCATCCGCACCCATCTCGAACTTGTCCGCCAGCAAATGGCGCATGCCGTCGTTATTCATGATCAGCATGACCAGATCCACCGCCTGCCCGCCGATCTGAAAACCGAAGCTGCCGCCCTCCAGCGTGAAAAACGCGGGCGTGCTCCAGCCCTTGGCAGTGCGGCAACTGGCCAACCCGCGCCCGTATTTTGCAGCCACGATGAATCCGCCTTTCAGCATCGACGGAACCACCGCCACGCACTCGGCCTTGCCCAGAATTTCCTGGGGAACGCCCGCATCTGGCGCTGCCTGGATTTCATTCAGCACGTCCGCCGCCGCCTGCACACGGTCGGAAGCCTTCGATTCTTTCGGCTGATCATCAGCATTAGCAAAAGCGGATAGCGACGCGAGCAGGCTCAGCAAAGCGAGGGTCAACAAGACAAGCTTTTTCATGGTTCCTCACCACAAAGATTTACTGGGATCCGGTAATTCGATTGTAAATGAAGGCGCGTCGAAGGATGCACTGACTCAGATGTGTCGGAAGGCAGGAGGCACGAGAACAGAATCAGGAACCAAAAAATGCGGGGCTGAAAGTAGTGACCCTAATCGCCACTCTCAACCCCGTCTCCCAGGTTCTGTGGTAGGTAAGCCGAGTATGCGTTAAGGACTCAAAGCCCACAAGATTACGAAGGTAAGCGTCTGCAGGTAACCCGCATCCAGCTCGGATTAAACAATGTAAATCCGGGTCGGTGCCTTGGCTAAGAGCTAAGAGCCAAGAGCCAAAAGCCGTTTTACTTCGCCACTACCAGCGAATGAGTAATGGCATGCACGGACAACGCAATCCGGTTCTGCACGCCGACCTTGCGCATCAATTTAGCGACGTGCGCCTTCACCGTGCGTTCCTCAATGCCCAATTGCCCGCCAATCTCTTTATTGGAGCGCCCCGCCACCAACATCTCCAGAACTTCTTTCTCGCGGTCGGTGAAGGTGACGCGGCCTGCCGGAAAAATCCGTCCCGGCGCCGACGACACGCGTTCGATGAACATCGACAACACTCTCCGCGGAGCCCAGACTGATCCCTGATTCACAATGCGGATCGCCTGCGCGAACTCCGCCGGCGTAGCTGCTTCGTCCACGTAGCCTTTGGCTCCGGACGCGATCGCTTTCAGAATGGTTTCTTCGTCGATTCCAGAACCGGTGACGATGATTCGTAAATCGGGCCGCGTGGCTTTCAGGCTGGCCATCACGTCAAACAGGTTCTGACCGTTGCGGTTGCCGAGCAGGATAAGATCGATGCCTTGCAGCGCGCTGATCTCGGGCAGCGCCGCGGAGATGAGTTCGAACTCGGGCTCAGAGTCGAACAATGCGCGGAACCCAACGAAGCGCAATGGATCGCTTTCCACCACCGCGATTTTGATTACTGGTTTTCTGGCTACTGCTGCTTTCATAGTTTTCCCTGTAGGGTTAGATTCTTCTACTCAGCATAGTAATAATCGGCCGTAAAGCAAAGAGAAGGTGACCGAAGGGAAATTACGGGAGTAACATGGAAAAATAAGGCTGGATGCGGCATTGGCATTCGAAGTTCGGCCCGCGCTGAAATGTCTTCGAGAACTCGTCACCGCAAGTAACCTAACGACCCGGAGAATCCGTTCGCATGAATCTTCGCATCACGTATCGCAGCATGACGTATCGCAGCATGACGTATCGCAGCATGGTACTCGGAGTGGTATTGCTTGCAGTGTGTACGCTGCGGGCGCAAGACGCTTCTCCTGCCCCAAGCGCTCAAGGTCCTTCCACGCAAGCTCCGGCGTACCAGCCCAAGTATCATGGCGACCCTGCCCGCACGGACTCCGAATTCGCCGCGCTGGCTTACATGCGGGTCGTGATGCGCGCCCAAGTGGGGTTCAACAAACAGTACGGCCACTACGCCACTTCGCTCACCCAACTGGTTCACAGCGGAACCTTCACCCAGCGGATGGTGAATCCCGAACGCGGTGACTACACGGTGGGATTCAAGAGCAAGAAAGACAACTTCGTTCTCACCATGACACCCAGGACTCTCGACGCGCAGCACCGCTCGTTCTACGCCGAGAACGATGGCAAGATTCATGCGGAGGAAAATAAAGCCGCTGACGCGGACTCTCCGGTAGTCGAAACTCACCGCTGGTGAGCATTTTCTTGTGGGGCGGACACTCCCTTCGACTTCGCTCAGGGCAGGCTCTGTCCGCCGCTCTTGACTTTGACTCTGTCCGGTCGGCATCGCGGAGAGCGAAGCGAATCGTTGAGCCGGCGACGCCAAAAGCGAAATCAAGGTCAAAGTCAAAGGCGGCGGACAGGAGTGTCCGCCCCACACGGGTTGATCTAGGGTTCTTCTTCGTTCGCCGGAATCAAAGTCAACTGCACGCTCTTCCGATCTCCTTCGCTCACCCGCAGCGCGCTTCCCTGCGGCTCGTAGTTCTTGAGGAATTCGGGATTGTAATAAGCCTCGCCGTCCACGCTCTCCCAGGCAAACAGCGAGTACTCGCCGGGTTGAATTCCGTGCAGTGTAAATCGTCCGGTCTGATCGCTGACCGTTTTGCGATAGCGTTCAACATGCCCACGCAGGCGCGTCTCCGGCACGGCGACGATCACCGCATTCGCGACCGGCTCTCCTTTCTGGTCGGTGACCACGCCCTCGGCCACTGCGCCGTTCGGACTGGCCACCACGTCGAGCACAACTGCTCCGCCGTTCATGCTGATTCCCGCAGCATCCGCTCCCGCGTCGTCGATCTCGCGCCCGCCCGCCAGCACCGACTTCAGAAACCAGTCGGAATTTCCGCCGTCATCGCCCGCGAGCCTCACGAAATAGTTCCCGGGAGGAACGCTCTTCCACTCGAAGCTCCCGTCTGCTGCCACATGAGCCGTGTGGGAAAATCCGTCTCCCATGCTGAAGCCGCCCAGCGGCTCATCGTCGCCGTCGACGGAGCGCAGGACGAGAAAAATCTGGCTGAGATCCACTCTCCCGGGGCCTTGGCTTTCCAGGCGCAGCCGGCCGTGAATCGATCCGCCGGGCTGCGGCGCCAGCCGGACGTCTTCCAGATTATTCGATACTACCTGCAGGGCTTGCCGCGCCATCATCGGTACCGGCGCATTCTCTACCGTGGCTAGAATCGTGTAGGCTCCCGGCGCGACGTCGCGAATCACAAAGCTTCCGTCCGCATGCATCTCCGCGCCGTTCAACACAAGATTGAAATCGCGCGACTGCAGCATGATGGCCGCTGAAGCGCGCGGCGGCAGATTCACCACCGACCCGCGAATGCTCAGGCTGGGACTGGGCGTCAAAGAAAAGTTCACGGGGAATTCATCGCCCGCGTGCAGTTCGATCGGTGCGGCCTGGCCGCGATCCGGAGTATCGGGATAATACGTCGTTTGATAGGAAGTCTGATAGGAAGTCTGGGCTGAGGTCTGGGCTGATGCGGCTGCGGTCTGGTCATTCGACGCGCGCGGCTCCGCGCCCGCGCCTTCGATCAGACTCTTGAAATCCGGTGGAGGACTCACCGATATGTAATAGTTCCCCGCCGGCAGTCCCGGCACTCGATATTCGCCTAAGTCGTTGGTGCGCTCCGCGCCCGACTGTTCCCACCGGCTGCGCCCGGAAACAAACGTCTGACGGAGTACCGCCACCTGCGCGTTCGGCAAAGGGTCTCCATCTTCGTCGGTCACGCGGCCGCGCACCACGGCTGCCGCCTGCAACCGAATCCGCAGATCCTTGACTTCCTGCCCGGCGGTCAGCGTCAGCACGCGTCCGTCGGCGCGGGCGCGGTGCTTATCAACTTCGAGCAGACCCGTGCGTTCCGCGAAAAGGTGGTAGCGTCCGGGCAAAATTCCTTCGATGTGAAACCCGCCGTCAGGGCCGCTGACCGCGGTGTAGTCTCCGCCTTCTGCCTGGTTCTCGGCAATCAGTTCGATCAGGGCCTTCTTCACCGGTTCGCTGCTTGGCTCCTTCGTGACCACACCCGCAATCACGGCGCGGCTCGCCGGTTTCGCCGCCACACTGTTCAGGACCTGCGCTAGGGCGCTCGCGGCCAGAAAAGTGATCGTCAGATACACGGTCGGAAGATATGCGCTCAGACCTGCGGAACGCAGCTTCACGAAACGTGATTTCCGGGAATCTGTCTTCATGGATCCAAACTGGAAGGGCCGGGAAGCGGCTTCCGAACCGGCCGTGAGGGTCGGCCAGCAATTCAAACTATTCTACCCCGGTGGGAAGCTCTCTCCAACCATCGTTTCACGGGTCTTGACAGGTCAGGGGCACTCATTTTATAGTTCGATAGTTGTCTAATTACATGATCTTCTAACTATGGCACCGTCCTCCAACCAGGCCTTCAAAGCCATCGCCGATCCCACACGGCGCGAGATTCTCCGCCTTCTGCGCCGCGGGGAGATGACCGCGGGCGACCTGGCCGAGCGCTTCGACATGACCAAGCCCACCATGTCGCACCATTTCTCGGTGTTGAAAGAGGCCGACCTGCTCACCAGCCGCCGCGAGGGCCAGCAGATCTGGTACGGCCTGAACACGACGGTAGTGCAGGACTTGATGGCCTGGGCCATGGATCTTATCCGCAGCGAAGGCGAGCCGGCAGACGAAAGGCTCGAGAACAGGCCCGTGAACGGGCCCTCGACGAAAGAAGACGCAAAATGACCCTCAATCAGAAATACTATGGCGGCGCAGCCGCAGTGATTCTTGCCGTTCTCGCGGGAACCTTGGTGGCCTATCCGTCGCTCCCGAGCGTCGTTCCCATCCACTGGGACGCCCATGGGCAGGTGAATGGCTGGGGCCCCAAGTGGTCGCTACTCCTATACGGACCGGGCATGATGCTGTTCATCGTTCTGGTGTTTTCGGCGCTGCCCTGGCTTTCGCCCAGGAAGTTCGAGGTTGACTCGTTCCGCGCTACCTACCTCTACATCATGATCATCGTCGTCGCCATGATGGCTTACTGCAACCTGTTGATCTTGATGTCGGCGCTGGGCTCGCTGGCGGGAGTGGTACTCGACGTCAGCCGGGCCGTTGAAGGCGGAGGCTGCCTTCTTCTCGCGCTCATGGGCAACGTGCTGGGCAAGGTGCGGCGGAATTTCTTTGTTGGCATTCGAACGCCGTGGACCATCGCCAATGAGCAGGTCTGGAACGCTACCCATCGTTTCGCCGCCCGGACTTTTTTTGCCGGAGGTGTGCTGGGGCTGTTCGCCGTGATCGTGAAGGCGCCCTTCTGGCTGCCGCTGGCGGCGATTCTGATTGCCGCGCTCGCTCCTGTCATATACTCTCTCGTGTTCTACAAACAGCTGGAACGACAGGGAGGCCTGTGAAATGAAATTTCGCGGCAGCAATCGATACGCAATGATGAAATACACATTCGCAATTCTGGTGATGGCGCTGGCAACGGCGTGTTTGGGACAAGCGCAAGACATTACGGGCGACTGGCAGGGGACGCTGACCAACGATATGGGCGAACTTCGTTTGGTCGTGCATATCACGAAGGCAGCCGATGGAACACTCAAGGCCACCATGGACAGCCCAGACCAAGCCATGGCCGGCGCCCCGCTCGACACCTTCACCCTCGATGGCTCGAAAGTGCATTTCACCTTGAACATTGCCAAAGGAGTTTTCGACGGCGTGCTCAAAGGAAATGCTTCGATCAGCGGCAACTGGACTCAGGGCCCCAGCCCGAAGATGCCGCTTACCCTCACCAAAACCACCACGCCGCTCAAGCTGCAACACGACCCAGCTCCGCCTTCCGATATTGACGGTGCCTGGGAGGGTATCTACCAGACTCCCGCCGGGGAGAATGGGCTTGCCGGAAAAAATCATGTGATCTTCCACATCAAGAACACTGCGGACGGTCTCACAGCGACGGTCGATCTTCCCGACGCGAACATTAAGGGATGGCCTGCCACGGCCGTGACCCGCAAAGGCTCGTCCATCAAGATCTTCATGAAACAGATCAGCACCGTTTTCTCGGGCAAGGCCAACAAGACTCTGGACGCAATGAGCGGCGACTGGACCCAGGGCGATGGTCCCAGCCGCGCTCTGGTCCTGAAGCATACGAAAGAGGAATCGCCAGACTCTCAGAAACCGAAGCCGTAGAGTCCGTGCCTCGCCGAAATGAGGCGCGAACAAACAGTCGGAGGAATTCATGAAACGCATCATTACTGCCGCGCTGTTTTTTCTCGCTGCAATCCCAGCGCTCGCTCAAGCCGGAACTCAGGATCTTGCCGGCGACTGGCAAGGAACCCTCAGTGCGGGCGGCCAGCAACTCCGCCTCGTGCTACACATCAGCAAAGCGCCTGATGGCAGTCTTAAAGCCACGCTCGACAGCATCGACCAGCCCGGCGCTAATGGCATCCCGGTCAATTCCGTCTCGCTCAAAGACTCCAAGCTGAGCTTGGATGTGGCCATGGTCCACGGCACTTACGAAGGCAAAGTCGGCGCGGATGGCAAGACCATTGCGGGCACCTGGACGCAGGGCCAGGCCTTGCCGCTCGATTTCAAACGCGCGGATGCTGCTGTCAACCCAGAACCCAAGCCCGAACACAAGCCTGCCAAGCCTTCTGACATCGACGGCGCCTGGATAGGAACGCTCGACCTCGGCACCATCAAGCTGCGCGTGGTCTTCCACATTGCGGCTACTGCGGACGGCCTGACCGCGACCCTCGACAGTCCCGACCAGGGAGCGAGCGGCATTCCCACTAGTTCGGTCACCCGCGACGGCTCGTCGCTGAAGATCGGAATCGAAAAGATCGGCGGAACGTTCGAGGGCAAGATCGCCGCCGACTTGTCGACGATCGACGGCACTTTCACCCAACTCGGCAGTTCGCACCCGCTGGTGCTGAAGCGCCTGAAGGATTCTGCTGAACTCGAACTGAAACGCCCGCAGAATCCTGTGAAGCCGTATCCCTACCATGACGAGGACGTCTCCTACGACAACAAAGTGCAGAACGTCACGCTGGCCGCGACACTGACCATTCCTCAGGGCAAAGGCCCGTTCCCTGCAGTCGTGCTCATTACCGGCTCGGGGCCGCAGGACCGCGACGAGACTCTGCTCGGCCACAAGCCTTTCTTGGTGTTGTCGGACTATCTCACGCGCCACGGCATTGCCGTGCTGCGCGCCGACGATCGCGGCACCGCGAAGTCCACGGGAGATTTCAAGACCGCCACCACCGCCGATTTCGCTACCGACACCGAGGCCGGCATCGCCTATCTAAAGACGCGCGCGGAAATCGATCCCCACAAGATCGGCCTGATCGGCCACAGCGAAGGCGGAGTGATCGCGCCCATGATCGCTGCGCGCAATAAAGACGTCGCCTTCATCGTGATGATGGCCGGCACCGGCGTCCCAGGAGACGATGTCATCGTGGCTCAAAGCGAGGCCATTGAGATCGCAGGCGGCAAAAGCCCCGCTGAAGCTGCCAAAGGCGCCGCCGAACAGCGCGAGTTGCTCAAACTCGTCGAAACCGAAAAAGACGAAGCCGTTCTCGAAAAAGAATTAACGGAAAAGATGAAGTCGTCCGGCGACGTTCCCGAAGCCCAGATCGGCCTCGCAATCAAGCAGTTTACCTCGCCGTGGTTCCGCTATTTTCTCACCTACGATCCCGCCACCGCGCTGCGCAAAGTCACCTGCCCCGTCCTGGCCATCAACGGCTCACTCGACAAGCAGGTGCTGCCCAGCCAGAACCTGCCGCCTATCCGCAAGGCCTTAGCGGAATCCGGCAACCAGCACGTCGAAGTCGACGAACTTCCTGGCTTGAACCATCTTTTCCAAACCGCAAAAACGGGATCCCCCGCGGAATATTCTCAAATCGAAGAGACGATTTCTCCAGTCGCTCTCGACAAAATGGCGACCTGGATTCTGAAGCAGTAGCTGGGGCTTTGATGTGGGGGCAGCGCTCGGGCTGTCCGGCGTGCGCTGCGCGGGAGGATATTTACCCGCGGCGGCAACCTTGATCTGCCAGGCAATTCCCTTTCCAGTACGTCAGTAACTTTCACGCCCCGATTCTGCCCAATAACCTATGCGTAAGAAACGCTGGGGAGAGGATTTTATTTATGGGCAACCGTCGTTGGCTTTGGATGGGCGCGGGTCTGCTGGTAGCGGGCATAATCTTTTGGGCGGTAGGGCAGGCCGTGAACCCGAGCAGCGGAGACACGCAGCTTCAGAAAACATTGGAATCGTTGAAGCAGGTCAAAAGTTTTCGCGGAGCGTACATCGAGAGCGCGTCGAGCACCCAGCATTCGGAAAGGCTATGGGAGGTGGATTGCAACCGGGTCATTGTCCACCAGCAGTCTCAGTTTCACGATTTGCGAAACAACGTCGATCCAACTTTCGAGATGAAAGAGGATGAGTTGCAGGTGGGCGACCAGAGGTACATCCGTGACCGCGACGGATCGTGGGAGAATACCGGGTACGCGGGCGACCGCTACTCCGCCAAGTGGTATTGCGACAACCTGGCGCGAGGCGCGATTACCGATCTGCTGCCGGATATCCGCACCATGATCAGTCACGCCCTTACTGAAAAGGGCAACAAGAAAACGGTCAACGGCGTCGCCTGCCGGGAATGGAAGTTCGCCATACGGTCTGCCCTGGTTGCCCAGGGAGGGTCGTTGTGCATCGGAGACGATCAACTGCCGTACGAGATGACCACGGGAAACAGCGGCCACTATACCTACTCCGACTACAACCGGCCCATCCAGCTCGAGGTACCTGAAGCCGTCCTGCAGCCCGCCAGTTCGACCGACGGATCGAACTGAGTCAGCCGGATTCCGCGTGCCCTCTTTTCTCACGTTGTTAGTGAGAAGTGGGAAGCTGCCCCGAGCTTCTGTGGTTTTCGAAATGGGCACCACGGCTCTCGATATCACGAGACTTGTGTCCTCCTTAGTTCCGCCCTCTGCGGCTCGTTTACCACGACCGAGCCGGGCTTCGTCGTGAGCATGGTGCCGGAGCATAGTGCGGGCTGCTGGGCCCAAGGGACGTTATTCCGTCGCCGACGTGTGTGTCGCTTCGCGCCAAATCACCAGTATTGGAGCGGGTTTTGAGATGGCTGTGTTAGAATCGGCGGCGCTTTCGTAGTCAAACAGAATTCCGGCTAAGGCCAGGGAGAATGCTGTGATGCGAAGCATTAGACTTTCTTTTGCGGGGACGATTCTTGCAGTCATTGCCGTAACTCTTTCGGTGGCGGGCAGCGCATTCGGCCAGGAAACGGTGATTCGCTGGTTCAACAACAATGATGGGTACGACCCGATTGCCGGCATGATCATTGATGCCTCGGGCAATCTCTACGGATCCACGTTCTATGGTGGCGTTTACGGCGCCGGTAACATTTTCAAACTAACGCCAGAGGGCGGAACCTGGGTTGAAACCGAGCTGTACAGCTTCAACAACGTTGGGACTGACACATTCTGGCCCAATGCGACCTTGACTGTCGATTCCCAGGGCAATTTCTACGGAACCACGTACTTGGGCGGCGCTTTCGGCACTGGCAGCGTGTTCGAACTCATGCCTAAAGCGGACGGCAGCTGGACTTTCAAAACACTGCATAGCTTCGGCCAGAGCGGAGACGGAAGCTTTCCCCATGGGGGCTTGCTGGTTGGCGCGAACGGTGAACTCTACGGCACCGCGGCGGGCGGCGGCAGTGATGAGGATGGCATTGTCTACGACTTGATCCCGAATGGCCACGGCGGCTTCGCGGAGAAGATTCTGCATAACTTCAGCGGCGGCGCCGATGGCGCCAATCCCTACTCCGGCCTGGTCTCGGCCTCGGGTAGTCTCTATGGCACAACTTACTCGGGTGGCGGTTCTTCCGCTTGCACTGACGGTTGCGGCACGGTCTTCGCGGTGACTCCGGCCGGCGATGGCAGCTGGGTCGAAAGCGTCGTTCACAGCTTCAACAACGTGGATGGGGCGAATCCCGACGGCGGCCTCGTTCGCGACTCCTCCGGCAACCTTTATGGCGCGGCCTCCCAGGGCAATTCGGGCAA
>JBELAE010000121.1:0-12305 GCA_049509155.1 Candidatus Sulfotelmatobacter sp.
TCTCGCCACCGCGTCGCCGCTCTGCGCCGCTCAAACTTCCTACACCATCACGGATTTGGGCACGCTCAGCAGCAATGGCGACAGCGAAGCCCGCGCTATAAATGCCACCGCTGAGGTTACTGGCCTTGCGAGCGAAGACAACAACCTTATCAATGACGTATTTGTTTACAGCGACGGCGTCATGTCCAGCCTGGGAACTCTGGGTGGAACTGTCGGCGTCGGCAACGGAGTTAATACTTCCGGCACGGTCGCAGGGTATTCGACAAATTCGGCAGGCACTTACCGCGCCTTCCTCTCCGACGGCCCGACGCTCGTCGATATCGGCGATCTGGGCGGCGGCACTGCGGTTGCGTACGGAATTAACGACGTGGGGCAGGTGGTCGGGTCGGCGGCCACAGCCGCGGGAGAAAATCATCCTTTCCTGTACAGCGCTGGAAAGATGATCGACCTGGGAACTCTGGGATCCGGCGGCAACGACGACTGGAACAGCGCGCAGGGCATCAACAACTCCGGAGTCGTAACCGGAACCTCCTACGACGCGCATGGGAATTTCTTCGGCTTTGTCTGGAACAACGGCAAGATGACGAAGATGGGCACTCTGGGCGGCCACTGGAGCCAGGCCTATGCGATCAACAACAAGGGCCAGATCGCCGGGCTGGCTTATACGAAGAATGGCTCCGCTCACGGGTTCATCGCGAACTGCGGCACCTGTCCGTTAAAGGATCTCGGCACATTTGCCGGCAGTGACAGCACGGTCTGGGCGTTCGGCATCAATGATTCCGGAGTTGCGGTGGGCCAATCCACTTTTGCCGGGACGTATCACGCGTTTGTCTACAGCGGCGGGAAAATCAAAGATCTCAATGGCCTGATGACCGGCGGATCAGGCTGGGTGCTGCTCGAAGCCAATGGCATCAATTCTGCCGGGCAGATTGTCGGCATGGGCACGTTCAATGGCCAGGAACACGCTTATCTGCTAACGCCGCAGTAACGGCGCGGGAAAAATAGTTTTCAGAGAGAAATGATCGGACGGGCTCGCAAGGGCCAGCGCCGGTTTTACTTCTTCGCGGCAACCATGATGACGAGAACCACGGGCAGATAGAGCACCGAGGCGTGCAGCAAGCGGCTGGCCATCACCTTTGAGTTCGAAGCTACCAGCTTGCCAACGTAATACAGCAGGAATGCTCCCGCCACGCCCATGCCAGCGCCATACATCCAGCTGGCGCGATCCATCAGCGGCCACATCGTAGCCAGAATCAGCAGGATCGAGAAGCCGACAATCTCGGCGTGGGTGAAGCGGGCGTCTTGGTCGAAGTCGGGCAGCATGTGGTAGCCCGCACGGCTGTAGTCGTCGCGATACATCAGCGCGATGGCCAGGAAGTGGGGAAACTGCCACAGAAAAAGGATTGCGAAAAGAAACCACGCCTGCCGGTTGATGGCGGCGGAAGCTCCCGCCCAGCCAATCAGCGTCGGCATCGCACCGGGAAACGCGCCCAGCAGCGTGCACAGCGGCGTCTTGCGCTTGAGCGGCGTGTAGATGAGCAGATAGGAGAGCAGAGTCGAGACCGCCAGCAAGGCCGCCAAGCGATTGACTGCCACCAGCAGATAAAGGCCGCCGGCTATGCTGAGCAGAAGACCGAACAGCAGCGCCTCGCGGCCGGTGATTCTGCCCGAAGGCAGCGGACGAGAGGCGGTTCGGCGCATCTGGCCGTCCCACACGCGTTCCATCCATTGATTCAGAGTTGCGGTTCCGCTGGCCACCAGGAGCGTGCCGACCAGCGTGTTGATGAGACCCGCGATTCGGAACGGGCCGCGAGAGGCCAGGTAATAACCTGCCGAGGTGGTCATCAGAATCAGCAGGTTCACTTCGGGTTTGGTCAGGGTGTAGTAGTCCCGGAGCTTGGACTTCAGAGTTGCGAGAGGCGAGGCGCTGGGCATCACGGTTGTGGTCGCCATGGGGTCAGTCTTGGCCGGATTCGTGATCGACATTCTGGTCAACAGCCTCGTCTTCATACCGCGCATCATTTGTATGTGTATGCGTATCCGTGTCCGAATCCGTCCGGCGAACCTGATTGCGCTTTTTGTAAACCACAAAGATCATACCAACAGAGCCGAGGGTGGGAGGAACGATCAGGACGAGAATCCCGCTTTTCACCGCCTGAATCATGCGCGAACCCGAAGAAGCCGCCTGTGTGTAGCAAAGCGCGCAGCTTTGCGAGAAGGCCGGCACCGCTGTGAGCAGCAAGCCGGCGAGTGCGAGACCAACCCATGCGAATCGCTTTTTCATTTTTCCCTTCGGCGTCTTGCCCCCCGACCAACGAATCGAGTTCCTATGCTACTTGGCCCAAGGTGCGCCGTCCAATAGCCGGTAACTGTCGGTCCATCCGTACTGCATGCCCAAAATCACGGCCACGGTGAAAATCAGGACAAACCATTTCAGTCCGCGATTCTCCCACAAGTGCATGAAAAAAAGAAGGGCCAACGCCGCCTCGACGACGGCCACGATCAGCATGCGCACAAACATCTGGGAAGCGCTGATGTCCTGATAGGCAATCAGGAACTGTAGACCAGCCAGGGCCAGGAGGCAAAAGTAAACAATCAGGTCTTTCCCCGCTCCGCTCGTTTTGTGATCTTCGCCGGTAGTCATTGTCGTGTGCTCCTGCTCGTTTCGTTGGTTAGTGGGCCAGATTCAGTGGGACAGATTCAGAAGATAGACCAGCGGCACCACGAACATCCAAACCAGATCTACAAAGTGCCAATAGAGGCCGGTGATTTCGAGGTCATCGGCTTTGTAACGGCCGCCCTGGTAGCGCAATCCCACGACGATCAGGGCGATTACGCCACCGGTTACGTGCAGCAAGTGCAGTCCCGTAATGCTGAAAAACAGCGAACTGAACAGCGGAGTGCCCCAGGGATTTTGAAACAGAGTTGCGCCTTCCCCAATCATTCCCATCCATTCGCGAATGTGCAGGATCGCGAACAGGATTCCGGCCACGGCCGTAATCATGGTCCAGCGGAACGCTCCCGCCTTGTCGCCTTTTTGAGCCGACGTTACTCCAAACAGCATGGTCAAGCTGCTGGTCAGCAGGATCAACGTCATGATGGCCACGTTAGTGATGCTGTGGAACGGCCTGGGCCAGTTCGGCGTGGCGTTGCGGATAAATCCATAGGCCACCAGGCAGCCGGCGAAGGTCGCCGAGTCGGCGATGATGAACAGCCACATGGCCATTTTCTTGGCGGGAACCGAAAATGTCGGTTCTTCCATCAGGCCTGCGTGTGCTCCCACTGTCACTTCGGCTTGGCTCACGGCGCCTCCTAGGCGATTATCAAGCGTGCGGGTTAGATCTTCATCCACAGCAGCAACAGCAGATATATCCAAAGCGCGTCCATAAAGTGCCAGTAGTAGGCGGTCGCATCCAGCGTGCTCTTCCGGAGAATCGACGAATTCAGCCGGCGAATCACCCGGACGAGTCCGCCCAGCCCACCCAGCACATGCACGGCGTGGATCGCCGTCAGAACATAGAAAAAAGAACTGTTGGGATTGGTGGCCAGAAAAAGTCCCTGGGAACGCAACTGCGACCAGGCCACATATTGTCCCGCCACAAAAAGCAGGCCGAGAGACAGAGAGATGTACAGCCAGCGAGTTGGCTTGGCAGCCTGAGGCTGCGCTCCGCGCATGAATGCGCCCACCTGCTTCCGCGCCACCTCGAGAGCGATGCTGCTTGCGAACAGCACCAGCGTGTTCCAGTAAAGGATTCGAGGCAGAGTCAGATGACCCCAATCCAAGGCTGACCCTTGCCGCACGATTAATGCGCTGGTAAAGGCCGCAAAGGTCATGGTGATGGACGCGATCACCACCCAGATTCCAGTCGAAGCTGGCGGCGGAGAGTAGTCCTTTACGGCGGGCAGCCTGCCGTCCGCAGGAACCATGTTGCGCCAGCCGCCGTTATCGGAACTGCCGCGCGGCCGCTGGCGGTCCGGTCGTTCGTCGATTTTTGGCGGTTCGTGTGTAGTGGTCGCCATGGCCTGCAGGACTCCAATCCCAAAAAACTCTGTACTACGCTTCGTCGCTGTCCGTCTTAACTTTTTCGGGCGAGGTTTGCATCACATAGTCGCCTGCCGAGCCCTCTACTCCGTACTGGTAGGGATCGTGGTAGACGACTGGCAGCTTGTCGCCGAAATTATTGTGGGGCGGCGGCGTGGTGGGCGTGCTCCATTCCAGCGAAGTTGCTTGCCACGGATTGTCCGACGCGGGAGCGCCCCAGAAGCGGCTGTGGATCAGGTTGTATACGAAGATCAGCTGTGCCGCACCGGTTATGATCGCGGCCACGGTAATGAATTTGTGCAGGGGGATGAGCGGCTGCATGTAGTCGGGCGAGAACGCCTGATAGCGGCGGACATTTCCCGCCAGACCCAAGTAATGGAATGGCATGAAAATGGCGTAGGCCCCGACGAAGCTCAACCAGAAGTGAACCTTGCCCAGAGTTTCGTTCATCATGCGGCCATACATTTTGGGGAACCAGAAGTAGGTTCCGGCAAAAATTCCGAACATCGCCGCGACGCCCATCACCAGGTGGAAGTGACCTACCACGAAATAGGTCGCGTGCAGCATGATGTCGATCGAGGGCTGCGCCAGGAAGAAGCCGCTGACCCCGCCGGCGATGAACATGGAAATAAATCCCAGGGCGAAAAGCGAGGCCGAGTTAATTCGCAACTTCGCGCCGTAAAGGCTGCCCAGCCAGATCAGCACCACAATCGTCGAAGGGATGGTGATCACCAGGGTCGGGAACGAAAACGCCAGCGACGAAACCGGGTTCATCCCGCTGACGAACATGTGATGCCCGTAGACCATGTAGCTGAGCACTGCCAACAAGCCCATGGAGTAAATCAACACGCGATGGCTGAGCATGGGCTTGCGCATGTTGGTGATCAGAACATGGGAGACGATCCCCATGCCGGGAACGATCGCGATGTAGACCTCGGGATGTCCGAAGAACCAGAAAAGGTGCTGCCAGAGTAGCGTCGATCCGCCGGAGTGCGGCTGCATCTGGTCATTGATGACGATGTTGCTGGCGACGAAAAAGCTGGTGCCGGCCACGTGGTCGAGGATAAGCAGAATGCAGGCCGGCATCAGGACGGCGAAAGCGGTAAGACCCATGCAGGACGTAATGAACCAGGCCCATGCGCTGAGCGGCAAACGCCACAGGCTCATGCCCTTGGTACGCATATCCAGCGTCGTGGTGATGAAGTTCAACGAACCCAGCAATTGGCCGACGCAGAAGATGGCAATCGATAGCGCCCATAGAACAACGCCCGTGCCTTCGCCGGGACCGCCAACTTCTCCTAATGCGCTCAGGGGCGCGTACTGCGTCCAACCGCCGAGAGTTGGACCTGTGCCCACGAAGAAGGAAGACACCAGAACCAGGAAGCCGACGAACGTGACCCAGAACGACATCATGTTGAAATGCGGAAAGGGCATGTCCTCGGCGCCGACCTGGATGGGTAGGAAATAGTTACCGAAGGCCGCGAAGGGCGCGGTGGTGAGCACAAAGAAGACCATGATGGTGGCATGCATGGTCATCAACTGCAGGTAGAACTCCGGCGTCATTATGTCGCCGGGAGCGCCGTTCTTGGTGAGCAGATGGAGGCCGGGGATGGCGGCGTTGGTCCAGCCCAGGTGGATGCGCATCAGCCAGGAAAGAACCATCCCGGTCAAAGCAGCCACCAGGGCGAGGGCGTAATACTGTTTGCCGATGACCTTGTGGTCGAGGCTGAAGACGTGCTTCCCGATGAAACTCGTCGGGGCATGGTGGGCGACGGCGTCGTGTTTTGCGATATCGTGCATGCATCACCTCAGGAGATCTTGCTGCCGCACATCGTCAAATGAGTGCGTGCGGACAGGGCTCACTCACTGCAATGCCGCTTCCTTCTTCAGCCAGTCATCGTAATCCTGCTGGGACAACACGGAAAGGTAGGCCTTCATATTATAGTGACCGAGGCCGCACAACTGCGTGCATACGATCTCGTACTTACCGACTTTCGTCGCCGTGAAATGCAGAGACAAATCCAGGCCGGGGAGGAAATCCTGCTGTACCCGCAACTCTGGGACAAAGAATGAATGTCCGACGTCTTTGGTATGCATCAGCAGATGGACCTCGCGGTTGACTGGGACGGCCATTTCCGCGGTTACGATGTCGTCCTTCGAGTCGGGATCGTGGTCCGGGTCCAAGCCGTAGAAGTTCTGGTTGGCTTCGCTGATGTGGTCGGGATGAATGGGGCCGAAGGTTCCGTCCGGGCCGGGATAACGGAAGTAAAACGCGAACTGTCCCGCCTGCACCTGAATCGGCAGGGCGTTAGCTGCTGGGGGCGTTAAGTAAACTGTCGCCCAGGCCTTTACGCCGAAAACGCCCAACGCCAAAACTTCCGTTCCCACCAGCAGCACGGCTGCCCAAACCATGGCCTTGGCGCCACCGGGGAAATTCTTGATCTTATCGCCGGGCTTGGGGTTGGAGAATTTCCAGATAAAAAACGCCAAGATGAACTGCGAGAGCACGAAGGAGATTCCCGCCTCCGCCATGGTCTCCGACATTTGCTCGTCGATCGGCGCACCGTGAGTCGAGATGTCTTCCGCCATCCACCAGGTGTGCCGCAGGATGGGAATCGCGGAAAGGATCGCGATTGCGATAATCGTCACCGCAAAGAATTTTGCCATGATCCTTCGCCTCCGGCCAGAGTTTAGCCCTCTGGCCTAATCAGCTCTGATAAAGGGCCGCAGGATTTCCTGCGGCCTCGATCGATCCAAGCTTCCGATCTTTTATTCGTTACATCTACTCGCTACTTCTATTCGTTACTTCGCCTTGAAAGTAAAGTCCGCAGTTCCCGCACCGCCCGCGGCCACCGTTACTTTTGCCGTCTGGGTGCCGTAGGTTTCCTGCCACGCCGTCACGGTGTAGTTTCCAGGAGGGACGCCGTTGATGGTGTAATTGCCATTCGCATCGGTAGTCGCGTAGGGCCCTTTTACAACGACATACCAGCCGTTCATCCAGGGATGGATGTTGCACTTTACTGGGATCACTTCGACGGCCTTCCAGCTCTTCTCGACTGGTGCAGCGCCCGGAGGCTGTGACTGGTTCCAGGGAATATTTCCGGTCATCGGATTCGGCAAGGGATGGATATTGTGCGTAGTCTGATCGCTGGTTACGACCTTGAACGTCTGGCCCACATCCATTGCCAGCACATGCGGAGTATAGGTGCAGTTCTTCTGGTCGAATACCGGAACCGCGGTCGATGCCGTGGCCGGCCCGCTCCAGTCGGCGATGTAGAGGACGACATTCTCCAATCCTCCGTTCGCCCCGGCCATGACGGTTTCAAGGTGTGGCGTATTGTTGGCGTTGGCCTTGACGCAGTACGGGTCCTTCGACATGTCGATGCCCTTCATGTGGGGCGCCGCGCCGTCGAGTTTCACGGTGCCGGTAATCTTGCCTTCACCTGCGGCGTTGACATGCTGACCCAAAAACAAGGCTGCGCAACTGGCCAGCACTACCACCGATAGTAGAGCCGAATAGCGATATCGATTCTTCATGGGAAGAACCTCCTTGGAACTGAATGTATACATCTTTATGCGAAATTTCGCGAACGGCGCTGTGCCCTACTGTTGTCCCGCCGGGGCATTCGGATCAACCGGCTTCAGGCCCAGTTGTTTCGCCATTTCTTTTTCTTTGCTGTGTTGCTTCATCAGCGTGCGCAGATAGAACACCAAGTCCCAGGCTTCGTCGGGTTTGATGTTGTCAGCAAATGAGGGCATAGGCGTGCCATCCAGACCGGTCATGAAAATCCGGTAAATGTCGCGATCGGTATCGCCACATTTTGGCCGGGATCCCTCGGTGAAATTGAAAGCTGCGATTGGCCGGCCGAGATCATCCTGAAGGGTTGAGGCGGACGGGCCATTGGCCTGGCCGAGGACGCCGTGGCACTTCCAGCATTGCACCCGGGCAAAGACGTCGCGCCCCGCTTTGATGCGGTCGGCGGTGACTTCTGGCTCGGGCGGAATGGTGATTGGGGTTCCAGGTTTCTCATTCACCCAGCGCGGCGAGAAATGCTTAACCCAGGCGACGAGGTCGGCGCGCTCCTGTTTGCTCAAAGTGTTCCATTGCGGCATGTTGGAGCGATCGAAGCCGCGCGTGATGGCGTCATAAAGATCCTGGTCGGTGGGCAAGGTTCCGGTGGGAGTGGAGCGACACTTGAACACGCCCAATTGGAAGTCGCGCGGCTGTTGGTACATGGGGGGCTGCATGTAAGGGGCGTTTTCGCCGGCGCCGTCGCCATTATCGCCGTGGCAGCCAACGCAATACCGGCGGTAGCCGGCCTTGCCGTCTCCGGCGTGGCCGGTAATACTTCCGATGTGGCTTTCGGTGCCGATGCGCGACTGAAAGTCAGCCTGCGTGAGCTGCGCCCAGGAAGTCATGGGGAGCGCCAAAACCGCAGTCGCGCCCACGAGAAGCGACCATGTCTGCAATCTTGTTCGCATGTCTATCCCTCTCTAGAAATCGAAGTCAAGTCCCATCAGCAGTTCGCTTGAGTTTATGTTGGTGAGCGCGCCGGTCGACAGCGAAGCCGGACCGGTACCATCCTGGTGCAGCCAGTTGTATTCGTTATGCCAGGCCAAACCGGCACGGCTGGTCATGAACGGGTTGTAGCGGAAACCGATGGTGTAGGTCGAGATATTGCCGAAGGTGGAAGGCGTGGGGCCGGTAATTCCGTTGGGTCCTGTTCCCGTATATGCCGCGCCGTCGGCCTGCTGCGACATCTTTTCAACTTCGTACCGACCGATGAAGATCAACTGCGGACTGTATACGTAGTGACCCTCGAAGGTGTAGCCGTTCCAGGTAGGCGACTGCGATCCCGCCGGAAGAACCGTTCCCGGCACATTGTTAAAAGGGCAACCGAGCGCGGGACTCGAGCAGGTTGCCGTTGTGCCCCCATTGCCGTCGGTCAGTATGGCATTGCCATACCCCTGTCCGAACCACGGGCTATCCGAGCCATGCTGCGTCACCACCGTGAGGTCGACATGCGGGCCGAAATAGAACTGCCCGACGAAGCCCTCGCGGCTGAAGCCTTTGTTGGCAACTCCCGATCCGCCAAGGGGCACGCCGCCCTGAGTCAGATAGTAGGTTGCCGCCTCTCCAGCCATGGCATAGAACCCGACGCGCTGCACTCCCAGCTTGCCGGCGTCAAACGCCTGGCTGCCGGCAAAGAATCCGGTGTAGGAGTTGGCCCCGGTACTCAGGTTCACGTTTCCATCACTGGAGCTGACCAGGGAGGCGGAAATACGGGTTCGATCATCCTTCGAGTGACCCATGTACTCGAGTCCGAGTTGGTTGTCTCCCATCTGACCGAAGATGTTTCCGTCACCGACCGGAATGAAGTGGTAAGTCTGGTAAATGCCACCGTTGCCGGTCAGGGTAAGAATTCGCTTCTCTGAAAGCAGGTTATCCAGCTCGAATCGGCCCAGCTTGAGGTTGAGCCAGGAGCTGCCGCCGATGTTATCCAGGCGCACAAAGACCTGCTCAAAGTGGAAAGCGCCGGTGGGATCGGAGGACGGAAGCAGATAGAAGGAGATGTTCTTCTCCAAAGTTCCGGCGGTGTGGAAGTCGAGGCCGCTCAGATCGAATCCGGAACTGGTGACGCGCTGGACGGCTTGCCCGCCGTCGGGCGCTCCGGCAGTGTACGTATCGACCTGCACCTTGCCGGTGCTCACCCGGTGCCAGATCGGGGTGATGCGGAACGTCACTGGCCAATAGCCGGGGTTCTGCCAGATCGGGGCATCGCGGTCGTTCATCAGCTGGTAGCCGTTGTCTTTGAATTTCTGGCCGAAGTAGTTCAGCATCGGCCAGGATTCATGGCAGGCGGAGCAGCGCAGGCCATACTTCCGGGCGAAAGCGGGGAGGGCGTTCGCAGTTTGACTGGCGGTCAGAACGAGGAAGACCACAACCAGGGCTGCGACTGGGAGCGACGTTGCGAACGAAAGACGGCTCACACGAGACCGCGTCGACGTGGACATGCCGGACTCCTCACACAGATTGTTATTTCTTTAAACCAACAAACCTGATGTCAACGACGAAAGACGCAAAAACGGAATTGGACGAAACGAAACGGGTACTAAGGAACCCCCTCCCGCTTTTCGACCGTTAATTTTTTTTGGTCATACCACCGTACCGGGGATGAATCCTACAATGACGCGTGCACGAAGTGCAAGGGGGTAACTCTTTTTTTTTTACAAATTTTTGACAATGTCATCTGGAGAGTGACTCTGGGTTAGGATGCTTAGCCGTCCTTTATAGTGCCGACCCTCGTGCGGGTTGACAGGCTCGCGTTGCTCGATTAACTATTGTGCATCTGAGCGTGTGCATCTGAGCGTGACCGTGAATGGCTGCGCGGGAAGCGGCGTCTCGGGTCAGCAAGACCTTGGTCAGCTTATGGAAAACCTGTTTGTTATGAGGCTGGCCCCGGGGATAGCCGAGAAACTCAGAGTTATTTTTCGCTGGCGACCTTTGTCAATGCTGTTGCTTGCGTTGATGCCGGTTCTGCTCTCTTCCGTGCCTGACCTGCAAGCTGGCAAAAGTAAAGACAAGCTCTCCTACGGCGACGGACTGATCGTCAATGTTCCCTTTCCAGAAGCTCAGGTAGAACAAGTCGTACAAGATGTGGTGCAGAACGGGATCATCCGGGGAACCAAGGAATACAACAAGGACCAGTACGTCAGCGGCGCCCAGGCCGTCGGTTCCACGCGCGTGTTCCCGCCGTGGACTGAAGGTGGAAAGGTTTTTTACAAGGTTCGGCTGCAGGCCATTGATCCGCGCAATTTCAAAGAGGGCGGCGACGTCGGAACACTGGCCGTGCGCTACGTGCTTCAGCCCCAGGGCGACAAGAACACGGTGTTGCGCATTAATGCGGTCTTCGTGGAAGACTTCCGCAAGATCGTGCACGCTTCGGACGGCTCGGTCGAAGGCAGCGAGTTCAAAGATATCCACGACCGCCTCGACGCGATCGGCGTTATGAAGGAGCAGACGGTTGAAGCGGAAAACGAGCGCCAGCAGTTGCTGCAGAAGAAACAGCTGCAGGCGGCCAACGGCGTTGGTCCAGCCGCCACGCCAGTTGCCCCGGCATCCGTTGCCGCGGCGCCTGCTTATTCATCGTCATCGTCGGTTGCCTCAGCCCCTGTTGCCTCAGCCCCTGTTGCGTCAGCCCCTGTTGCGTCAGCGCCGGCGGTTGCAAGTCCACCTGCTGCGACGATCGCGGCCCAGCCCACAGAGCAAATTCCCGGACAAACTCTGGAGCAGCACGTGCAGGATCTGCGCCGCCAGGTGGAGCGGCTGGTGAAGGCGCCGGGCGCTCCGCTGAAGTCAGCGCCGTTTCACACGGCGAGCACCTTGAACCCGCTGCAGGCGGGCACGGAAGTTCTGATTCTGATTTCGACTCCGTATTGGTATGGCGTGGAAACGCGCGAGGGCCAGCATGGCTGGATTTCACGCGATGAATTGGAGTCCCTGCCGTGAACCGGCCACAACCCATGCGAGCGCGCGCAGCAGCGTTCTCGACGCTTTCGGCTGTTCTGTGCTTGATCGTGCTGGCGGGGCGCGGAAACGCCCAGGGCGGCGGTTATGAGCGGACTTTCGCGGAATCCAAAACGGCTGTCGAAGGAGTCCTGAAAGGGATGCAGCCTTCGCTGGCGGGGCGGCTTCCAGTGCTGGATGGTTTCGTTCTCGCGGGCGATCACCCACTCGAGCGCTACCAGCGCGGTTATTTCCAGTCCACGGTGCAGGTGAGCGCTACGGCTTCCGGAGGATCGGTGGTACGCGTGACCTCCAAGGTGACCGCCTGGTATTCCGATACGACTGCTTCCCGCTCGGGATATCAGCTGCTGGCCTCCAACGGCCGTCTCGAAGGCGACCTGCTCGATGAATTGTCGGAGGCGCTGAAGGCGGCAGCGAAAACGGAGGAGAAGAATGGACCGGCGGGGTCAGCCGGTGCCGCGACTTCAACTCCGGCAACGGAACCTCGGAGTGCAGCGCCATCCACGCCGCCAGCCGCTCAGTCCTCGCGTGTCGTTCAGCCCGTCGCTCAGCCTGTCGTTCAACCTCCCGTCCAGCCAAAGCCGACCGGTCAACCTCATCCGCAAACTCAGCCTCCAAGCCAGCAAGCGGACTCCGCGCCGTCTGCGCCGGCATCGCCATTTCCGCAGACTAGTGGAACGTTTTCGTCGTCGCTGGCGCATGGCCTTGCCGCTGAGGGGTCGGGTGCGACCTCGA
>JBELAE010000122.1:0-12793 GCA_049509155.1 Candidatus Sulfotelmatobacter sp.
TGCAGTCCCGCCTCGCGGTCGCCTTTCCGGCTCAGCAGCCAGCGTGGGCTTTCGGGTAGGCCGAAGCAGAACACGGCGTAGAGCAGCGACGGAAATGCTGCCACGCCGAGCATCCAGCGCCAGGCGTTTTCGCCAACGCCGGCCAGCAGCCAGTTCGAGACGTAAGCGATCAGGATGCCGAAAACTATGTTGAACTGAAACATTCCGGCCAGGCGGCCGCGATACTTGGGCGGCGCGATCTCGGAAATGTACATGGGAGCAACCACGGTCGAGACGCCGATACCCAATCCGCCGATGAAGCGGGCGACGATGAATGTCGCGACGTTGGGCGCTAGACCCGAACCCACCGCACCAACAAAGTACAGGACGCCGATCCAAAGCAGCGTGGCCTTGCGTCCGAAGCGATCGGCGGGCCAGCCGCCAAGCAGGGAACCGACGACGGTGCCGTAAAGGGCTGAGGCCATGGCAATGCCATGCAGTCCGGGACTCAGGCCCCAGAGCGCCTGAATAGTTTTTTCCGCGCCGGAAATCACGACCGTGTCGAAGCCGAACAGAAATCCTGCGAGCGCGGAGGTCAGCGACCAGAAGAAGATGCGAGCATTCATAGTTGGAACCGGGCGTCAGACTTCGGACCTAAGACTTCGGCCTTCTGTTCTTGGACTCAGACCCCATGCCTAGAGCATTGGATGCTCAAACCACATGCCTAGAGCATTGGCTGAGTCCGACGTCGGAGGGCCGAAGTCCGACGTCCGATGTCCTAGGCTCGTGGTCCAGTTTCGAGCGGATAGCCCTTCTCGCGCCAGTCGCGGATGCCTCCGTCCATCGAAATGACGTTGGTATAGCCCATCTTCTGCAGGTTGTCGGCGGCGAGGGCTGAACGGAAACCGCCGCCACAATAAAGGACCATTTCTGTGCTGAGTTCCGGCACGCGCGCTTCGATGTCGCGTTCGATGATGCCTTTGCCCAGATGAATGGCGCCGGGAAGGTGGTCCTTGGCGAACTCGCTCTCTTCCCGCACGTCGACGAGCGTAAACTTTTCGCCACGATCTATTCTGGTTTTCACGGCGTCGACTGTGGTCTCGCGCACGCGCGTCTTGGCGTCGTCGACGATCTTCAGAAAGCGTGGAGGATGCTGGTGGGCCATGAGGGCTCCTTGTTCATTTTGCGAAGGAACATCCTACCAAGTGCGGCGGGACTGCGCACGCCTCAATCTGTCATCCCGAGTGAAGCGAGGGATCTGGGTTCTTGTTTGTCGGATTCCCCGGAGTGTCACGCACCTCTGGCGAAACCGAGGTCCCTCGCGTTGCTCGGGATGACAGGGCGTTTCTGGAGGGCTGGCGTCTGGAAACGCGGACCGCGGAGGACCGAGCCTTCGTTGTGCAGCTAACTTCGAATAGGATGAACGCGTGCCATCAAAAGAAGTCCGCAAGATCGGCCTGGCGCGCGCATTGTCGAAGCTGGGATATTGCTCGCGCTCGCAAGCCGCGGAGTTGATTCGCGGGGGCCGCGTGCGGTTGAACGGAGGACTGCGACGCGATCCGGAGACGTCGGTCCGCTTGGAGAAGGACCACATTGAGGTGGATGATCACGCGGTTGAAACCCGGCAGAAAATCTATCTCATGATGAACAAGCCGCGCGGCGTGGTTACGACCGCTCACGATGAAAAAGGCCGCGAGACGGTTTACGCTGTCCTGGCAAAGGCAGGTGAGTCACTGCCTTGGGTGGCTCCTGTGGGGCGGTTGGATAAGGCCAGCGAAGGACTGCTTCTGCTGACGAACGATTCCGAATGGGGAGCGCGAATTGTCGCACCGGAGACGCATCTGGAGAAGACTTACCATGTGCAAATCGACACACTGGCAGACGCGAAATTGATCACGGCGCTGGTCCGCGGCGTGAGTGATGGCGGGGACCTGCTGCGCGGGGTGCGATCCCGGCTGCTGCGGTCGGGAGAAAGAAACTGCTGGCTTGAGATCGTGCTCGATGAAGGTAAGAACCGGCAGATTCGGCGCATGCTGGCGGCTCTCGGTGTCGAAGTGCTGAGGCTGGTGCGAGTAGGCATCGGTCCGCTGCAGTTGGGTGAGCTGGCGAAGGGTTCATTTCGCGCAATAAAGAAAGAAGAAAAGCGGATGCTGGATCATGCGATGCAGGTAAGAGCTTCATGAGCGACCTGACATTTCTTACTGCCGTGAATATGGCAGACCAAATCCGGGAGAAGAAAATTTCTCCGGTCGAGCTTGCCGACGCTCATCTGGCGAAGATCGAAAGACTGAACCCACGGCTGAACGCGTTCGTGCATGTGGACGCGGAGCGGGTTCGCCGCGAAGCACGGGCAGCCGAAGCGGCGGTGATGAGCGGGAAAGTTCCCGGGCCCCTGCACGGAGTCCCGATCAGCATCAAGAGTTCACTGGACGTTGCGGGGCTGCGATGCGAGTCGGGCAGTCGCCTGCGCGCTGGACACATTGCGACCCATGACGCTCCGTTGGTGGACCGTTTGCGCCACGCGGGAGCGATCGTGCTGGGCGTGACTAATGCGCCCGAACTACTGATGGCCTGGGAGACGGACAATCTTTTGTACGGGCGAACGAACAGCCCGTGGGATCTCGATCGCACTCCCGGAGGATCCAGCGGCGGCGAGGCCGCGGCGATTGCGGCAGGAATGTCGGCGGGCGGCGTGGGCAGCGACGGTGGTGGGTCGATACGCGTGCCGGCACACTTCTGCGGCATCTGCGGTCTCAAACCTACGCCGGGACGCATTCCGGCGACGGGGCACGTTCCAGCGTCTGGCGGACCGTTTGCGCTGCTTGGCGTGGTTGGTCCGATGGCGCGCACCGTGGGGGATGTGAAGGTCCTATTCGAAGTGATGCAAGGTCAGGACGATGGAGACGCCTGCGCCGCGCCCGTGCCAATTCGCTGGCCAGGCGACGACGAAGTAAAGAAGTTGAGAGTGGGTTATTTTGAAACCGACGGGCGTACACCCGTGACTGCGGAGATTCGTGCTGCCGTGAGAACCGCCGCAGAAGCCTTGCGGAGTGCGGGATTTGAGGTCGAGCCGTTTCGTCCGGAAGGTTTGGAGGAAGCGCGCGTGCTGTGGAAGAAGTTCTTCGTGACTGCGGGCGGAATGCTGATTCGCCCTATGTTCAGCGGACGCGAGCACGACTTGAGCCCGATCTTGAAGCAGTTTCTCGAGTGGTCCGCGGCCGAACTGCCGCTCAGCGGCGTGACACTGCTCGATGCGTGGATTGGCCGCGACATTTTGCGGGCCAAGTTTCTGGCTCAGATGCGGAAATATCCCATTCTGCTGTGTCCGGCAGCTGCGATCCCCGCTTTCCACCACGGGGAGCGCTGTTGGACGATTGACGGCAAAACTGTGAACTATCTTGATGCCTGGAGCTATACGGAATGGTTCAATTTGCTGGGAAACCCCGCCGCTGTAGTTCCTGTGAGCCATTCCGTTGCCGGCGAATGGGAAGGGCTGCCAATTGGCGTGCAGGTCGTCGGGCGGCCGTGGCAAGAAGAGCAGGTGCTGGCGGTTGCCGCCGTGTTGGAGCGGGCTTGCGGAGCCTGGAGAATTCCGCCGATTCACTAGAATTCCCAGGCTCGTGTTTTTTCGCTATTCCTCTCCTCACTTTCGATGTGTACCTCTATCCCGCGTGAGTTCGATGGTTGTGGGGCTGGTCTCGTTTCCTGACTTTCGATTATCAACTGTGGTTAAATCGTTAGCGAGATGAATTTGCGAATTGCTGCTGCTTTCGCCGCCATGCTGTTTGCTGCTTTCGGCCTGCTTACTCCCGAATCAAAGCCCAATCCGGTTGAAGCCGCGCGCCTGAACAACCTGGGCGTCGCCTATATGAACCAGCAGCTCTTTGAGAAGGGATTGAAGTACTTCCAGCAGGCCGCGGAGGCCGATCCGAAGCTCGCGATTGCACGGCTGAACCAGGGCATTGCGTATCTGAATCTGCAGAAGATCGATGATGCCAAGGCCGGGTTGGAAGATGCGCTCAAACAGGATCCGAAGAGTCCCAACGCATGGTACAGCCTGGGGATGCTGGCCAAGAACATGGGCGACGCGCAGGCGGCGATTGATGCCTTCAAGCGCGTCATTGAGATCGATGCGAACGACGCCGACACCTGGTATTTCCTGGGCACAGTGTATGTTCAGGCCAAGCAGTTTCCGCAGGCCATTGATGCCTTCGAACACGCGCTGAAACTGAATCCGCTGCACGCTTCTGCGGAATTCGGACTATCGCGGGCCTACCAGCAATCCACTGATGTGGACCATGCCCGCGAGCATCTGAAAAAATTCCAGTACATCACGCAGAACAAACTAGGAGCGCCCATGAGCCTGGCCTACGGCGAGCAGGGCCAGTACTCGCGCGCCGTGGAATCGCCATCGGCGGTGTTGAAAGCGCCGGCGCCGATTAAGGTGCGGTTTGTGGATGTGACGAAGGAGGCGGGAATTATGGCGAAGCCGGACGCTGGCTATTCGAGCATGCCTGGCGGACCGCCGGGTCCAGGAGCCTGCTTCCTCGATTACGACGGGGACGGCCGACCCGACATTTTTTTCGCGAATAACGGGCCGGAAGGAGGAATTGGTCTTTACCACAACCTTGGAAACGGCAGATTTGAAGATGCGACCAAGAAAGCTGGACTCGACCCAACTTTGCGGGCAAGTGGTTGCACTGCGGGAGACTACGATAACGATGGAGCGACGGACCTAGCGGTTAGCGCCGATGGTTGGGTCATGCTGCTCCACAACGAAAAGGATGGGACATTTAAAGACGTCACTCGGGCTGCGAAAATTGAGAGCAACGGTCCCAACTCCGGTCTCACTTTCATCGACTACGATCACGATGGCGATTTGGACTTGTATGTCGGCCGCCTCCCGAAAGATCTGATCATTTCAAAGCCCTGCGGCTCAGTGGTCTGTGAGGTTAGGTCTCCGACTCCTCGCCCCGTTTCAAACTCAATGTGGCGCAACAATGGCGACGGCAGCTTTACAGACGTTACAGATTCCCGAGGCTTGGCGGGCCCGCAACCCGCCTTCGCGGCGGTCGGAAGTGATTACAACAACGATCGCGCGATTGATCTCGTTACGTCGGGAGAGAAGGGAAGCGTTATCTTCGAAAACCCTAGGGAAGGGGCATTTCGAATCCGAGATCCGTGGACAGATGGGATCCGTGGCTCGACGATCGGCATTGCTGTGCTCGATTTCGACCATGATGGCTGGATGGATCTCGCATTCACCCATCCGAGTGCGCCTGCGCTGACATTATGGCGAAACAACCACGGCAAGAGCTTCGAGCAGGTGAAGCTGCCAGACACCAACTGGGTCCGCGCTTTCGGCGTTGCTGCCTTCGACTACGATAACGACGGCTGGGTCGACCTCGTCGCCGTCGGCGAAACGAAAGACGGCAAGGGCGAAATAAAACTTTTCCGCAATCTGGGGCCGGATGGCTTCAAAGATGTTACAGCCGACGTAGGCCTCGACAAGATTCAGCTGAAGGACCCACGGTCCATTATTACCGGTGACTATGACGGCGATGGCGCAACTGATCTGCTGATCACGCAGAATCACGGGCCCGCCGTGCTTCTGCGCAATGAAGGCGGCAATCAGAATCACTGGCTGCGGCTTTCGCTCAAGGGACTGGCCGACAATAAATCTGCCATTGGAACCAAGGTTGAAGTTTTTTCGGGTGGCAACCGGCAGAAGTTTGAGATTTACGGTTCCAACGGATATCTCGGCCAGAGTTCCACCGACATCGTCGTTGGCCTGGGCGATTCCAAGGAAGCTGACATCGTGCGCATGCTGTGGCCGACCGGCGTGCTGCAAGACGAAATTCAGGTGGCAGGCGACAAGCAGCAGAACATTACTGAGATCGACCGCCGCGGCAGTTCGTGCCCGACTTTGTTTGCGTGGAACGGTGAGCGCTACGAATTTGTGGCGGACATGCTGGGGGCGGGCGTGGTGGGGCACTGGGTTGGGCCGGGGCAGCGCGACGTTCCGCGGCCGGTGGAGTGGATCAAGATTGATCGTGACGCGATTCGGGAAAAAGAACTTGAGAATTACAGTCAAGTTCAAAATCCCCACTTCTCCCAAAATCGGGGAGAAGTGGGGCACCCTCAGAAGAGTTCGCCAGCGACGACTCTGAGTTTTCGTTTCATGGAACCGCTCGAAGAAGCTGTTTATCTGGATCAGGTGCGGCTGCTGGCGGTCGATCATCCATCCGCCGTCGAAGTTTATCCCAACGAATATTTCGCGTCGAACCCGCCTTATCCGCCATTCAAGGTTGTAACAAGCCGCGACGCGCGCCCTCCTGCCGGGGTGTGGGATGAGCACGGGCACGACGTCCTGCCGGATTTGATGGCGCATCGTTATTTCGGCGATTTCGCGCTGACACAGTTTCAGGGTTTCGCGCAGCCGCATAGTTTGACGCTCGATCTGGGCGAAGCTTACCGCGGTGGTCCGCTGTGGCTGCTGCTGCATGGCGAGGTCGAGTATTTTTCGGCGAATAGCATGTACGCCGCATCGCAAGCCGGAATCGAGGCTATCCCGCCGTATGTGGAAGCGCTGGTTGGAAACGCGAAAGACGCGAACGGGCGGTGGAAGCGCGTAGTCGACGACATGGGATTCCCGGCCGGCGGGCCGCGGACGATGACGGCCGATCTCACCGGGAAACTGCCGGTGGGAACGCGGAAGATTCGCATCACGACTAACCTCCAGGTTTACTGGGACAGCATTCTGATTGATCGCGCACAACAGAATGTTGCACGCGAGATCTCTCGCCCCGCTGGAAAGAACGCGGGGCTTCGAGATGACGCCAGTCGGGAAGGGGTGCGCCTTTCGCCGGTGCCGTTGGTACGCGCTGATCTCGAATTCCATGGATATCCGTTAAAGATTGAGGGCACGCCTCCGGGGAATGTGCAGTACATGTATGAGAAGGTGAGTGCGACCGGGCCATACACGCGTCCGGCTGGGACGTACACACGTTACGGCGACGTGCTGCCGCTGCTGACTGCGACCGATGACAAGCTGGCAGTGTTTGGCTCGGGCGACGAAGTGCGCCTGGATTTCGATCCCTCGAATCTGCCAGCGCTTCCCAAGGGCTGGGTCCGCGACTATTTCTTTGCCGCCAATGGCTACGAGAAAGATATGGATTTTTATGCCGCGGAGGGGAACTACGTGGCGCCGCTGCCGTTCTTGAGCATGGGCGAATATCCCTACACGCCGAAACAATCGTTTCCGCTCGATGATGCGCACGTGAATTATCTGCTCGAGTACAACACGCGGCACATGTCGGGCAATGAACAGCGGGGCTACTGGTTCGACTACGGCGAGTCACACTGATGCTAACTGCCTGGGCATCCTCCGTGGGGTGTCATCCTGAGAGCCAGTGAAGCCGGCCTGAAGGACCGTACGTCCGCGTAAACCATCCGCGCCCTCCACGGGACCTCCTCGGCTGCCTGGCGCCAGCGAAGACCTTGTCCACTGCAATATCGCCTGCCCGCGCTTCGTTCGGTCCCTCGGAGAGCAATCGCTCTCCTCAGGATGACAGTTTCTTCGAAAGGATACTGGTTACGGAAACGTTTTAATATTGACAATTTCGGCCTCCGCATAATTCAATAGCCGGACTCATGGAAAACACTTCCGCGTCTTCCTCTGTCGCCGCGCCCCGGCTTCGCCGCACGCTTACCCTTTGGGACCTGATTCTTTACGGCATTATTGTCATCCAGCCGACCGCGCCCATGCCGGCATATGGAGTTTTCAGCAACGCCGGCCAGGGACATGTGGTCACGTCTATTCTGATCGCGATGGTCGCGATGGTTTTCACGGCCATGAGTTATGGACGCATGGCGCGTGTGTATCCCAGCGCGGGTTCGGCTTATACCTATGTGGGGCGCGAGTTGCATCCTTCGCTCGGCTACGTCACCGGATGGAGCATGACCATGGATTACATTCTCAATCCATTGATCTGCACCATTTGGTGCGCCAAGGCGATGGCCGATCTGCTTAGCGGCACGCGCTACCAGTTGCCCTATCCGGGCCTGCTGTGGCCGCTGATTTTTGCAGGGTTGTTCACGGCGCTGAACCTGCGCGGAGTGCAGACTTCGGCGCGGATCAACAAGACGTTGTGCGCGATTATGGGCGCGGTGATCCTCGCCTTTTTCTGGTACACCATCCGCTACATCTTTCATCTGCCACAGTACCCTGAGGCGTACTTTCTGCGTCCGTTCTACAACCCGCAGACTTTCACCATCAGCCGCGTGTTCCGCGGAACTTCGGTGGCCGTGCTCACCTATATCGGATTCGACGGCATTTCCACCTTGTCGGAAGAGGTGGAGGATCCCAAGCGGAATATTTTCCTCGCGACTGTGCTGGTGTGTATCGTCACAGGATTTCTCGCCGCTGCCGAGGTGTACGGCGCACAATTGTTGAGCCTCCAGCATTTTGGCCGGGACTTCGGCGTGTTCTCGGAATTTGGCGATGAGAATGTTTTCAGCCACGTTGCCGGCATTGCAGGCGGCGTTGTCATGACCAAGGCCATCAGCATCACTCTGCTGATTGCGACTGTCGGGTCCGGTATGGGATCGCAACTGGGCGCGGCTCGGCTGCTGTATGGCATGGGTCGCAGCGGCGCGCTTCCCAAGAAGTTCTTTGGAGCCATTGACCCCACGACGCGAATTCCCGCTAACAACGTGATTTTTGTGGGGGCGATCGCACTCCTGGGAGCGTTTCTGATCAGCTATGACGATGGGGCCAACATGCTCAACTTTGGGGCGCTCATCGCATTCATGGGCGTGAACCTCGCGGCACTGACTCACTATTACATTCGCGGCAACGACCGCACGCTGGGGCAGTTGATCCCGCCAGTGCTGGGGTTCATTATCTGTTTCTTGCTTTGGATCAGTTTGAGCCCGCGGGCAAAGGAATATGGGGCGATCTGGATGGTGCTCGGTATTGCCTACGGGGCGTGGAAGACGCGAGGCTTCCAGGGCGACCTGGTGAATTTCGACGTGCCGCCCGAGGAGTAACGACACTCGATCTCTCTTGGACAGAGGCGCGGAAGTAGCGGCCCGGCGTAGTCCCCAGAATCTTGCGGAACGTGGCGATGAACGCGCTGGGCGTGCTGTAGCCGGCTTCCAGAGCGGCGTGCGTAATCTTCTCCCCGGCGGCCAGCAACTGCAGAGAGCGCAGCAAGCGGAGTTGCTGCCGCCATTTCCCCAACGTCAAGTGCGTCTGGAGCTGGAATATCCGCTCGATGGTCCGCTTGCTCGCGCCCGCCCGTTGGCAGACCGCTTCCAACGAACGCTGTTCGCTCGGATCGCGCTGCAAGGCCTCGGCGACCCGGACCGCCCTGGGGTCCGACGGAGTTGGAAGCTGTAGCGGGATGGCCCGCGTCATTCCCAACTGATCGACGATGACGTCAATCAGGTGGGCGTTGACCTTCGAACGCCGGCTCAGGCGCGGATAAGTGCAGGCGTGCAGAATCAGTTCCTGCAGAACTGGTGAGACATTGACCACGCAGCAGGTTCGGGGCAGGCGCCGCACGAGTCGGGCTCGGAAGTAGATGGTTCGCAGGGAGACCGCGCCGGACATGACAATGCTGTGCGGAGTCTTCGCCGGAATCCAAACCGCGCGCTGCGCGGGAACCACCCAGGAACCTTCGCTGGTGCGCACGGTCATGACCCCACGGCACGCGTAGACCAGTTGGTCCTCAGGATGAAAGTGCTCAGGAAGCGCGTGGCCATGAACGAAGTCGTAGGCAAGGGTGGTGACCGGGGAGGGGAAGGCCGGACATACCACTGGGCTTTGTCGTATTTTCGACATTCATTGTCATAATAGCGAGAGAGTGGCGTTCGATCAATGTTGTAATGTGGGGGTGACTCGAGTATTGACCGCTGCGCTGGACGCTGCATCAGGAGGATTTTATGCTGGGTTCCCTCAACATCGTTGCCTTCGTTCCCACCCGGGATGCCGAAAAGGCGCGAGCCTTTTACGAAGGTGTACTCGGCTTGCGCTTCATCAAGGATGACGGATTCGCAATGGTCTTCGACGCCAATGGCATCATGATCCGGATCGCGAAGGCGGGGAAGGATTTTGCTCCCGCACAGTTCACGATTCTGGGCTGGCAGGTTTCCGAAATCGAAAACACGGTACGGGGCCTGCAGGCAAAAGGCGTCCACTTCGAGATCTTCGGATTTTTCAAGCAGGACGAACTCGGGATCTGGACCGCGCCTACGGGAGACAAAGTTGCGTGGTTCAAGGATCCGGACGGGAACGTGTTATCCGTTTCTCAGCATGTTTGAGTAATTGGGAAATTTGGTGATTGAGTAATTTTGAAAACCATGCGAAGAAAATCAGTTATGGAAAACTCCGGCGAACGAAAATCGCCGGGCTGCGCCCGCCGGGGGCGGCTGTCCCCACATAAGCCATGTTTTCAATTACTCAATTACTCAGTTTCCCAATTACGCAATAGCCTATTCCGTGTTCCAGCCGCTCACCTCGACGGCCGGTTTGGCCGCGCCTAGTTCGGTCGCGCGGTAGGTGGCGTCGACTTCGCGCTTCTCGCCGGGAATTAGAGAAATGTAGTTGTCTTCCCAGACCACGGGGAGAATCTCTTCTCCCTTGACGCCTTTATCAACTTTCAGGCGCACGAAGAAAGCGAGATTTTTGCTTGGGTTTTCCAGGGTTACGTGCGTGATCTCTTCATCGCCTTTGCGCTCGCTGCGGCTGGTCACTTTCAGTTTAACTTTCGGCAATTGCGAGAGTGCAGTGTAGTCGGCGTAGCTTGCGGTTGGCGTCATCCACCATGTGGATTTGGCCCAGTCGAGCGTCTCGGGCTTGGTCGAGAGCCAGTAGAAATTCGATCCAACGAGTTTGCCGGCCGAATCTTCCAGGCGCAGCGCGAGAAAATACGTGGGGCTGAGGCCATCAACATCGGGGAGCGTGAAGATTTTCGCCGTGCTATCGGCCCCGGCGTCGAGCGCATTCGATTGCGTGAACTTCTCGGTCATGTCGAGGTTGTAGATCTTGGTGGTGAGCTTTAATCCTTTCGAGTCTTCGTATTGGCTGCTCACGACCCAGATGGAATGATCGTCGTAGCCATAGATGGGATGCAGGGATTCCATGGCGCGTTTGGCGCCGAAGTACCCGCCGCCGGGACGCAGGTAGTAGTCGTAGAGGTGCCAGATCATCGAGGGCCAGGCGTTGTTGAGCATCCACTGAATTACGCCGGTAGCCTGGTATTTATTGCGGCTGTAGGCCTCATACATGGCGCGCACACCTTCGTAGGTCTGCATCTGCGATTTCGTGGCGAAGTCTTCCACGTTGCCGGACTTGCCATAGCGATTGCCGAGGGCCTCGCTGAACACGCCGATGGTTTTGAATTCGCCGCCGCCGGCGTGATAGTTCCAGGTATCGTCGATGGGCCACATGTGGTCTTTGCCCACCATGGTGCGGATGCTCTCGACCGGCGGAACGGCCGGCCCCATGCTCGTTTCCGTGTTGAAAGCATAGGCACCGCCGCAGCCTCCTTCGTTGCAACGTTTGCGTCCGGGTTGGCCTTCGGGCGTATCAACCTCCCAATAGCTTGGAGCTATATATTCGTACGGCCCACTCATTTTGACGCCGCTGTCGCCGGTGACGCTGGTTTTCTTTCCCGTCGCAGAGGAAAGCACAGGGTTGGGCCAGAACAATTCTTTTTCGACGTCGAGGTACATCTGCTCGACGTCCGGCGGTGGGGGATTGTCGCTGCCGTTGAGCCACATGACGAGGCTGGGATGGCTGCGCAGGCGGTAAATCTGGTCGCGCAGTGATTGCTTTGCGATTTCAAAATCCTTGGGCTGCCAGCTCGGCCAGCGCTCCCAGAAATCGCAGCAGCACCATCCCGCCATGACGAGAATGCCCTCGCGATCGGCGAGGTCGAAGAACTCCTGAGTCTCGAGTTTGCCTTCCAGACGAATTGTGTTGAGTCCCATGTCGCGGACGTAGCGGAATTCGTCGTGCAGGCGCTCTGAATTTTCGCGCAGCATCAAATCGGTGGTCCAGCCTCCGCCGCGGATCAGAATGTTCTTTCCATTAATATGGAACGCCCGTCCACCGACGGAGTTGAAGTCGGACGTGATTTCGCGAATACCGAACTCGGTGGTGGAATCGTCGCTGACAGCGCCGTTCACCTCGAACTGCATAGTCAGCGGGTAGAGGTTGGGTTTCCCCATCTGTGCGGGCCACCACAGGCGCGGGCTGCTGAAGACGAGTTGCTGAAATTTGTCGGGCATGAAGGTGACGTCTTTTGATTCGTGGGGAGCGAGTTCGACATCTTGCTCGAACTTGACCGCTTCGATCTCGCCTTTCAGTTTGCCTTTGACCGGCTGGCTAGTGCCGTTCTTCAGTTGCGCGGTGACGGTGAGCTTGGCCTGATCGTTCGAGGGCAAATTTAATTTCGATACGACCGTGGGATAGCGCAGCGCCACGGGGCCGCTGGCGGTGAGATAGACTTCGCGCCATAGTCCCATGTTTTTGTCGGGCGGCGCGGGATTCCAGTCGACGAAGGTGATGGCGAGATCGTGCTCGGTGGGTGCGTAGGCCTGAACGGCTAGAACGTTCTCGGCGCCCGGCTTGGCGGCGTCGGTCACCTTGAATTCATAGGTCCGCCAGGCGCCGGCCACGTCGTCGGACTTGGCAATCTGTTTTCCGTTGAGCCAGATGTTGGCGCGATAGTTGATGCCGTTGAACTTCAGCCAGACGGTCTTGCCCTTGTAGGAGGCGGGCACAGCGAACTGTTTGCGGTACCAC
>JBELAE010000123.1:0-12248 GCA_049509155.1 Candidatus Sulfotelmatobacter sp.
CACAATATCCTGCGCAATCTCGCGCAGATCAGTTTCAACTTTCGGATTTCGAGTTTCGAGCTCTGTTGTAGGCATGAACTTCTATTATCCCAACAAATGTGGGTGCTTGTCCTGTTCGGCGAAGGGAGCTTTAAGACGGAGGCCTAGACCACCCCAGAGGGCACGCAAGGTCGTCTCGAAAGAGATTCCCTAAAATAATGCAAAGTTGCATTATAATGAAGTTGATTGAGGAATTCATCTATGGCCACACTTACTGTGACAAGGAGAGGGCAAGTAACCTTTCGAAAAAAGGTGCTGGAACATCTGGGAATTAAAGCTGGAGAAAAGATTGAGCTCGACTTGCTTCCCGACGGCCGGGGCATGATCCGCGCGGCCAAGCGTTCGGGGACAATCGAGGACTTCATTGGCCGGCTCGCCGGAAAGACGAAGAAAGTTGCGACCATCGAAGAGATCAACGAAGCTGCGGCCAATGGCTGGGCCGGGATGAACGGCCGGAAATGAAAGTGGCGGTCGACACCAATGTTCTGGTGCGAGCGGTCGTGCGCGACGACAGAGCGCAGGCCGAGATCGCGGCCAAGTGGCTGCGGAATTCCAGCCTGCTTGTAGTCGCCTTGTCGGCGCTTTGCGAGTTCGTATGGGTGTTGCGCCGGGTCTATGGCTTCAAGGCTGCAGAGGTGGCTGACACGATCCGGTCACTCACTTCGGCGGACAATGTGGAAACGAACCGGCCCGCGGTGGAAGCGGGGTTGGCTATGCTGGATGCGGGTGGAGATTTCGCCGATGGCGTGATCGCCTATGAAGGGCGATGGCTGGGAGCAGAGACGTTCGTGTCGTTCGACAAGAAGGCGGTGGAGATGCTGAAGGCGCAGGGAGTCTCAGCGCGGATGTTGTAGCGGTCGCGGGAGTGAAAGGGATCCTTCTACTGCGTGTGACCTTCGCGCTAAGGCGCGAAACTCACACTCCGCACAGGATGACAGGCCATCAAGTAAATCCGTGAAATCCGTGTGTATCCGTGGCCAAGAAGTTCCTACTGCATGAACCCGCCCGGATCTTTCCTCGCCGTCCCGCCCACCGTCAGCCGATCAATCTTCAGCGTCGGAATCCCCACGCCCACCGGCACAGCCTGCCCATCCTTGCCGCAAGTGCCCACGCCCTCATCAAGTTTCAAATCGTTGCCCACCATTGAAACCCGCGTCAGCACATCGGGCCCGTTGCCGATCAGCGTCGCACCCTTGATCGGGGCCGTGATCTGCCCATCCTCAATCATGTACGCCTCGGAGGCCGAGAACACGAACTTCCCGTTCGTAATGTCCACCTGCCCGCCGCCGAAGTTCACCGCATAAATCCCGTGCTTCACCGAGCGAATAATATCTCCCGGATCATCCTGCCCCGCCAGCATGTAGGTGTTGGTCATGCGCGGCATGGGGATGTGCTCATAGCTCTCACGCCGCCCGTTGCCAGTACTCGCGATCCCCATCAGCTTCGACGACAGCTTGTCGCTGAGATAGCCTTTCAGAATTCCGTTTTCAATCAACACCGTTTCCTGAGTCGATCCGCCTTCATCGTCCACATTCAGCGACCCACGCCGCCACGGCATGGTCCCGTTGTCGACCACGGTGCACTTCTCGCTCGCCACCCGCTTGCCGACAAGCCCAGCGAACGCAGAAGTTTTCTTGCGGTTGAAGTCCGCTTCGAGCCCGTGACCGACGGCCTCATGCAGCAGAACCCCCGGCCATCCCGGTCCCAGCACCACTTCCATTTCTCCCGCCGGAGCCTCGCGCGCATCGAGTTGCAGAATTGCCTGCCGCGCAGATTCCTTCGCGAAATATTCCGGGGTCTTCTCCCCGAAAAAGAAATCCAGCGCGACCCGTCCCCCGCCGCCCGAACCTCCACGCGCCGAGTTCCCCTCGGTCTTCGCAATGCACGAAACATTCATCCGCGCCAGCGGCTGCGAATCTTCCGCGAACGTTCCATCCGACCCCACTACGAGAATATTTCGCAGTTCATCCGCATAACTCGCCCGCACTTCCTGAATTCGCGGATCATACGCCCGCGCGGCTTTGTCCGCGCGCATGACCAGCTCAACCTTGGCGCTGATCTCCGCATCCACCGAAGGCAACGTCACCGGATACAAGCTCCGCGCCGCCGCTTTCTGAAATCCCGCCACTGTAGCTTTCGCCGGAGCACTGGCAATCAACGCCGCCGTTCGCGCCGCATGCAGAATTCGCCCGGAAGAAAGATCGTCAGTATACGCATAGCCGGTCCGCTCACCCGAAACCACGCGCACACCGCAACCCACCGAGATTCCCTGCGATGCCGACTTCACCATCGATTCGTCCACCATGAGCGAGGTCGACGAAAGATATTCGAAGTAGAGATCCGCATAATCGCCGCCCGCCGAAAGCGCCGCCGACAAGTAGCGTTCCAAGTCATGCTCGGTCAGCCCGTAATGTTCAAAGAAAAACCGCTGTTTCTCCAAAGGATGTTTATCGAGCCTTTGTTTATCCAGATTATTCATTTGTTTTAAGTCCATCCCACTTCAACCACTATTTGATGACTTCTGACCCACACAGGACTCCAACGCAACCTGCGTCCTGCGGAAAAGATCACCGCTATTCATCAATCGCCTGCGTAGACCGACCATCGAAGAGCGGCCCTTTGAGGGCCGCGTACCATCGCCCGCATTAGAGCGGGCTTTAGCCCCTGAGGGAATCCCTATCCTTGCAAAAACCCAATCCTGACCGGTTCTTCCATTATCCCACATACCATTCGCTCTGCCGCCAACTCTTCCACACCTTCCGCCGATCACGATGGTCACTCGTCACAGACTCCGCCGCGCCCAATGTGGACAATCCACGCGTGACCCCCGACGCCCTAACCCGCACCGTCCAGGACTTCCTCAGCGAGGCCTCTGGCGCCGTCGTGCTCGAAAACGGCGCCGTTGCCTTCGACCTGGGCCAGTCCAAGTACTCGATTTCCGGAGACTACAAAAAATGCCTGCTGCACCTGTGGTCGGCCGAGCGCAACACCGTCCGCCGCGTGCTCGACGCTGAAGTGAAAAACGGCACGTTGAAACTGTTCGTGCAACGCCTCGGCCAGTCGCGACCCACAAAGCTCGAAATTTGCCGCGAGCGCGACCGCCGTTCGCCCTCCGCCAAAAAAGTGGCCCGCTCGACTTACGAACAAAAACTGCGTCGCGCCCTCGATCGCCACTTTCCCGGCTTCACGGTCACGCGCCTCACCACCGCAGTCGACCTGGAAAACTCTTTCGGTCCAATTTACGCCCGCGGACTGCTCCGCCAGGGCCAGTCCGCATTCGCCATCCTCGGAGTCAACGCCTCAGAAACTCAGGCCTCCATCGATGCCTCTCTAACTTTCGCCATCCTCTGGCTCGAGGCCTGCCGCCATTCCTCCGCCGGCAAGTTTCTCGTCGAAGGCTTGCGCCTGTTTGTTCCGCAAGGCTGTTCCGCGCTGGTTCGCGAGCGCATGGCCAACCTCAACCGCGCCGCCGCCAAGTGGAGTTTGTTCGAACTCGACGAACGCCACGACGCCCTGGCCGAGATCGACTGCACCGACCGCGGCAACGTCGCCACCCGCCTGGTCCACGCCCCCAACGAATCCGCCGCGCTAGCCCGCTTCACCGACTCGATCGCCAGAATCAACTCGATCCTGCCCAACTGCGAGGTCGCCGTGCTCTCCGCCGCCGAACTCGCCTTCCGCTGGCGAGGCCTGGAATTCGCCCGCGCCCGCATGGGCGCCGAAGTCGCCACTTTCCGCAGCAAACAGGAAATCGTCTTCGGCGTCGGCGCCGAAGAACGCATCCTCGAGGAGTACAACTTCCCATTCTTCCTGCAACTGCTCACCGCCATTCGCGACACTCGCCATCCCTACGGCCCGCGCCAGCACTCGTTATTCCGCCTGCACCCGGAACGCTGGCTCGAATCGCTCGTCGTAGCCGACGTCAGCGTCATCGACGGGCGCCTGCTCTCGCAATCGAAAGACGTGCGCGAACTCTACTCGCAGGTCCCTGCCTTCTCGGCCTCCGACCGCGCCATGCTCGACGTTCTGGCCACCACCCGCGACGGCCGCCTCGCAGTCGTGGAACTCAAAGCCGACGAAGACATCCACCTGCCCCTGCAAGGCCTCGATTACTGGTCAAGAGTCGCATGGCACCACAGCCGCGGAGAATTTCCCCGCTACGGATATTTCCCCAACCGGGAACTATCGCCCGAAAAGCCGCTGCTGTACCTTGTCGCGCCAGCCCTGCACGTCCATCCCGCAACCGATATTCTTCTGCGCTACCTCGCCCCTGAGATCCCCTGGGAATTCGTCGGCATTGACGAGCACTGGCGCGAAGGAGTAAAAGTCGTCTTCCGGAAGCGCCCCGATTCTGGGACTAGGCGTGGAAACGAATTACTCAATCGCGTCGCAAGCTGAAGCCGACGCTCTTCCTCGCCCCAGATTTCTTCTCCAGCAGGTCCATCTCCTCTACAGAAGTCAGTTCTGGACGTGGTTTGCCATTATGTTGCCCACTACGCTACTGGCTGACGTTGTCCTGTTGTGGGCCGATCGACAAGCCAAGACAATATTCAAGGGCGTTCCTCTCCTCGAGATTCTGCATCATCGGGACAAAGTCGCAGAAGTGTACTTGTTACGTTTCGGCAGCTTCTTCGCGGCGTGGTTTCTCGGCTGCTTCGCCCTGGCGACCATTGCTTCGGTTGTCAACCGGCTCGAAGGCCAAAGCGCGGACGCAGCCTGGATTCCCGACCGCCATCAGCGGGCGCGAGAACACTTAGGAGCGGTATTTGCGGTCGCTTTGATCACTTTCTGCGTGTTCCTGGCGGGCTTTGCTCTATCTGAGTTCGTCCAAGGTGCTGCAGTCCGGGTGTTAGGCTGGCGCCGCTTTTCCCGATTCTCGTACGCTACTTCGCTGATCGCCATCGTCACGGTTGCAAGCCTGGTCAGTTGGCTGGGGGCATCGATTCCGCTGCTTCTTCGTGGAGACATGAAGCTTACGCCAGCCCTCAAGCGCAGCGTGGAACTGAGCAGCGGCTACGAAGGCGCTTTGTTCCTGTTGGTGGTGGAGTCGGTTGCAGGAACTTTCGTCGCAGGGTATGGGACCATCTATGCCTTGCATTTGCTGGTCCCCAGCACCTTGAGGCACGCGGTCTGGTACGGCTGGGCTGCAACCCTAGCCGCGGTGCTGGCCAGCGCCGCGGTCGAACCGCCGCTCTTCATCGGCCTATCTCTGCTCGCCGATCCTGAACAACTCAATGCATCGTCACTTCCAAGCTCCTAACATCCGCCGCACATCCAACAACTGTCCGAGGTGATACGCATTGTGATCCGCCAGCAGCAATGCTTCCCGCAACACCGTCTGCCCGTCGCCCCACGGAATCCGCGCAAACAAATCGGTCTTCGGATTCTCCACCAACTTCTGCATCGCCTTCAAGTCCCGCCGAAACTGCTGGACGCTCTTGCCCCAGGCCGCTGCATTCGCGGGGCCATCCGTCTTCGGCCAATACTCGCGGGGCCACTCCCGAGGAACGTACTTGGAATTGCGACTGAATTCAAGAATGTCCCACTGCGCCAGCCGCATATGTTCCAGCAGCATCCACGGCGAATGCGGAAACTTCTCTGGCTTCTTGCCGCGAAGCTTCGCCGGCAGATTCTTTATGACATCGTCAAACTTGGCATGAGCACTCCCGCCTTCGAGAAGCTCAAGCAGATGTTTCCGCAACGACTGCTCGTGATCCTTGGGCATCCCATCCCTCCGCGCACTGAACCCTCCAGTCTAGCGCGCGTAGGCAAGGCACGTTTAGGAATTCAGGACTCAATGAGATCGGCGAGACTGAAGAAAGTGTGGATAATCGTCGTCTGCAACATTGTTGTCCGCACAACCGTGGAAGAGCGGCGCTTCAGCGCCGCGTACAAGCGCACAAAATCAAATGGGCTTCAGCCCCTGTGGCCGAAGCGAACTTACTTATTCAGCGCCGCAGCCGTCTGCGCGGGAGCTTCCTCGCTCAAATTCCCAATCGCATCCCCGGACAGCACCAGCTCCACTCTCCGGTTCTGCTGCCGCCCCTCGGCCGTATCATTCGACGCAATCGGCTCAGTCTTGCCAAAGCCGTGCGCTTCGACCGCGCCCGCCGAAATCCCCTGCTGCACAAAATAATCCCGCACCGCCTCAGCCCGATGCTCCGACAGATCCTGGTTGTACTGGTCGCTGCCCACGCTGTCGGTGTGCCCCTCAATCGCCACATGCAGGCTGGGATACGCCAGCACGATCCCCGAAACTTTCGCCAGCCGTTCCCGCGCTCCCGGAAGCAATTCAAAACTCCCGCTGCGGAACAGCACATCCGACATATTCGCGATCAACCCCCGCGCCGAGTCGCGCGTGGCCAGAATCGAGTTCAGCTGCTGCAGCAGCCGCGCCCGCAGATCTTGCTTTTCTTTTTCCGCCTGCTGTCGCAAGCTCTCCGATTGCGCCGCCGCGGCGTGAGCCTTCTCCGTTTCAGCGGCAAGAATCTGCTGCTGCGCCACGGCTTCGGCCTTGGCTTTCTCGGCTTCTTCTTTCATGCGCTCAGCTTCTGCCTTCGCTTGTTCCGCAGCCGCGCGTGCGTGTTCCGCGGCAGCCCGAGCCTGTTCCGCCTGAGCCTGCGCTGCTTCCGCATCCGCGCGACGCTTTGCTTCCGCGTCCGCATCCGCGCGGGCTTTCGCTTCCCGTGCCGCCGCCGCTGCTTGCGCTTCGTCTTCGGCCTTCTGCTTCACCGCCATCAGCCGCGCTTCTTCCGCCGTCTCGGTTGCTTCCTTGGCCGCGGCTTCCACCGCCGCCTTGTTCTGTTTCTGCCGGTAGATTTCTTCCGCGTGCATCAACTGCTGCCCCGCCTTCGACAGAATCGATGCCGCATACTTATCCGCCGCCGCGATATGCGCAATGCGCACCGCGTTCCGCGCCTCAAACAGTTCCAGCGGAGTCTTGCTGTCAATCCCGAAGATCGCATCCTGAATATGCGTGTTGGTCGAGGAGTACGTCCCGCGCGTCACCAGTTCATACTTCGCGTCGATATTCTCGCCCCCGCCGCCATTCACTGAAGCGCTCTCCATCACCACCATGTTGCCGGGCTGCGTAACCGCGAAATAAGGCTCAGCAGTCACGATCATCCCAAACGTCTGCAAGTCGGTGTACGCCTTCACGTGCGCGTTGCCGTTGTGATCGAGCGACAGCTCGCCCAAATTCACCGGCCGCCCCTGCGGCGAGACCGCCCACGCCACATACGTCAGAAATTCCAGCCCAAACTTCGTGGCATCTTCCAGCCCTTCGAATTTGGCGTCGATTTCGAAATTCGTTTTCTTGCCTTCGACCCGAGCCTCACCCGAAGCCCGCTGCAGCAGATCGGTTCCCCGAAAATCGACTTTCGTCGACCCGCCCTGCAGGCGATAATGCACCGCCTTCGTAGTTCGCGAAACCGTAGTCGCAGTCGAGGTTGCGGAAGAAGAAGTGCTTGGATTGGTGGAGACAGCGGTTTGCGTCTGTGCAAACGCAAGAGTTGCAGCGGAAATAACGACGACACCAATGGCCAGAGATATGTTTTTCACAAGCTTCTCAATCTGAGGGAGATAAGAACTAACTAATCTTCTAAATCTTCGTCGATCCCTCACCAATTGAAAAGAACAGGAAGTGATAGCCCTTTAGTCACTACACCGGAGCGAACAACGTGGAAGAGCGGCCCTTTCAGAGCCGCGTAAACGTTCTCGAATCCGCCCGGGCTTTAGCCCCGCGGCCGCCTACGGAATCATCGCCACAGCTCCCTTCGGCCCAACCACGAGCACTCCGCCTTCCGGATATGCACTCGCCGCATTGAACCCAATCCCCAACTCCTCCTTCCCGTCAATCCGCCGCGGACGCTTCGGCGGCCGAAAGTCAAACACAAAGTCCTGCCCCACGATAAGAATTCGTTCCGGCGCAATCCCTTTCACCCGCATCGCCTTCTCGACTTCAGCCTCCCGCACCGCCTGCGCATTCACTTTCTGGTCATAGACCACCGCCGAAAAATACGCCAGCGGATGCAAGTTCGAAAGCCTCCAGGTCTTCCCTCCATCTTCGGTGAACGCCAGGTTCGGCCCGTCGTCCTTAGGACGCTTGTAGTCCCCGCCGGCAATCACGCCATGCATCGCGTCGCGAAACGCGATCGAAAAAATCCCCGCCGAGTCCGCCCCATGCACCATGGGAGTCTCAAAAACCTCCCAGCTGACCCCGTGATCGGCCGAGTGAAAAACCCGCGAAGTCTTCCCACCAGTGGCGAACCAAATGTTTTGATCGTTGCTCTGACCCCAGCCCCCACTCAAAACCGCAAGGCACGTATTCGATGCCGCGAACGCGCCCTCGCCTTCCATCGCCGCCGGCAGTCGCGCCGGCGGAATCACCCGCCAGTTCTGCCCATCGTCCGTCATCAGCACCTCGAACTTGAGCGTGCCCGACTCGTCCGCAACCGGGTCCCCCACCACCACTCCATGCCGCGCATCCCAGAAAACCATCGAGTCAAAGAAGCCCTTGGGATTGCTATTGGTGAATTGCAGCTGCCAGTTTTTCCCGCCGTCGCCGGTGTGGTAAATCCGCGACTGCTCCCCCGGCCCCGCCGACATCAGAAATGCTTCGTCGGCGGAAAATGCCGCGACCGCGCGAAAATCCAGCGCCCCCGCATCCGGCACCTGCGCCGGAGTCCACGTGACCCCTCCATCCGTCGTGCGCAGATAAGTCCCATGCGTACCGCTGGCCCAAGCCACTTCTCGCGACACCGCGCTCACCCCGCGCAAGCTCTCAGTGGTGTGCGAGACCTGCACCCGCGGCCCGGATTCCGCCTTAGCCGCGTTAAGAAAAAAGAATGGAGAGACAATCAGAGAGGGGAAGAAGACGAGGAAGAAGCTTTGCAGAAACCGGCGCATCCTGAGATTGTAGCGCCGGCACCCCTTCGACTTCACTCAGGGCAGGCTTTGCCGCCATTTCGCCGCCACTCCCTCACTTGGCCGTGAAATCGGCAAAGGACGCGGTCTTGCCCGTATAGATCCGCAAAGTGCAGCGCGTTCCGACGTGGGCGAAGGCCACTTCCAGCGCATCTGACGGTTGCTCCACCTGCGCCGTCTCCATCTGCGCCCGCGCTATGTCCTGCTTCTCGTCATACGCTGCACCCGCCGTTACGTTCTTGTTCACTACCAGCGTCCAGTGCTCCTTCGCCGGAATTGGATACACGGTATAGGCGCCGATAGGAATCACCGAAGTTCCCAGCGCCAGTTGCGCCTCTGTAAACAATGTCATCGGCGCCCCGCCCGGCGTCCAGGGCCTGCCATTGACGGGCTTCTCTTTGCTCGATACCGGGTTGTACCGCACATAGATCTGCCGCCCGTCATCCAGATTGCACGTGGTGGTGGAAGTCGGTGCGCCGCCCGCCTGCGCGGCCAGCCACGGCGTCCACATTAACGATACGAGTACAGCTCTCCAGACGAGTGTGCCCCGCATAGGTTGGAAAGCCTCCGCGCAGCAGTGTATAGCCGGAGAGCCTGCAAGGGAAGCCCTTTACGCAGGGCCGGGAAGGGCACGGCTTCAAGCCGCGCCATCGGAGCCGACAATGGATCTGGGCTTCAACCCCTGAGGGTTGCCGGGCTCTGTCCCCCGTGAACATGCGGGAGGCGACCACGGCCTCCCCGCCAAGTCCCGTTCGTCGTGCGTCTTCGGTGACGTTTCCCCAGCCCGCCGCGGTTGCTACCGTCATGTGCAGGTACCGGTGCGTCAGGTACCAGCAATATTCAACCGAGGGTAAGCAATGGCGAAGTCAAAACTAAGAATTCTTTACGGCGAAGGGGACGAGGAAATTTTAACCGCGCAAGCCGCGACCATGGAAAAAGCCGGGCACATCGTCGCCCAGGCCATGGGACGCAAAGCCGTCGACGAAGCTCTCAAAAAGACTTCCTTCGACCTGGTTGTGTTGGGCGCAACCTTGACCCGCAACGACCGTCATCACCTGCCCTACATGGTGAAGAAGGTCAACTCCGAAACCAGCGTCCTGGTCATGCACGCCGACGGCAGCCGCCATCCCTACGTCGACGCCTGCACCGACACCGGGGCCAGCCTTGAATCGGTCCTGAACCGCATCGAATCCATGAATATCTCCGGCATGATCCCCGCAGCCGCAGGAGCAGCCGCCGGCCGCTAAGCGCCCTTGCGTGTGTGGGTAGGCTTGCGTGGGTAGACTCGTATGGGCAGACTTGTGTGGGGACGGGCACCTTCGCCCGTCCCGCCAAGCGCAGCGAGGCGAGCGCCGCCACAGCTCCCGCCCCCCGGAAGCCGCGAAGAATCATTGCAAGCCCACACGAACCCGACTAGTAATAGTGGAATGTTCCGACGATTTCCAGCCCAAGCAACCGTCATTCCGCAGGAAAGTCCAACCGAAGTGGAGCCTAAGGCAGGGTCCGTGGCGCCGGCTGCCCCGCCGCCTTATAGTCCTTGGGATACACCACCAAACACCGCCGCATCCCTTCGCCCTCGCTCTCAGTCCGTAAGTCGGCCTCATCGCGCAGCGCCAGATGAACGATCCTCCGCTCACGCGACGACATTGGACTGAACTGGTAGGGGGTTCCAGTCCGCCGCACTTTCTCTGCAGCCACAGTCGCGGCGGTTCGAAGTTCCTGAATCCGCAGCGACCTCTGATTCTGGCAGTCGAACGAAATCTTCTCATGCTCGCCCGAAGGCAACCGCAGCATCTCGAGCGCCAGCAATTCCAACGCCCGCAGCAGTTCTCCGCCGCGGTCGAGCAGCAGCGCCGAATCCGGCCCGGCAAAATCCACCAGAATCTCCGGCTTCTCCCAATCGCGATTCTCCGGCAGCGGCGGATCCACAATGATCCGATATTTCAGCCGAAGTCCGCCGTGCGTCACCACGGCCTGCAGAAATTCGTTGATCTTCTTAGCGGCAGCGAGTTTGTCAGGTATGGACATGGGTTCAGCTCTCAGCTCTCAGCCGTCAGCTTTCAGCTTGGGCGGATGTAGGTTTCCAGTAGCGCTTCGGATTCGCTTCCCTTAACGGGGGCGTCATCCCGAAGCCCCGCGTTTTCTCCAGCGGGGCGAGGGATCTCGCGTGGAGCACTTTCACACTGAGCCACCATCAGGTCTTGATATTCATTGCTCGGCCAAAAAAAATAGTAGCGCAAGCTCCGCACGTTTCCGCCGTCTACGCTCCAGCTGATAGCTGACGGCTGACAGCTATTTCTCCCTCTTCCGCGCGCGCTTCGCCATCATCTCGCGCATTTCCTGCCCCAGACGAGTGCGGTTCATCACCGCCTGCTGCGCGACTTGAATCAAGTTCGCTTCCGCGTAATACAGATTCAAACCCGCAGGCAGCCGGAAGAAGAAGAACCCCATCATCAGCGGCATCATCACCGTCATCATTCGCTGTTGCGCCGGATCCATGCCCGCCTGCGGCGTCATCTTCGACACCACCAGCATGCTCACCACCATGAAAATCGGCAACAACAGCAGCGGATCCGCCGCCGACAAATCATGTATCCAAAGCCAGTGCGCGTGCCGCAACTCGAGCACCACCCTCAACATCTGGTAGTACGCATACAAAAACGGCAACTGGATCAGCATCGGCAAACACCCGCCCGCCGGATTCACGCCCTCTTTCTTATAAAGCGCGCTGATCTCCTCATTCATCGGCGCCTTGCGCGGGTCGCGCAAGCTGTACTTCTTATATTTCTCCTGAATCGCCTTGATCTGCGGCGCCACGCGCTGCATCTTCAGCATCGACTTCATCTGCGTGATGCGCAGCGGCAACAGCGCCAGACTCACGATCAAAGTCTGCAGCACAATCGCCCATCCCCAGTTCGGGACCAGATGATAATACGTCCACTTCAGCCACAGAAAGAGCGGTTTGGCGATGATCCCGAAAAAACCAAAATCCACCAGCCCATTCAGATCGCTGTCCGCGCCCGCCACTCCTGGCACTGCGATCTTCTGCAGCACCTCCAGTTCCTTTGGACCCACAAACACGCGCTCTGCCGTCGCCCCGCGCAGGTTGCCGACCGCCGCCCCCAGCACGTCCACGTTGACCATCTCTTTCGAGTCAGCCTTCTGTGGATCGCGCACAATCAACATCGCATTGCGCAGCGTGACCATCGCCGCCGCGTTCGGATCGTCGGGAATGAACACCGCCGCGAAATACTGGTCCGTCGGTCCCGCCCAATGGAACGGCC
>JBELAE010000124.1:0-13159 GCA_049509155.1 Candidatus Sulfotelmatobacter sp.
AAGAGGTTTGAGAGGAACCGATCGGAATCTTTAGCCGTAATGGCCGAAACAGGGAATTCCGCTAGTGATTCCGCCTCGATCAGCCCGTCCTGCAAGTGGGGGCCTCAGCCGCCGGGGACGACCCGCCTTGGCCGCAGCGGCTAGCTGCGCACACAAGGGGCAATGCTGAGCCACTCTCCCGACACCTCGGCCTAGTCGAGCGTGACTTGGGATTGAACCAGCGTAACTTTGCGGCATCACAGTCAGCGAAATAAGCTCAGGAAAAAGCACGAAGGGATACTGACCACTTCGTGCTCGAATGCCAGGACACAGGAGGGAATATGCGCTATAGGACCGCTGCTATTTTAGCTGCCGTATTAATTGGCGGGATGTTTTGCTTGCCGGCCGCAGTATTTACTGTCTTTCCGAGTATGAGACAGGGCTCCCCAATACCTGTTCTTCTCGGTCTCGTCGTCTTTTGCATTCGCTTCCGCTGGTTCCTGGCGCTTCCGATCATGACGGTCCTCTTCACCCTTGCAGCATTCACGAGCGATTCGCGGGAAGTTAGACGGTAGGAGCGGGCACCGTTTACGGGTTCAAGATGGCATTAACCCAGTCAGCTCTTCTATCTCGGCTGACCGGGCCATCGGCCAGCTAGCTCAATAAAACATGCACCCGAAGAGCCCCACGACACCGCAAAAAAGATCTGCGCTCACGGCACGACCGCATCCACCTCAATCTCTACCAGAATCTCGGGCGAGATCAGGGCGCTCACCTGAACCATTGAAGTGGCCGGACGAATGTCGCGGAAAAACTCACCGTGTGCCTTCCCGATTTTCTCCCACTCGGCAATATTCGTAACGTACATGCGAGTGCGCACAACGTCTTTCATGCTGGCGCCCGCTTTATGCAGTGCGCTTTCGATGTTTTTCAGCGTCTGCACTGCTTGGGCATACACGTCTCCCACGCCGACGATCTTCCCGTCCGGCCCCGTGGCGGTTGTCCCCGACACATGTACATACGAACCAATCTTCACCGCACGAGAGTAACCCACGACGGGTTCCCACGCGGTGCCGCTCGAAATGTTCTGGTCCATGTAATCCTCCGGTCGAGCTCATTTTACAATCGGAATCAAGAAGATCATCCTCGCGAGTTGGCAGCCGTCTTCGCCGAGTGCCAGCAAATACAGCGGAATCCGCCTCAAACTCATTGCGCACACAGCCCTGTTCTAAAGGATCAGGTGCACAACGCGCCCGCGACGCCTCGCTTCTAACAAATCAGAAAAACGAATCTTGGCGATAAACAAAAGTCACTTGCTTTGCACGATCGAACTGAGGTATCACACACGCAGTGGCTGAAACTCCGTGCAGGATGCGGAGTTCAGGGGGCTCAAAATCATGATTCCGGAATCGCATCCGCTGCAGCAGCTGTTTCAAGACCTGGTGGGACGGCACTACGCTGAAGAAATCGGCATTCGTGATCCGCAGATCGTCGCCTACGTTTCTCATCTGCTGGCCGAATTCTGCGAAGCCGATCAGTTCTACAAAATTCACGACGCGGCGGATCGCCCGCTGGCCGATGTTGGCGAGATGCTGCTCGAGTCCGATCCGGTCTACGGTCCTGCGCCTTCGTTCGACCGCGAACGCCAGGTGCGCAAACACATCGGCGACTACACCCTGTTCCTCGCGGGAATGTTCCCGGAAAGCATCAACCATTTCCGGCTGCGCCGCCAGCGCCTGGAAAACTTTGTCGAATGGGTGAAAGCCGGCAAAGAGAGCTACTACATCGTTTCCAAATTCGAGCACTTCGAATACGCCAAGGTCGCGCCTCTGTTTGCCAGTCTGTCAAAGAATTTCGAAGAATGTGTTTACGGGCTGAATATGGTGAAGAACGACCTGGAAGAGATGCAGCATCCCATTGTTCGACGGTCGAACGATTTGATCATGTAGGCGTCAGTCGTTAGGCGAAGTTCGTTGGAAAAGACACGTTAAATCAAAGATCGTTCAATCTACTGTAATCGTGGTTGTCGTTTGGCCGGTAGCGGCGGTTCATACGCGTAAGTCCCCTGCATTTCCCATGCGATAGAAACTGAGGGCCGCGCTGCCCTGCGCGAGCTTGCGAAATCTGCGCAGCGGCCCATATTCCTCGCCGGGATCGAACTTTTTTTCGTGCTCGGCAATCACCACCGACATCGCCCACACCAGGGAGGAATCCGCCAACGCCCGCAGCGTTTTCATATAAGCGTCCTGCATGCGATAGGGTGGGTCGATGAACACCACGTCGGCCGCCACATGCTGGCGCTCCATCCGCCAGAACGCACGCGGCAATTCCTCCTGCAAGATTTTGAAACCGTCACCAATGCCCAGGCTCTCGAGGTTGCCCCGGATCGCGGCGGCAGCCGCGGCCGAATGCTCCACGAAATGCACTTCTTTGGCGCCGCGACTCAAGGCTTCGATGCCCACCGCTCCCGTCCCCGCGAACAGATCGAGCCACACGCTGCCCTCGAGGGCCGCCGGATTTCCCGCCGTCAGCACGTTAAACAGCGTCTCCCGCAGCCGGTCTGACGTGGGACGCACGTCCATCCCGCGCAGCGAGCGCAGCGGCCGGCTTCGATATTTTCCCGCGATCACTCGCATGGCTGTGTACTGTTGGATGCCCCATCCACTATATCTACCCATGTAGAATACAAAGTAGCGAAGCCTTATGCGAAGCTGGTCCATTCCGGTAGGACGACTGTTTGGCGTGGATGTCCGCATCCATCTCACCTTCTTCCTTCTGCCCATGTTTATCTTCTGGACCGATTATGCGGTTAACAAAGACAAAGCCACCGGACCTCGCGACCTGGCAATCGTGGCCATTCTGCTGGCGTGCGTCGCCGCCCATGAATGCGGACACATGCTGGCCGCACGCCGCGCCGGACTGGTCCCGAAAGCAGTCATTTTGCTGCCGCTGACTGGGGTTGCCTTGTATGACGAATCGCGGACCGAAAAGCCGCGGCCCGCGGCTGTGCTGTGGCAGCGGGAAATCCGACTCGCTCTGATTGGACCCCTGGTGAGCTTCGCACTGGCCTGCCTAGCGGCTGCTGTTGTCACTGCCTCCGGGCGTGAAGTCGAGCTGTTTAAGTGGCCTTTCCTGCAAGCCACCAACTTGCCGAAAAGCCTGGTGTGGGCGAATCTTTATCTGGCTGTTCTGAATCTCATGCCCGCCTATCCGTTGGATGGTGGACGGATCCTGCGCGCATTTTTCTCGCGCACGCTCGACGCATCTGCCGCCACGCGCCGCGCTGTTTCCATCAGCAACGCCATCGCCATGGTCTTGATGATCGCGGGCCTGTTCAGCGACAGCTGGCTCACGATGGTTGGTGTGATCGTTTTTTCTGCAGCCCAGTTGGAGGAGCGCGCCCTGGTTTTCCAGTCCGTGCTCGACAACGTGCGCCTCGAAGAAGTCATGCTCACAGACTTCGCGACGCTCTCTCCGGCCGATACGTTGGAAGACGCTCTGGAGAAAGCCGTGCATTCCCTGCAGGACGATTTCCCCGTGGTTCGGGGCATGGATATGGTCGGGGTGATTTCGAAGCAGCGCATTCTCGATGCTCTGCGGGCGGAAGGAAACGGTTACGTGCAGGCGGTGATGAATAAGATTTTCGAAGTCTCCCTGCGCCAGGATTCGCTGGGCTCGGCCTTCCGCAAACTCACCGCCCGTAATTCCAGCATTATCCCTGTGGTCGAAGACCAGCGCCTGATCGGCATCGTCACGCTGCAGAACCTGATGCACTCCATGGCCCTGCTGGCCGAAACCCGCAAACTGCAGCGGGATGAAGCGGAGTCGTAAAAGGCTGGACGCAAAATTCGCGGATGACTACTTTCGGATGTATGGTCGACCGTGGATGTATGGTTGACCGTGGAAGAGCGGCGCTTCAGCGCCGCGCTAAGCATTCAGAATCATGAGAGCTTTAGCCCCTGTGGTCATCGTACTGGCCCCAATCCGCTTTAGACCGTTCAAAACAACCTGACTGCCCTCGCCTTCTGCACCGCCGGGATCGTCCGCAACTTCGTAAGTACTCCTTCGGTCACGAGGCCATCGACGTGAACGACCGCAATCGCCTCGCGCGGCTGATCGGAATCTTTTTCCGCGCTGCGCCGCCCCAGCGAGAAGTCAGCAATGTTGATCGACTCCTCTCCTAGAATTGTGCCCACTCTGCCGATCACGCCCGGCACGTCGCGGTTCCGCAGGTAAATCAGATTGCGCTCCAGGGGCGCTTCCACGTCGATGCCATCCACGTGCAGCAGCCGCGGCGCGGCCCCATGCAGCACGGCGCCTTTCACCATGTGTTCCTCCGTGGAACTCTTCAAGAAAATCGAAAGCACGCTGCCCGCGCCTCCGGTCGAAGCCTTGGCCTTGTGCGATTCCAGCACCCGCAGTCCCCGCTCTTCGGCAATGGTGGCCGCATTCACCAGATTCGCTTTTTCCTCCAACGCTTCATTCAGAATTCCCTTGATGGCTCCGTTGCGTATGAGTTCGGTTTTCCATTCCGCGATATGTCCGCCGTAGCGGATGGAAATTTCTTCAATGCTTCCGTCAGAGACTTGCGCCAGGAACGCCCCCATGCGCTCCGCCAAAACAATATAGGGCTGCATAGTCGCGTATTCTTCCGCCGACACCGACGGCACATTCACTGCGTTCTGAATCACGCCGTGTTTCAGATACTCCTTCACCTGCTGGGCGATCTGCACGCCAACCGCTTCCTGCGCCTCGAAAGTCGATCCGCCCACATGTGGCGTGAGTAGAACATTCTCCAGAGTGGTGAGCGGCGAATTCTTCAGCGGCTCCTCCACAAAAACATCCAGCGCCGCCGCCGCAACCTGCTTGGTTTTGAGCGCCTGCGCCAGATCGGCCTCATTCACCAGTTCACCGCGCGCGCAATTTACCAGGCGCACGCCTTTTTTCATTTTCGCGATGGACGCTTCGTTGATCATCCCCGCGGTTTGCGGCGTCAGCCCGACGTGCAGCGTAATGTAGTCCGCCGCAGCATAAAGCTCATCCAGCCCCGCCAGCCGGATCCCCTGCTCCTTCGCCACCGACACCGACACGAAAGGATCGTGCCCCACCAACTCCATGCCGAACGCCCGCGCCCGCCGTGCCACTTCCATGCCGACTCGTCCGAGCCCGATGATGCCCAGCGTCTTCGCCCGCAGCTCCGTTCCTTGCAGCGATTTTTTCTCCCACTTCCCGGCATGCATCAGAGCGTCAGCGCGGCACAGGTGTCGAGCCATAGCCAGCATCATGCCTAGAGTCTGCTCGGCCACGGCCACCGCGTTGGCGCCCGGCGTATTCATCACCGCGATGCCCTTATGCGTCGCCGCTTCCAGGTCGATGTTGTCGACCCCGACTCCGGCTCGCCCGATCACGCGCAGCTTTTTCGCGTGCTCCAGCAGTTTCGCGTCGGCCTGCACCGCCGAGCGGACAATCAGCGCATCTGCCGTCTCTAGATGCTCCTCCAGCTTGCCATCCAGTTGATCGGCCGTAAGGACGGTCCATCCCGGCTCCTGTAACTGCGCTACTGCCGATGCTGAAATCTTTTCCGCTACGATAATTTTCACGAATGAGTTCCTTTGTATGAATTTCCTTTTTCAGAAGCGGGCCCGACCTTGACCCGACAAACTATTAACTAACGAGTAACTATAAGCGTGACCGGAAAATAACAGGAAAGTGAACGCCCCTCCGGGCACGGGCACCTACGGAACCGGCGCCACACAGGCCGCAACCTCGACCGTCATGGACTTCACGATCAACTAGGGCGTGGGCTCAGCGAGCCGTTCACGCGCCGACCAACTGTCGCTTCCCGGACTGCGTGCGGGCGTAGACTTCCTGTGCCGCCCGCACCGCGGCGCCGTATTCGACACTCTTGTCGGTCACGCGCGCCAGCACGTGTTCCAGCGCGCCCAGAATGCCGATGGTGTCGAGATAGTCGTAGTAGCCAATGTGCGCGATGCGGAACAGTTTGCCCTTCATCTCGCCTTGTCCGTTGGCGACGACTGCGTCGAAGGCTTCACGGAATTCCTTTACGATCTTGCCCGAGTCAATTCCTTCCGGAGCGCAAATCGCGGTAAGCGCGGCTGCGGGCGGACACGCATAGAGTTTCAATCCCAGAGCTTTTGCCCCGGCCCGCGTCATCTCGGCACAAAGTTCCGCGTTGTTGACCAGTTCCTCGCGTCCTTTGGCCAGATCGCCGTTGCCCATGCCGCGGATAAACTCCAGCGCCGCCCCTAGCGCAGCGAATAAAGAAGTCGCCGGGGTGTACGCCGACTCGCCTTTGGCCGCCGACTTTCTTTCTTTGCGCAGATCGAAGTAATAGCGCGGCGACGTTGTCGTGTCCATGCGCTTCCACGCCCGTTCGCTGAACGCGCCATACGCGAGGCCCGGAGGCATCATTAGCGCCTTCTGCGATCCGCCGATTATCACGTCGACGCCCCAGCCATCGACATCGAGATGCGTCGTCCCCAGCCCCGTGATGGCATCCACGATTAACAGCGTGTCGCCGTGGGCACGCACAATCTTCGCGATGCCTTCGATATCATGCCGCGCCCCAGTGGAACTTTCGGTGGCCTGCACAAACACGGCGCGCACATCGGGAGTCACTCTGGCTCGAATGTCGTCCAGCACAAATGTCTCGCCGTAGGGCACGCTCAGCACGTCCACATGGCAGCCAAAGGCCTTGGCCAGACCCGTCCAGCGTTCGCCGAATTTGCCCGCCGTCAGCACCAGCACCTTGTCGCCCGGTGAAGTCAGGTTCGATACCGACGCCTCCATCACGCCCGTGCCCGAACACGCCAGCACCAGCACATCGTTCTTGGTGCCGACAAATTCCTTCATGTCGGCCAGCACCCGCTGAAACAACTGGCGAAAATCCGCCGTTCGATGATGCGCCGTAAAGGAAGCCATGGCCGTCTGCGCCGCCGGCAATAACGGCGTTGGCCCCGGAGTAAAAAGACGATTCTTATGTAGCATAGTGAGAGTCCTTTATGAAAAAGAGATAGCCCTTAAGTTTACCGGAATCGAGCGCCGGGTGCCCCATTTCTCGCACGTCGGTAATGGCTCAATACGAAATCCCTCGCAGCTGGATGTCATCCTGAGCCCGGCAACAGCCGGACGAGGGACCGTACGCCCCGCCGACGACCTTGATGCCGTGGACGGGACTGCCCGCGCTTCCTGCAGCGCAAGCGTTCCTCGCAGCTCTTCAAGCACCGCACGCGTTTCGTAAGGTCCCTCCGGAACGCTTCGCGCGCTCCATCGGGATCACATAGGCCGCTACGTGCTCCTTTCAAACTGATCCACTACCCGAGCGTCCCTTTGGTCGAGAAGTGGGGTCTTGACTCCCTAGACCCGCATCGTTATCAGGCCCTGTCGCGTCTATAATCCCCTCATGAGCCTCACCGAACAGATCCAAAAAGACATCGTCACCGCCATGAAAGCCAAGGACGAAGCCCGCCTTTCCACCCTGCGCATGGTCAAGAGCGCGTTGCAGCTCAAGCAGGTCGAGAAAATGGCCCCGCTCGACGACAAAGAATCCCAGGCCGTGCTGGCCACGCTGATCAAGCAGCGCAAAGAATCGGTCGAGCAGTTCACCAAGGGCGGACGCCAGGAGATGGCCGACAAAGAAGCCGCCGAAATCGTTCTGATCGAAACCTATCTGCCCAAAGCGGCCGGCGAAGCGGAAATCGTCGCCGGAGTCAAAGCCGCCATCGCCGAAATGGGATCGCCCACCATGAAGGAAATGGGCACGGTCATGAAGAACGCTATGGCAAGATTCAACGCCGCCGGCATGCGCGTGGACGGAAAGATGGTGAGCGAGATTGTGAAGAAAGAGCTGGCGGGGAAGTAGGGTGGAGCGGCGGACGCCCTCGCGCCTAGTAAGCATCCTTCCGGTGGCGGAACGAGTACAAGACCACATCCTTGCCAACGATGTCATACCGCAGCCGATATTCCTTCCAGCGGATTCTCCATTGCCCCTCGCCCGCTGTGTATCCCGCAAGTTTCTTGATCTTGTGCTGTCCACTCCGATTGTGTGGATCTTCACGAAGAATCGCCTGCATTTCCGCCATGGCTTCCAGCAGTGAAGGGCGGCCATGTGACACCTTGCGAAAATCCCGCTCGAAAGGGGGCGTGCTCAAGACCCTGAAGGGATTCACGTCTGCGGGCATGGCTGCCAACTCCCGATCCTTAGCCTCAGATAAAGGATAGCGTCCGGCCCCTCTAACGCGCGGCTTGTTTCTTCGCCTTCTTTGCAGGACGCTGTAAATCCTTCAAGAAATCGCCGACGTCGCGCGCTCTGCCGCCGAGGTAGTCCTGATAGCCAGTCTTGATTTGTTCCTTCAGCGATTCATCCTGCTGCTCGAGATAGTCCTCCATGTCATCCACGTGCATGATGCCGGCCACCGGGATGCCATCCTTCTCGAGGATGAAGTACTCACGATTTAGGTGAGCCCGCCGGACCACTTGCCCCAGGTTGATGCGCGCTTTGGTCAACGGAATACGATGCACGACACTCTTCATGGTTTCCTCGGTTTACTAGCCTTGATTGATTAACGTTGATCGATATTGATTATAGGCCGTATCCAGCCTCCATCGAGGAGAATTATCCACAGTAAGAGTGCTATTTCCCCTTCTGCCACTCCCGATAAGCCTCGCTCTCCGAAACTCCCGGCTCCTTCGCCACTTTCTTCAGCGCGGCTTTCTCCGTTGACTTTCTCTTCTGCCGTCGTCTGCTCGACTCGCGGCTTTACTGCGATGCTTTTGTTTCCAGCTGCGCTGCGAACTCCGGACTGTATTCCGTGATCGACGCCGCGAAATTATTCTTCATATCATTGCGGCTATCTTCCGGCCACAGGTTCAAATCGGCAAGAGCATCGTCGTATCTTCGGCAGAGCACCTTCTGTCCGGCTCTTGCCAAAAGCGCGCTGGCGATTTCTTCAACCTCATTCTGCCCCGCGGGCTTGAACTTCGCGCCTTGAAGCTTCCTGATGTTTTCCGCGGTCAACATACTCGTCCAGTAGCTATAGTCAGGATTGTCGGCACTGAGCAGCTTGCCGCAGAACTCGGGTGTCACATCGACCAGCGTGCCTTCGAAGCGAAGCGCTCGCTCGACATAAGGCCTGGCCGCGCTCGATGTATATTCGGTGGTTTCTCCAACCCGGTCCCAGATCGTTACCCGCCCGTCTTTCTCTTTCACGAAATCGACCGCCGCTCCCTCGCCGACATCGAACAGCCGATGCGGCTTGGGCGAGAGTGTGACCACGTTGTAGACCCAACAACAGTGCGCGCCTCCAGCCTGGTCGGTCTCGAATACGACTTCTCCTTTGCCGTCACCGTCGAAGTCCATGCCGGTATGTTTCTGGTCGAAGATCACGCCGAATCCAGTGGTGCGAAAGACGACCTTGCCGGCGCTGTTGTAGATTGCCGCAGTGCAGTCGTCGCCCCCGCCGCCGGACGCGTTACGCGCTGGCCCCAGCGAAATCTCGTACCCGTCCCATAACTTTTTCTTGTACGATTCAGTCGACTTCGGGAAGGTGTAACATGCGATCTTTTTGTCGTCGTCAGCGTCGTCTTGCGCACGCGCAAAGCCTGTGACGGCGCAGGAGCCGAGCAACAGGACGATCACCATTGACATTGACCGGGACATAGCCGCATCGTAGGACACTGCCGGCGGCGTAGCAACGTTACCTCTGGTTTATTTTTCCCTTTGCAGCTCGCGGTAAAGCTCGCTCTTCGACACTCCCCGTTCCTTTGCCACTTTTTTCAGAGCGGCTTTCTCATCTACTTTTTCTTCGGCCATGATCTGCTCGACGCGCTGCTTCACCGACTGGCGGACGGGGGCGTCCGCCGCTCCACCAGTTTCGCTTTCCTCGGCTTTTCCGATCAGCAGCGTGATCTCACCTTTTACCGTCTCGCGCGCCTTCAAATTTTCCAGCACTTCGGCTGCGCGGCCGCGCAGGAACTCTTCGTGCAGCTTGGTTACTTCGCGCGCGATCACTACATGGCGGGACGCTCCCAGAACCTCGCAGACATCTTCCAGCGCTTCGATTACCCGATGTGGAGCTTCATAGAACACCTGCGTGCGCGGCGAACTCTTCACGGCCTCCAGCGCCGCCCGCCGCTCACCGCGCTTTGCCGGAAGAAACCCGCTGAAGCGGAACGAATCCGTGGGCAGGCCGCTCGCCACCAGCGCTGCCAGAAACGCCGACGCCCCCGGAATCGGCACCACCGGCACATGATGCCGGATGGCCAGCGCAATCAGCCGGTAGCCGGGATCGGAAATGCCCGGCATACCCGCGTCGGTGACCAGAGCGACGCTCGCACCCTCTTGTATCTCCTTGACCAGTTCCGCCGACCGCGTCATCTCGTTGTGCTCGTGATAGCTGGTGGTGCGCGTTGTGATCGCATAATGATTGAGCAGCTTCTGCGTCTGCCGCGTGTCTTCGCAGGCGATCACGTCGACTTCCTTCAGCACGCGCAGCGCCCGCAGCGTGATGTCTTCGAGATTCCCGATCGGAGTGCCAACCAGGTATAGCGCCGGGCCTGCTGGAGCCTGTTCTGTGTCCTTCATCGCCCGAAGTCTACCACCGCTCATGTGGGGACAGCCGCCCCCGGCTGTCCGGTTCGAGCAAAGCTCGATTGGCTGCTCATTGCAACTCTGGACTCGCCCGCGTTTTATGCTAAGTTACGCAGGGGAAGCCGCCTCATGACCGCCAACGAATTTCGCAAGCTCGCCCTCGCACTCCCCGAGACCGAAGAACGTTCGCACATGAATCATCCCGACTTCCGCGTAGGCGGAAAAATCTTCGCCACCCTCGGCCATCCCGACAAGGCTTGCGCCACGGTCAAACTCACGCCCGAGCAGCAGCACTACTTCTCGAAAGATGACCCGGAAGTCTTCGTCCCCGTCAACGGCGCCTGGGGACGCCGCGGCGCCACCACCGTCCATCTCAAGGCCGCGAAGAAAGAGATGATCCGCAAAGCCCTGGAAGCCGCCTGGCGCAATACCGCGCCCAAACGCCTTCTGGGATGACAGGCCCCAGCTCGGCCGGCGGCATCTTCCGCTAATCCGGTCCCTGCACAACCGTAACCTCCCCGTGAGGCGAATTGTGCATCAAACTATGGACAATGCCGACTCCGGCAAAACCCGTGATCGCGGCCCTGCTTTGTGGGCTTGCTCTTTGTGTCTGCTCTGCCGCGCAGGCGCCTCGCCAGGGCGGGGCTTCAAACGCCACGCAGCCGAGCGCGAGCGGAAGCCGCGGGCGCAGCACGATTCGGACACTCACTCCAGACGACGGTCTGGGCGTGATCTCGGCTGCGCTCGACCCGAAAGTGCGTCGCTATGCAGGGCACGACTGTTCTCACCTGGTTCATGCGATTTACCAGCGCGCTGGCTTTCCCTATGCTTACGCTAGCTCCGACGATCTCTACGCCGGCGTCCAGGGGTTTCAACGAGTCTCGCGCCCGCAGCCTGGCGACTTGATCGTGTGGAGCGGGCATGTCGGCATTGTTGTCAGACCGTCACGTCACGTTTTTTTCAGCTTCATGAGTGCAGGCCCTGGGATTGATGACTACGAAGCGCCCTACTGGGTGAATCGAGGGCATGCTCGCTTCTATCGTTACATTAAGAACGATTCGTGCGCAGGATGTACCGCGGTCAGCTCAACGTTTCGCCGAACTCGGCCAAATTGACTCCACCCGGCGGCGGCCTCTAGAATCAAGCTGACGCAGTTGTCCCTCACGACCGTCTCACACTCATGCCCCTTTACGAATACGAATGCAAGAAGTGCGGTCACCGCTTCGAAAAAATCCAGAAGTTTTCTGACCGGATGGTCAAGAAATGTCCGGATTGCGGCGGCCAGGTCGAGCAGATGATCTCCGCCCCAGCGGTCCAGTTCAAAGGCACGGGCTGGTACGTCACCGACTACGCCAAGAAGACGTCGTCCCCAGGATCCTCGGGCGCAGATTCCTCCTCGAAAGAAAAGAAGGACGACAAATCCAAGTCGGACAGCGGTTCGAAGGATAGCTCGTCGAAGGAAAGTTCGTCCAAAGAAAGCTCATCGAAAGAGAGCTCGGCGAAAGAGAGTTCTAAAGAGAGCTCCGCGAAAGAAACTCCGCGCAAAGGATCCGGCAGACATAAATAAAGCGGCTCCGGATTCACCGAAGCCGCCGTAAACTCCCGCTACCCGACGCTGACTACTGACCTTTCAACTCCCGCTCAAAGTGATCCACAATCATTGTGAACAGATGCACCCGCGCATCTTTTCCCGCGATGCTGTGCGTCTTGTTGGGATAGATCATCAGCCGGAACTGCTTGTTGGCATTGATCAGGGCGTTAATCATCTGAATGCTGTTCTGAAAGTGCACGTTGTCGTCGCTCGTACCGTGCACCAGCAACAGCGCTCCGTGCAGCTTGTCGGCGTTTCGCGTCACATCCGATTGTTCGTAACCGGCCTTGTCGTCGGCCAGCAGGCCCATGTAGCGCTCGGTGTAAATCGAGTCATAATTCAACTGACTGGTCACCGGTGCCACCGCAACGCCCGCGCGAAAGCGGTCTGAATGCGTCATGGCATACAGCGTCATCGAGCCGCCATTTGACCAGCCCCAAATCCCGGTTCGGTCCTTGTCCAGCTGCGGATATTGCGCGTAGAGCTGGTCCAGCGCAGTTAGCTGATCCTTCAACTCAATCGCCCCGAACTCGTGACGGATCGCCGTCTGAAACTTGCGGTCGCGTCCCGGCGTCCCGCGATTGTCCACAGCGAAAATCGCGAATCCCTTGCGCGCCAGAATTTCGTCGAACGCGTCGGGCGTTGATTTCCGAACCATTTGCGCCGCCGGGCCGCCGTAGATGTTAACGATGAGTGGAATCTTCCCGCTCGCGGGAGCGTCCGGAGGAAGCAGCAATCGCCCGTACAGCGTCGTGCCATCGTCCGCCTTAAACTCCAGATACTTCGGAGCACGCAGACCGTATTCCACAATTTCATTGCGCGCCGCCCACACCGGATTGCATGATCCTCCGACTGCGCACAACGTTATGCTCGGCGGCGCCTGCGGCCCCAAATAGGTATGCGTATAGCGCTTGCCGTCGTCGCTGAAACTCGCGAAATGCATTCCCTCTTCCGTGGTCAACGCCTTGAACCCCGATCCA
>JBELAE010000125.1:0-11840 GCA_049509155.1 Candidatus Sulfotelmatobacter sp.
TGGCCCAAACGGGGGTTCGCAGACCGATCGTGGCAAATACCATCAGAAGAACACCGAGAATTAAAGTGTTGGAGATGAGGACGCCACGATACCCGATACTACGCAGAAGTCGTGGCATTAATGCTTTCATGCTCATGGATGCTATTGCCTGGGGCATGACGAGCAGGCCGGACTGGATCGGGGTGAAACCCAAGCCTACCTGATAGAGAAGCGGAAGGAGAAATGGCACTCCGCCTATTCCAAGACGAGTGAAGAAGCTGCCGCTTACGGCGGCGCGGAACGTGCGAATGCCGAATAGCTTGAGCTGCAGCAAGGGAAATGGAAGAGCACGCGCGTGAATTCCGTATCCGGCAAGCAAGGCAATGGACAATGCCAGCAGCCCAGCCATCTCCACCGCGCTCAGAGTGTGCTCGCCGAATATCTCCAGCACATAAGACAGTAATGCCACCCCGGAACCGAAGAGGATGAGCCCGACAACATCGAGCGGTGGAGTCTGCTCTTCGCGGTAGTCGGGCAAATGCAGATAAACGAGGATCAAACCCGCGATTCCGATTGGAATATTAAGGAAAAAGATGACGCGCCAGTGCAGATACCCGACGATGAGACCTCCGGCGATGGGTCCGAGCATGGGCGCGACCAGGGCGGGTATGGAAACGAAGCTCATGGTGCGCAGAAGATCTGACTTGGCAAATGTTCGCACCAGCGTGAGCCGGCCCACTGGCACCATCATCGCGCCGCCGCAGCCTTGCAGAATGCGGCAAGCGACCAGCAAGTGGATGTTGCTTGATATGCCGCACAGAAACGACCCGAGGGTGAATAGACCAATCGCAGATGCGAATACACGGCGGGTTCCGAAGCGGTCCGCCATCCAGCCACTGATTGGTATGAAGACTGCCAGGCTGAGCGTATAGCTCGCCAGCACCGCTTTCATGCTGAGGGGAGCGACGCCGAGGGCGGAAGAGATGGCGGGAACGGCCGTGTTGAGAATGGTTGTATCCAGCGACTCCATGAAAAAGGCGACAGCAACGAGCCACGGCAGGAGCCGTTTTGAGGCCTCTGAGGCAGCGGATGAAGATGGAGGCGCGGTCGACGAGATGGGGCCAGCTCGGTTCATAGGTAGGAATTTGCGGGAGGCTCCGCCTCGAAACATGTTAGCTGATGTGCCCCAGCACGGTTTCTTATGTACGAGTGTTCCGCTATTAAGTCTCCAGTGGAACGACCATATTGACCGCACGGCGTGGGAGGCCGCGAGTGTGGCGTATCGGAAGACACCACGGCGCTTTAACTTAAAAAATGCTGCGTCTAGCTTTTAATCGGTCTGACGTTCTTCGCTATCGGTTTTTTCTCGAGCAGGAGAACCTTGCCTCTGTGTTTTCTCCGTGGGTAAGGTCCGAGATAGTGCTCTTTCCAGTTGCTCAGGCTTAAATCCAAACGGTCCGGGCGGGCTCTTGTAGGCGATGTGGCCTTGCGAGTCGATCAAATAGAGCCGGTCCGGCCAGCCTGTATACGCCCGTTCGGTCGAATCGCCAAACTCGTCGAGCACGGCGGGAAACTCAATGCCAAGTTTCCGCACACAAGTCCCTGCGACGAAAGCTCTTTCTTCTTCAGTCTTCGGGCTGGCAAAAACAACCTTGTCTTTGACATTGCTCTCCATCTGCCAGACGTCGCTGGGATGAGCTTCGGTAATGTAAACAACCAGGAAGGCAACGCGCCCGCGATATTGCTCGTAGAGCTTATTAAGGGCAGGAGCCTCCCGCCGGAACGGTGGTCATGTGTAGCTGCCGAAGACCAGGACTACCGGTTGCCTTTGGTTGAGCACGGAGAGTTGAACGCGCTCACTTTTGTCCACCTTGAGCAGAGAGAAATCCGGCGCCGGATCTCCGACGTGAAGCGCTCCGGAGCGAGCGTGCATCCATGCAGTTTCAAATGGAAAGATCAGGAAAGGAACGGGACCGGGCATTCTGGCCATCACGCGGCCGAACGTTTCGGGGGGCTGATGCATCGCCCACCAGACATAAGCGCCGAAACAGACGTAACCGATTATCAGGCTGACAAGTAGCCCGAACAGGAGCCTTCGAGGGAGTGGATTCAGTCTCAGCATCAGAAAAGAAGTTTCAGCGCCACCTGAATCACCCTCGGGCTTACATCCGACTGAATTTGCCCAAACGTCGGCGATTCGATGTCGCTGACCGGTAAACGAAGATTGGTATGGTTCAGCAAGTTGAACAATTCACCACGGAATTGAATTTCTTTTGATTCCGTCAGACGAATGTTCTTGAAGGCAGAAGCGTCCCAATTCACGTATCCAGGGCCCTGGACTACGTTGCGGCCTTCGTCTCCGAATACCTCGAAACGTCCAAGAGGATCGGGCTGCAGTTGCTGAAAAGCACTCACGTTAAACCATTCCTGCGGTGTGCGCGGAGCGGAATTTGGGTTGCCGATCAGATTGGGGCGGTTCGCGGAAAATCCGGTGATCTCCGGCGCCTGCCCTTGCAGAGAAACGTCGTTCGAGTCGAATACCGTGAATGGCCCGCCACTCATGGCCGTGAATATGCCGTTCAGTTGCCAGTTGCCGAGAACGTGCCCGTACCAGGTGCTGGAGTGCTGCAAGAAAGGAAGGCTCCACTGATAACTCAGTACAAGACGCTGGTGCGAATCGAACATGGACCGGCCGCGCTCGGCCGCGAGATCAAACGGATCTTGAGCCAGATCATTTTCTCCCGCCACCGGTTGCGACGCCGAACCCGTAATGTTGAAGGAAGAAACGTCATCGATGGCATGCGACCAAGTATAGGAAGCCAGGAACGAAAGCCCGTGACTGAAGCGCTTCCGCAGGCTGGCTTCTAATGCGTTATAGCTGGAATTCGCTACGCTGGCGATTTCGCCGACGGAACTGTAAATGCAATTACCCGTGGGATCCGCGAGGGTGCATCCAGAATAGAGACGACGGTAGTTCACATTGTTTTCAGTGGAATTCAGACACGGGCTTGCTACCGAACAGCCCGAGCCGGTTGTGGTGAACCCGGGGACAAAGACTGGAGGATTCCCTTCAATGAATCGCGGCAGCCTCACACCTGTTGTGCCCACGTACCCAACCTGAAAGAGCCAGTCCTGACCGAACGACCGTTGAATATTCAGATTCCAATCCTGCGCGTAGGGCAGATGCAGATTGCGCGCGACTACAAGCAAAGTCATCGGCTCAGGGAATGCCTGACTGAAAGGATTCGGCGTATAAAACGGATTGGCAAATGAGTTGACGGGGAAGCTGATCTGCTGAGTCTTCAGGTAAGGAGGAGAGCTGACTGGATCCTGCAGCGGGCCGCCCTCGCCCGTGTAGTAGGGCTCGTAGAAAAGTCCGTAAGCCGCACTGACCACAGTTTTGGAATTGCCACGCGGGTCCCAGGCCAAACCGAAGCGCGGAGCGAAGGCCGTCTTCTGGGTTGGAATCAAGCCCGCGGGCACGCCCGGATCGCCGGGATAGAGAAGCCCCGCCGGAGCGCTTGGGAGGACCGTCGACTGCGCTCCGGGAACGAAAAGATTTACTTCGTTGTGGTTCTCGGTGGAGGGGAACGGCAACTCGTAGCGAAGTCCCACGTTCACGGTCAGGCGAGAATTGACCTTGTAAGTATCCTGGCCGTAAGCGTCCAAGGCCCGGTCACGGATTTCGCGAGCAAAGTTTCCACCGCCCTGCAGAAACACTACCGGATTGCCGGAGAGGAAGCTGGCGAATCCGTCGCTGTATGGGAAGTTGGCGAACACGAAGAAGCCGTTGCTGGCGATGCCCTGCAAGGCGTTGATCTGATCGCGCCGGTAACCTCCGCCAAATTTCAGTTCGTTGCGGCCGCGGATCCAGCTCATAGAGCCAGAGAGATCAAAAGTATTCTGAAAGGTGTTGCGCGGTCCCGTGATGGGGTCGCCCACCGAGGCATATCCCCCGACCTGAATAAAGGGAGGTCCTGCGGCCGAAGGCAAGGTCGGAGCATACTGAAAGCCCAGGTCCGATGGCGACTCGTGATTCAGGTGCTCATCAAGCAGGAAGGTATTGCGCAGGAAGGAAAAACGCGCGACGCCGATGGTGGTAGGCGAAAAGATGTGCGTCTCCTGAGTGACGAAATTCTGCGCCCGGTCATACTCTCCCACCGGGAAGCCGGGAACATTCGCGCCCACGGGCGAAAGTGGATCCGTAGTCGGGCCGCTGCTGTACATGTAACGAAAATTAAGAGCGTCAGTGCGGGAAAGATAATGATCCACGCGCACTCCGAATTGATCGTTATTCTCGATCAGTGTCTGCGTAGCAATGAAGCCATTTTCCCCCGCGTTCGGCATCGGGAAAAACGGCAAGACGTTCGTTGCCGTTGGGTCGATAGGCGTGAACAGCGTCATCTGGTTGAACGGCACCGGGTTGCCAAAAAATGTTAGTTGTCCATTCGGGTTGCTGCACAGGCCGGAGGTCTGGTTGAAAGTAGCATTGAGGTCGGTACACTCCTCCCCGAAGTTGCCCTGCCTTTCCGCCGCGGAAGGCACGGTTGCAGGCACGGTCTCCCCCTGCCGGTTGCGGAAGCCTTCGTAATATCCGAAGAAGAAAGTTTTGTCCTTGAGAATCGGTCCGCCGAACGTGGCGCCGAACTGGTTCTGCTTCAAGGGCTGCACGCTTTGTGTGAAGTAATCGGACGAATCCATCGCGTCGTTGCGGAAAAATTCCCACGCGGCCCCACGAAACGAATTGGACCCCGAGCGTGTAACGATGTTGGTGGTGGAGCCGGTGTTCCGCCCGAACTCGGCATTTGCGTTGTGGCTGAGAATCTTGAACTCGGCAATCGCATCGATCGGCGGTTTGAGAACAAATCCGCCGTCCACGGAGCTGACATTGTCGGCACCGTCGATAAGGAAATTATTCGATTCTGGGCGCTGACCATCGACGGCGTAGGCCTGATTCTCGCGCGCCGGCCCGCCAGCTTCGAGCAGGCCAGGAGTCAGAGGCACGACTCCGGGCTGAAGTAGTCCTAACTGCGAAAAATTGCGCCCGTCGAGTGGAAGGTCCAGAATCTCGCGCTCCATCACGGTTTGCCCGAGACTGCTCACTGTGCTCTGCACCAGCGCAGCATCCGCATTCACTTCAACCTGTTGCATCTCCGACCCGAGTTTGAGATGAATGCCGACCGTCGCAGTCTGGTTCACGTCGAGCGAGATTCCTTGCTGCAAGTAGGTCTGGAAGCCTTTCGCCTTTGTCTCCAGCTGATAGTGACCGATCGGGAGTTCGAGCAGCACGTACTCTCCCTGACGGTCTGTGGTCGCTGATCGTGTCAATCCCGTTTCGATCTGCTTTGCAGTAACGGTAGCGGCCTGGACAATCGCGCCACTCGGATCGGTCACAGTTCCGCGAATGCTCCCTGTGATTTGCTGTCCGGCAACATTCAAACTTGTAAGCAGAGCCATCAGTAACGTCAGAGTTTTGGCGCTAGGCATACTTTTCCCCATTTGTCCTCACGAATCGCAATCGATTGCGCAAAACAGTCCCTCGTCGAGCGTTGTCGAGAACGCTCGCGAGAATCCGCCCACAGATTGAGTGCGGCGAATATAGGGACGCTTTGCAGCCGGGTCAATAATCTGAAAGAAGTACCGGGTTCGACCACCAAGCTTCGATCACCAGGTGAAAAAGCAGGCAGCCCGTAATGTTTTCGAATTATTGTGTCGCAACTCTTGCCCCAGCTAACTTGTCGGCACTCCGATCTTTGTTCGCTGCGGTGGTATTAGTCGATAGCAGAAAGGAGATTGAGACGGCGAGGAGGGAGTAACCCGTCCATTCCATTGATATGAACTCAGATAACAATGCGAAGCATTCGCCAGACCCAGATGGGACTTCAACCGCGAAGCCGGTCACGAAAATCAGGATCATTGAAGACACGGAAGCCACCGGAGAAACGGCCGCGGCTTACGACTTTTGGCGAGCGGGGTCGGGTAGACAGCAAGTTCCGGGGATCATCAAGTGCTTCGGATCCCGGCCTGACTTTCTGCGTCGCATCATTGAACTGGGAAACACTATTCATTTCTCGGAAGGGCATCTTTCCCGGCGACACAAAGAGATGATCGCCAGCTACGTTTCTTATCTGAACCGGTGTCCATATTGACTCGACAGCCATGCCTACTTCCTGCGGGTTCAGGGAGCATCCGATCAATGCGTAAAGGCAATCGTCGAAGGCAAGCTTGACGAGGCGGGCCTTACGGCTGCGGAGCGTACGCTGCTGGAATACGTGGAGTTGATTACTCGCGCTGCTTACCGGTCTTCTTCCGAGGATGTCGAGAAACTGCGAGTCGCCGGCTGGAAGGAAGAACAGATCTCAGAGGCGGTATACATCACAGCCTTGTTCGCGTTTTTTAATCGTGTCGCTGACGCATTCGGTGTTCCTTCTCAGGACTACCTCGGAACCGGGAAATTGGCCCCTTGAGCACCGATCGTGTTTCTCAAGAATGATGCCGCGATCTACTTGATTGGCCGCGAGCCCGTGATGAGGATATCCACGAGTCTCCGGGCACTTTGCTGCCAGTCAGGACCGGATGCCACGTGGGAGACGCCGATAAGGGCGCGGAGCAGATCGAATGGCTCCAAATCTCTGCGAATGTCGCGGCTCTTGATGGCGCGCTTCACCAGCGAATCAATTGCCCCCTGGGTATGAATGCGCGAACCTTCATACAGCTTCGAAGGCCCTCCGACGAGCGTATTGAGTGCTGGAGCGATAATCTGCTTGGCCGCGATGTAGTCCACGAATAGCAACATCCACGCTCGCAGGGCCTCGAGGGGAGGAAGGGTTGCGGAGAACTTCTTCTCGGCAGCGGCCAGCTTTTCCACCTCAGTTCGATAGACCGCTTCTATCAGTGCATCGCGTGTAGGAAAGTGGCGGTACAGAGTTCCGGCTCCAACACCTGCCTCCTTGGCGACGTCGTCGAGGCTGGCATTCGCGCCGGAGCGAGTGAATGCCTCCTTCGCCACCTCGAGAATGCGCTCGCGGTTCCGCTGCGCGTCAGTGCGCGGTTTTCGCGGGGCGAGTTTCTGCTTCCTGGTCGGCATAAAAAAGTTGCATCCGGAGACAGCCTCCGGTTATCTTATCTACTGATTCGGAGACACTCTCCGTTTTAGTGGGAAAGCGGAGACCTGTCAATAGCGGCGCCGGGGTTCTCCGGCTCCGAGAGGTGAAGAATATGACTCCACTCGCTCGCTACAAACCGTCGAAGGATTTTAGTCCTTCTTGCTCTGACCTTCTGACGATGTCGGAGCGAGAGTTGTCGGCATTTTCCGTGCAGTCGACCAGTTGTTCGGATCAGAACAGGCCCAGCTCTCAGCGGAGGATTGGCTGCGGGAGTTTGATCGAGAGCGATGGTCTGCCCGCTTCAACCCGCGAATATCGATTGATCACGACGAAGGTTTCGACTCGGCTCGCAAGTCGGGTGAACACTTTGTCCCCATCCAACGAAACACGAACTGCCTAGGAGGATAAGAATATGCGTGTTTTTGTTACCGGCGCTACGGGCTTTATAGGTGCAACAGTCGTACGGGAACTCCTCACAGCGGGCCATCAGGTGCTTGGCCTTGCGCGCTCGGATGCGGGCGCCCAGTCACTTATGTCCTCTGGTGCACAGGTGCATCGAGGGGATGTTGAAAATCTGGACAGCCTACGGAGTGGAGCAGCCGCGTCGGATGGCGTGATCCACACCGCCTTCATCCATGACTTCTCGAGATTTCAGGAAGTCTGCGAGATCGACCGCCGCGCCATCGAGGCAATCGGTGCCGAGCTCGCTGGTTCTGATCGCCCCTTGATCGTCACCTCTGGGACAGGGGTCGTGCACACGTCCGGCCGCCCTTCTACGGAGGAAGATGCGCCCAATTCTCCGATGCCCCGTGTAGCGTCGGAAGAGGCAGCCGTTTCAGTCGCGGCGAAGGGCGTTCGCGTTTCGGTAATGCGTCTTCCGCAGGTCCACGATCCAATCAAGCAAGGCCTCATCACCTACTTGATCGCCGTGGCTCGCGAAAAGGGTGTTTCGGTATATGTTGGCGACGGGCTCAACCGCTGGCCGGCCGTGCATAAGCTCGACGCTGCGCGCCTCTACCGGCTGGCGCTGGAGAAGGGAACCGAGAAAGGATCTGCCGGAGCCCGCTATAACGCGGTCGCGGAAGAGGGTGTTGCGCTGCGAGAGATTGCTGAGGCAATCGGCCGGGGCCTGCAGGTGCCGGTCGTCTCTAAGTCTCCGGAGGAGGCAAGCCAGCGCTTTGGTTGGCTCGGGATGTTCGCGGGTGCCGACGCTCCTGCGTCCAGCGCGCTGACGCAGCAGCGGCTGGGGTGGCGCCCGACCGGACCTGGACTCATCGCCGATCTGAACGCGATGAATTACTTCGACCAGACTGCGGACGTCGCCCCTGTGCACGGCTAGCGTGTGATATCGAACGGTTATTGAAGAGTTACCAGTAGCTGAGGAGGCATGAAATGACGAACGCTGATCTGGCCGGCGGCTTCACTCTGCCGGGCACGTCGATAACTGTGAACCGCATGGGTTACGGGGCGATGCAACTCGCGGGCCGAGATGGCAACAAGCTGGTATGGGGACCGCCACGGGATGTTGATGGAGCGGTCGCACTTCTGCGAGAGGCCGTTGCACGTGGGGTGAACCATATTGATACGGCCGATTTTTATGGTCCCCACGTCACGAACCAGGTTATTCGAAAGGCGCTGTCTCCCTATCCCGACGATCTAGTGATCGTCACCAAAGTCAGCGTCCGGCGCGGTGAGGATGGATCATGGATTCCGGCTTTCTCACGCGAAGAGCTGACTGCGGCGATTCACGACAACCTCCGCAACTTGGGACTGGATGTGATCGACGTGGTCAACCTGCGAAGTACGTTTAGCATCCATGAACCCGCCGAGGGGTCGATTGAGGCGCCGCTCACAGTTTTGGCCGAACTCCAGCAGAAGGGGTTGGTGCGTCATATCGGGCTGAGCAACGTCACTCCCGCGCAGATCGCGGAAGGTCGACGGATCGCTCCGATCGTCTGCATACAGAACCACTACAACCTTGCGCATCGAACCGACGATGCGCTCATAGCCGATCTTGCTGGTGACGGCATTGCCTACGCGCCCTACTTTCCGCTCGGCGGGTTCACTCCGCTCCAGTCGACTACCTTGTCTGACGTCGCCGCGCGTATCGGGGTCACACCCATGCAGGTTGCGCTTGCTTGGCTTCTCCAGCGGTCGCCCAATATCCTGGTGATCCCGGGAACATCTTCCATCAAGCATCTTCGCGAGAACCTCGATGCTGTGAGGCTCCGACTGCCACCTGAGGTGATTGCCGACCTCGACGCAATCGGCGGAAATATCGAGAACGGTAGGCGCGCGTCGTAAGAGGCTATAGCTCTGTTCTCCAGGCCGATCAGTCCTTCACTACGAAGGTCTTCCTGCCCTGCAAGGTGGCACCGGGAGTGGTGACCTGGATCGGACCAGTGGTCGCGCCCGGCGGAATCGTTGCGCTGAGGTGGGAATCGGACAGCACCTTGAAATTGGCGGCGCGCCCGTTGAAGGTGACTTCCGTCGTGCCGGTCAGGTGCGTGCCCAGAATGGTGACGGTTTCGCCTTCCTTGCCGGAAAACAACGCCGTATTCACGAATGGTGCAAGGCCCATATTCAGGGTGTAAACGGTGCCGTCGTTGGCGCCGCCGCCGAACTCGGTCATGCCGTAAAGAAGGCCGTTGGTGCCCTGGACTGGCGGGGACAGCGGGGACATCTGCAACAGGTTGACGCTGTTATTGAAGCTGTACAGGCTGGTATAGGTTCCCCCGGTCGTGGTGTTGAATAGGGTACCGTCGTCATAGGCGCCGCCTTCGGCAGTCGCGCTGTAGTAGTTGCCGTCGTTGGCGAGGAGCAAGCCGGCGGCGGGGAAAGTGCCGTCTCCGAAGGTTGCGCCGAAGCTGTGGAGAACGGTCACGTTAAGGCCGGTTGTAACCTGATAGATGGTGCCTTCACCGTTGGTGCCGCCGTCTTGAGTAGTGCTGTAGAAGTCTCCGCTCTCAGCCTGGACAAGTGGACCGAGGGGGAATGATCCGCCGGGGCCACAGGGAAAATCGTAGGTATTGCTCAGCTTGCCGGCAGTGGACATCTGAACAAGGGTCCCACAAAAATACGTGCCGCCCTGGGCTACAGGGATGTAGAGCAATCCATCAGTGCCCTGGGTGGGCGGCGCGATCGGAGAATAGCCGTGAGCCACATCGAATTGGTAGATTTCGCTGAACGTGCCGGTGCTGGTGATCTTGTAGACAAGGCCGCGGTCGTTGGGTCCGCCGCCGCTGGTGGTGCCATAGAAATTTCCGTCGGAGGCGAGAATGGGAGGGCCCCAGGGGAAAGCTCCGTCGATGAAGGCGTTGAAGTTGTGCAGGATGGTGTAGGTGCCTGTGGGCGTGATCTTGAAAATAATGCCTTGGCTTTCGCTGCCGCCCTGCTGCGTTGTGCCGTAGAAGTTACCGTCGGTGCCGAGGGTGAGGCCACCGGTCGGATAAGCGCCGTCGGTGGTGCCTCCGGCGAAACTGTAGAGTATTTTTTGCTGCCCGCCGGGAGTCACGCTAAAGATGGTGCCGGAGGAGTATTTTCCGCCGTTGTAGGTGGTGCCATAGAAGCTGCCGTTCGTGCCCTGCACCAGGGTGACGTACCACGGATTGGCTCCGCTGGTCAGGCTGTCGGTGAAGTTGTAAATCGTGGTCACCGTTTGGGCTTGCGTGAACACCGCCGCGCATAGCACTGCCGCTATAGTCAACAGGGTGGCGCTCAGGATGGGTTTCATAATGGATTTCATAGATTTGCACGCCGACTTAGTGTGAGCCGACTTCTTAGGTGTGCCGGGAAATTCTACGGTGCAACTGAACTGCATGACTACCCTCCTTGGGTTTTCAAACCGTGGCCGCTACGGTGCGCAAGGGGGGCGCGCACGACTCGCCTTGGAAAGCTACCTCACTTCTTGCCAGGGCCGCAAGATGAAGGAAATTGCATAGTCCTACGGGGTAGATCGCGGCATTGCGCGACCCTATTTTGCGCGGCGAGCTTCGGCTTCGGCGATCCAGCCTCGCCGTAAGGTTTCAGGCGAGATGCTGGACAGGTAAGGCTTGAGATCGAGAATCGGGGTGGCGTCGAGCATGTCGAGGCCGCGCACGTGCAGGGAATTGCCGTCGCGGCGCAGAAGTTGGACTACGGTGAGTCCGATGGGGTTGGGCCGCCGCGGGGAACGGGTGGCGAAGACGCCATGTGGGCGATCGTCAATGGGAGGGGTGCCGAGCAATTCGAATCCCTGGGCGCGGTCGAAGACCCACAGGACGAACAGGTGGGAGAAGCCTTCGATGTCGGTAAGGCCGGCGCTGAATTGCGGGAGGATTTCGAGGAGGCCTTCGGCTTCGTGTTTGGTGCCGGGGCCTTTGGGGATATCCTTCGTGTTCTGGTAGGGGCTGCGGATGTAGCCGATGGGCTGGGGAGAAAACATGGTTGTTATCCAGTTTTGCAAGAATCATGCATTGAGGGCAGGATTCCTCAGGGGCTTAAGCCATCGGAAGTTGCGAACTTGATCGCAGCGCTGAAAGCGCTGCGCCACCCAAAAGCCACTGCCGTTCAAAAGCCAGTGGCGCCCAAAAGCCTGTGCCGCTCAAATCCACTCAGGGGGCTGACCCAAGCCTGGCACTTCGTTCCCAAAATCTCCGCTATTCGTCTTTGCTACTCGTCTTTCCTCTCCGGTTCCCTGGGGAGCGGCTTCTCGATGGGCTTGCGGGGGAGCATTTGATCGCGCATGGCGGCGTCGTAGACGAAGCCGGCGACGAT
>JBELAE010000126.1:0-11769 GCA_049509155.1 Candidatus Sulfotelmatobacter sp.
ACCTTCTCCGGTGGCGACGTCCTGCTTGCGCACGCGCCGCAGCAGGTGGATGGCCGCGGAATGCAGCCCGTCGGCGACCGCCATGGCACTGGGAATGACGCTGGGATGGGAAGCCGGGGGCATGCGATCTCCTGCTTCGTCGAATCAGCGCACGTCCAATCGACGCCCGCCGAATCGACGGAAACTTTTTGCTTGACGATGCTTCGTAAATATAGTTAGCTATGCTAACTAATATGGGTGAGGAGGTCAAGATATGAGTACGCCTGCGACAGGAATCGGAATTTCGCGCCTTGGGCAGATTGCCATTAACGCGCACGATGTGGAGCGCGCGTCCGCTTTCTATCAGGATGCGCTGGGGTTGAAGTTGCTCTTCAAGGCTGGGCCGGGGCTGGCGTTTTTCGACTGCGGCGGAGTGCGCCTGATGCTGACCCGGCCGGAAAAGCCGGAGTTCGACCATCCCAGCTCCGTGCTGTACTTTGTTGTGCCCGACATTCAGGCCGCGCACGCCCGGATGAAAGCGAAGGGCGTGTCGTTTGAAGATGAACCGCACCTCCTCGCGAAAATGCCCGATCACGATTTGTGGATGACGTTCTTTCGCGACTCGGAAGGCAATTTACTGGGACTGATGAGCGAGGTGAAGCGGTGAGATGCAGGATTGAAATCGGGGGCAGTGGCTCAGTTTGTACCTTCAATCATGGCGTCATCCCGGGCGGAGCCGCCTTTCAGGCGAAGGGAGGGATCTCCCTGAAAACTGTGCCTGGGGAGATCCCTCTCGCGGCTGAACTACGCCGCGCTTCGGGATGACGCAAGGATTACGGGAAGCCGAGCGAAGAAGCAGTTTCTCGATTGCCAAGCAGCGAGTGAAAAGAGAAAATCCTAGGCCATGAGCCACCGGGCCAAACCTCATGCCTCGCCGGGCGATCCCGCCTCGGCGGATTCTCCTGTTGCCGCCGCAGTCGAGCCTTTTCCCGCCGAGCACCGTCGCGGTTTACTGCCCGAGCGTTATTTTCGCTGGCGTGGGGGCGAGATCACCCGGCTGGAGGCTTTTTGCGACGTGGTATTCGGCTTCGCCCTCACCTTGCTGGTGGTGTCACTGGAAGTGCCGCGCAACTATGCGGAAATGATGGCGGCCATGCGCGGGTTCCTGCCCTTTGCCGTCTGCTTCGCGCAACTGGTGATGATCTGGCTGGCGCACTACCGGTTTTCGCGGCGCTTTGGGCTGGAAGATCCGTATACGGTGTTTCTGAATGTCGTTCTGCTCTTTCTGGTTCTGTTCTATGTGTACCCGCTGAAATTTGTTTTTACTCTTGTGTTTTCGCAGTTGACCGGCAGCGACATCGCGCGCGGCCTCGGACTGCATGAAACTGAAGTGCTCATGCGGATTTATGCTGTGGGGTTCACGGCGGTCTTCTCGCTGTTTGCCCTGATGTACGTACACGCCTACAAATTGCGGGGCGTGCTCGAGCTGAATCCCGTGGAGGCGCTGCAGACGCGAATCGAGATTCAGGAGAACGCGATCATGGCAGTCGTCGGCGCCGTGTCGTTCGCGTTGTCTTACGTGAGTCCAGGGCTGGCGGGATGGTGGTACTTCGTGCTCGGTCCCGCTCTCGGAATCCACGGCGCGGTTTACGGCAAGCGGGTGCGGCGGTTGGCGGAAGACATGGGGATGGCGTAGGGGATTTGGAATGTCAGACTTCGCTTCAGACCTCAGACTTCGGACCTTACACCCAAGGTCTCAACGCCCGCAGCGGCATCCCGTCGAATCGGGCCGCTGTCACGTGATCGGCATCGAGAAGGACGCATGAATCGCTGTGTGAAATGTTTCTTGCTGGGATCAGCTTTATGGGCATGGGCTGCGGCTCGGACTGCTCAAACCGGTCAAACCGGAGACGCAGACTTGGCTGCGGGACTGCGTCTGCTGGAAGCGGGACGAACCGCGCGGGCCGAGGGGCCGCTGCACGAGGCGCGCGAATATTTTGTGAAGTTCACGCAACAGAACCCCGGCAGTGCGATGTACTGGTAGGAATTGGCTCGAGTGGATACTTATCGTTGCGACGCAGCCGACGCACGCGGCGACAAGAAAGCCGCCTCGGCTGCGATCGACGCAGCTCTGGAGGAGGCGCAGCACTCGCTGCAGTTGAACGACACCTCAGCTGATGCCCACAGCCTGCTGGCCGATTTGTACGGGCGCCGAATCGGGTTGGGCGGATTCATGGCGGGTGCGCACTACGGTCCGAAGGTGCAGTCCGAAAACAAGCGCGCGCTGGAGTTGGACGGTAACAATCCGCGGGCGCTGGCAAGTGTGGGACGGCAATACCTGAACACTCCAAAGATGTTTGGCGGCGATTTGGACAAGGCCGTCGCCACTTTCCAGAAGTCGGTTGAGCTCGACCCTAAGGCGGATGAAACCTTTGTCTGGCTGGCCATTGCGCAACGCAAGAAAGGCGACGCAGCCGCCGCAAACCGTGCTTTGGACGAGGCTTTGCGGCTCAACCCCGGCAGCGTGTTCGCGCAAAATACGAAGGCCGGGAAGTGAAGAGTGAACACCCCGATTCTGCTATCATCAATGGCTATCATCGATTGCTAACATTGCTGCCGGAGTAATTTCGCATCATGTACCGCCTCGACGACGACGATTTCGAAGACGACGAGATACCCGTAATATCCGCTAGGGGAAGAGGAGAAGGAATCATGGAAGAAGCTGCGGGCACAGGCTCGGGCGCTGGGCGCCGTAACGAAGACATTGCACTCGATCTCATGAAGTTCATCGCCATGACCACGGGCTACGGCAAGACCGCCAGCAGCGGTGGGGTCGGCTTTACCGGCGGTGGCGCCGCCGCCAAGCCGGAGGACTACGCTGCGCATCTGCTCGAGTTGTACGGAAAATGCCTGGGCGCGGTTGGCGCGAAGAAGTAACGAGCCTGGAAGCTTCGCGGTCTTTGCATTTGAGTTTGAGGCTTGTCTTACATTCGAATCCGTTCGGCCGCAAAGAACGCGGGCCTCAGGGTGACAAAGCTTAGGCTCACAAACCTCAGGATCACAAAGCGGGAAAGAAAAAACCGCGCCTGGTTCGGGCGCGGTTTTACGTTGGAGCGAAGGGTGAGGGGAGGGCCTCGCGGCCGACTAGCGACTTAACGACGCTTTTTGCCTTTCTTCTTCGCCGGTTTCTTGGCTGCCTTCTTAGCAGCTTTCTTGGCGGCCTTCTTTTTTGCTTGCTTTTTGGGAGCCTTCTTCGCCGGTTTTTTCGCAGCCGGCTTTTTGGCGGCTTTCTTTTTCGCTTTGGGCTTGCCGCCGCCGCCGCCGCCGGGGGCAGATGGCGCGGGTTTGGGCGCGGGAGGCGCGGGAGCGGGTGGCGGCTCGCTGGCTACGGGAGCCGGCAGTCCGGATTCTTCCTCCTCCTCTTCCTCTTCGAAATCTTCTTCCAGCGACTCGCTGTAAGCGCCGCTGTCGCCGAATTCTTCTTCTTCATCGCGTGCGTAAAGAGTGGGATCGTCGAACGTCATTGCTCCTCCTGATTCGTTGGCGGCCGGGTGCGGATGGGGCTCCTGGCTGCGGACACAAAAGAATTTAAAAGACCACCGGAAACCTCTGCTGGAACGGCGCGCGATTATAGCACGACATTCCGTGCAGTTTGCAAGGACCACCGACACAGACTGCTGGCTATCCTGTTATCACAGCGGGCCCGGAAAAGGGAAGAGGAAAAGAAGAAAAGGCGGCCGGAGTCATTTCCTGCGTTCCCAGCACGTGGGCACTAACTCAACTGGGCGCTGCTTCTAGTGCGCTCCGGCGCGGGCCGTATTGCGAGCATCATGGAACCGAGCGGCCCAGCCGGACGCCGCCAGCCCTGCGGGCGCGTCAAGCGTACCGAGTCGGCCAAGAGAGTCCCCGATATAGAATTTGGCATTGGGCGCAAGGGTTACCGCGTCGGTTGGAATGTGAATGAGCGGATCGTCGGGCAGATTCGCTTTCCACAACATTCGCCCGCGAGGGCTGATTGCGAGGAGATCACGAACATAGCAGACATAGAGCGTCCCATCGGAGGCGAGATTCAACAGACTGCTTCCGTTCGGGGTGTTCCATTTCGCCTCTCCATTGGGATCGAGGGCTACGACTTGCTTCTGGTTTCCGTCGCCCTCTACATGGATTGATACGGTTATGTATACCGTGCCGTCGGACGCTATTAACGGACCACCCACAAGAGCGTAAGACTCGGTGCGCCACTTCACCGTTCCTTGAGAGGTTAGAGCGAATAACTGCGAGCTCAGCCCCCCGGGGTGTCTGCTGGTGAAGTAAACGGTGCCGTCGGTGCCAACCGCAAGGTCACCTTCAAAATAATCGGACTTTTCAAACGCGCATTTCCATTTTTGCGTGCCATCGGGCGCGAGGGCGAAAAGAGCGCCAGCGGCGAGCGCGTACACCGAGCCATCCTCGGCGATTGCGAGGGAATAGAAGTCTTCGCCGGGATCGAACGCCCAGCGCAGAACCCCGTCGCTGGTGAGTGCATAGACACCATGGCCCACCCAGTACGTGGTCCCGTCGGCCGCAACCGCAGGTTGGCTACAAGCCGGCGACTTCGGCGGAAAAACGGTCCCACCGCCAAAATCACGGCTGCGGAAAAAGGTGGCTGGCGGAAATTCATACGTCCATTTCTTTGTGCCCCCGGGCGAAACTGCCCACACCGAGCCTTGGCCGGCGTAGAGTCCGTTCGAAGTGCTGTCGGTCGTGCCGGTTCCAAACAAAATGGTGCCATCGTCTGCAATGGCCGGCAAGGTACAGATTCCGCCGGGCGGTCGAATCTGCCACCGCAACTGCGTCCCTAACGCCACGAGCGAGAGTCCCGTTGGACCTCTGTCGTCATTGGGCCTGAGGAGGTAGATGGCCCCGTTTGGGCCATAGGTAGGTGGAAAGGATATGGCCTTGCCATTCCATTCATTCACCCAGTGAATGCTGTCGGTCCGGTCATCAGTGACATTATGATACGCACCGTTGTAGTACCAGCAGAGTGCCAGTATTCCGTTCCCAAGGAGTACAAGAATCAGCGCGGCTGGCGAAGCGTACCTGCTGAGCAAAGATAGAAGGCCCACCAGAACTAAGACGTACACCATCGTCCAACTCAACCACGCACGAGAAAGGCCGGTGTTTCCCAGGAATCCGAACACTAAAGCAAAAGTGGCAATTATTCCAACCGAGATCTCACTCATGCGGAGGAACAGCCCGGCTCCTTTCGGGCTCGATCGAAACTCGGCTACCGCTGCCACGCCGAAGCATGCCAACAGCCCCAACAGAAAAAAAAGCAAGAAGATTAGCAACTTAAGGATCAAGGCCAACTCCCTTGCGAGGGCAGCTGCTCATGGCTTTCAAGCACTTCCCGAATCCCCGACCTCGCCGTACGTCTCCATTCTGATTCGACGACGAGTATAAGCCGGGAGAGTTCAGGGCGGGGTAAGGGAATTCCCCTTAAGTTAGCGCTTTTGGGGCCACTCGCGTTTGTTAGCGCGCTGATTGCACGATCAGGATCATGCCGGGGCGGATGACCGCGACGTTGCGGTTGTCGCGTTGGAGGGCAGCCACGGTGGTTTTGTAGAGATTAGCGATGGAGTAGAGGGTCTCGCCGGTTTTTACTTTGTGGTGAACTACGGCGGCGGTTTCGCTTTCCGGCCTTCGCTGAGAGACTTCCGCGCGTTCGGAGATTGCCAGGCGTTCGATCTGCGCCGATTTGGTGGCTGGCGGCTTCGTGCTGGCGGTTTCCGCGGGCTTGGCTGGGGCGGCGGGGTGTTTTGCTTTCACCCGTGCCGAGGTGACTTCGGCTTCATGCGCGCTGGGGGAAACTGGCAGATGCAAGGCCAGGATGCGGCGTCCGCTGAGGCTGTTGCCACGGATGCCGTTCCAGCGGCGCAGCATTTGCGGCGAAACGCCGAAGTTTTCGGCGACGGTTTCGACGGTGTCGCCGGAGTGAACTTTGTAGCGGGTGATGCGGCGGGCGTAGGTCGCATTCTCGCTGGCGGGATGTTTGCCCGGGGTGACGGGAATCACCAGCCTGGCGTCGGCTTCGAGTTCTGCATCTTCAAGATGGTTGGCTGCGGCAATCGACTTGGCCGTGGTGTGATAGGTGCGGGCGAGCGTGGCCAGGGTGTCGCCGGAGTGAACTGTGTGATAACGCCACCACAGGCGCATGTCCGTGGGGACCGAATTGATGGCGGTTTCGTATTCGTCTCTCGTCCCGGCGGGCAGGTGCAGTTCGAACTTGCCTTCGCGCGGGGTGGTTAGGCGCAGCAGGCTGGGATTCAAGTCCTGCAATTCGTCGGGAGTGGAATTCACGCACTCGGCTACCAGACGAAGATCGACAGGATAGTCGATGGTGACCGCGTCGGACGGCGCCGGGCGGTCCATTGCGACCGCGTCCAATCCGTACTGCGACGGGTTCTTGGCCATGATGGTCACGGCCAAAATGATGGGAACGTAATTCTTGGTTTCTTTGGGCAGAACGTTGCGGTTGTAGAGTTCCCAGAAATCGGCGTAGCCGGTGCGCTTCACGGCGGCCTGTACGGTGCCGGGGCCGGAATTGTAGGCGGCCATGGCGAGATACCAGTCACCGAACTGGTTGTAGAGATCTTTCAGGTGGTGGGCGGCGGCGCGGGTGGATTTTTCGGGGTCCTGGCGATCGTCGACCCACTGGTTGTGGTAAAGGCCGTATCCGCGGCCGCGGGAGGCCATGAACTGCCAGATGCCGCGGGCCCCGGCGCGCGAGACGGCAAGAGGATGAAATCCTGACTCTGCCTGCGCCAGATAGATCAGATCCTGCGGGACGCCTTCATCCTTCAGCGTCGCCACGATCATGTCGCGGTAACGGCCCGAGCGGGCGAAGGCGCGCTCGAAGACGCCGCGTCCGCGGCCCGAGAAGTAAGTGATGTAGCCGGCGACCTGGTCGGTCATCATCAGCGGCAGGTCGGAACGGGTGTGCTTGATTTCAGCCTGGGCTTTGGCTGCGACGCCGGCATCGGCGGCAGGAGTGATGCCGTTCGTTATGTCAATGGGCGCAGGCTCGGATTTCTGCTGGGCTTCTTGCGATTGGTCGGAATCGGCCGCGGGGCCGCCGGGGTAGAGTTCGTTCACGCCCTCGACGATGTGGTCGAATTCCTTTTGCAGGCGATCGTCAGAACGGACGTCGAGATTGCTGCTCAGCAGGGCGTTCAGCGCGTCGTCGAAATTCTGCTTGGCGGAGTCGCTGTTGCCCGCGTGATAGTTGGCCACTCCCTCCTGATATTCCCTTTCGGCCCGAGTGATCAGATCGGCGACCGGGTCGGAAACCGGAGCGGAAGTCTGGTCAGCGGCGGCTACGGGTGCGGCCGGTTTCTGAGGCGGAGCGTCTTGCGCCTCAGTTGCTGCAGTTTGCTGTGCTGGAGCTGATGTTGGAGCGGGAGGTCGAACCGGCTGCAGAGCGGGTGCGCTTCCGGGCGGAAGGAGGGAAACCGGCTTCTGCGCCGTCTGGCAGGCAGTAGCTGCCAAAAGCAGAGTGGCGAGCGCGGCGGTCGGAATCTTTGTCCCTATCTTCATCATCCCAATTTTCATCTCTAGGCTGGCTAATCGCATGTCTTGCTATGAGATGCGCGCTTCTCCTCTACGAATGCCGGTGAATTCTATCAAATCGTACTCGGCGGGCGGGCTTGGGTCAATCGCCGAAACGGCATCACCGACGTTACTTTCGGCACCAGGAGCGGATGGTTACCAGACCGGACCCCGCACTTCAGCCGTCAGACCCAGCCGTCAGACCTCGAAGTTAGGATGAGTGATCTTCCGCCCCGGTTGTCGGCTCGTCCACTGAATTCCGGGGGTTGAGGCCTGCGGCCTCGCCGTTCAGACGCGCCAGTAATCCGGCCGCCAGGTCTTGATCGATTTCTTGATATCGGCGCGTGAGAGCTTTTCGTTCAATGCGCGCTCGGCCAGCTTGGCGACTTCGGCGTCGGAGGCGAAACGCAGGCCGCAGAGTTGATCCTCCGTTAATTCAGGGATGCGGGAACGCAGAGGCTCTGCAGCAAGCTGGGTCAGGCGCAGCCGCTCTTCCAGGCGGATGACGCGATCCTGCACTTTGAGCGGGTACGTGCGCACCTTGAAGACCAGGAGCAGGCAGGCGACGGCCAGCAGAATCAGCAGGACGGCGTGGATGTGATCGCGAAGGTCGCCCTCTGTGATATGCGCAAAAAAATGTATCAGCGTCAGGAGCAGTCCCAGCACGAAGACCGGAAGAATGAAGAAATGAAATGCTGGGTCCCAGCGAGTGTGATCGGCAAAGCTTTGGGGCTTATTTTCGGCCATTCGGGTACTCCTTGCGGAAGGACGTGCCAGTTTAGCAGAGATCGGGACAGAACCTTTACATGGTGTTGACATGACTGCGGCTGAGGTTTGCCATTCTTGTTTCCGAGCCAAGGCTGTACCGAGCAGAGGCAAACAATCCACGACGATTGCATCAAGGCCGCCGGTCGCTGTATCTCAAAACTCTGACTGAATTCTGACTGAATCGCTGAAAGGATTATTGATATGAAAAGAAACGGGAGTTTCCGCGGCCCCGATCCAGCTCGTCTGGCGACCGGGGCTCACAAACCATCCGTGCGCGGGGCTGTTGTAATCGCAGCTGCTGCCCTGCTTGCGATCTTTCTGGCAACCGTGCTGGCAACCACGACGACATTTGCGGCCAGCAGTGAGACCGTGCTGCATACCTTTACGACCTTTACTACGGGAATCGGGCCGGACTCCGGTCTGGCCATCGACGCGGCGGGAAACCTGTATGGCACGACCTACCAAAGCACTTCGGGATGTGTTCCTTCCTGCGGGAACGTTTACAAACTGACCAAGAACAGCGACGGCAGTTATGCCTTCAGTGTTCTCCACAATTTCCGCGGACAACCCGACGACGGGGCCGCGCCCTGGGGAGCTCCGGTGCTCGACAGCGCCGGCAATGTGTACGGCACGACGACCAACGGAGGTAGCGGCTGCGGCGTGGTTTACAAGCTGACGCCCACGGCGAGCGGAACGTATACGTCGACCATCATCCACAGCTTCAATGCTGTGCCGACCAACGACGATGGCTGCCAGCCATATTCGACCTTGACTTTTGACCAGGCGGGAAATCTTTACGGCACCACCAACCAGGGCGGCGGCGGGGGCGCGGGCGGGACATTTTGTTTCAACGGCTGCGGTACGGTGTTCAAGCTGGCGCCGAACTCGGATGGAACCTGGACGGAGAGCGTGATCCACAGCTTTCCCGGAACGGCAGGCAGCACGGATGGACAAAATCCGCATGGTGGAGTGGTTTTCGACAGCAAGGGAAATCTCTGGAGCACGACGCAAACCGGGGGCAATCTGGAGTCTTGCCTGCAGTTTGAGGACTTCACCGGGTGCGGAACGGTTTTTGAATTGACGCCGAATGCCGACGGGACCTGGACGGAAGGCACAGTATTTGAATTTACCGGGATGAGCACCGGCTTCAATCCGTGGGACGGGTTGGTCGTAGACAGCAAAGATAATCTCTACGGCATGACCACCAACGGTGGGGTCAGCAATGGAACGGTTTTCAGAGTAACGCCTCTGGCTGGCGGTGGAGTGGCCGAAACGGTCATCCACACCTTCGCCGCATGTACTGCCACGCGATGTCCGGATGGAGTGCATCCCTTTAACGGGCTTACCATCGACGGCAGTGGGAATCTTTATGGAACGGTGTTTTCCGGCGGGGGCGCCGGGCCTTCCGCCGGCGAATTCGTGGCTGGGGATGGCATTGTCTTCAAGCTGACGTCGAATTCGAGCGGCAAGTGGAGCGAGGATATTCTCTATCGCTTCAGGGGCGAGAGCGACGGAGGCTTCCCGCAGGGCGATCGGGTTGTGCTCGACGGCGAGGGCAACATCTTCGGCACGGCGAGCAACGGCGGTGCGTTTAACCTGTGTCCCGTGGGGTGCGGAGTGGTATTTAAGATTGTGCAGTAATTCCGCTGGTATACTGAGCGGCTCGCGTGGCGGGCCGCTCGCTTCTTAGTTCGAGTACCAGTCCGAATACCAGTCCGAGTACCATATTCAATAGCAGGTGACCGGGATGGAAAACGCCACTCTGCCGAGACGCGCGTTGGGGCGCTTCGCCGTTATTCTGATCGTCATTGCTGCCATACTGTTCTTGTCCGCCGGTTCTGTGCGTTACTGGCAAGGCGGCGTTTTTCTGGTTCTGATGGCTGCCTTCTGGATTTTTTCTTTCATCCATCTGATGAAACATGACCCGCAATTGCTGGAGCGCAGGTTGCAACGCAAGGAGGTGCAACCCGAACAGAGATTATTTCAGAAGCTGTTTAGCCTGCTTTTCTTTCTCGGGCTCGTGCTGCCCGGACTGGATTTTCGCTCTGGCTGGTCGAGGGCGTGGCTGGGTCCGATGCCGGTGTGGCTGATCATTGTGGGGCAGGCGCTGGTCGTGGCGGGAGATTGCCTGGTCTTCTGGGTGATGAAGACTAACAGCTTTGCGGCCAGCACGATTCAGGTCGAGACGGAGCAGAAAGTTATTTCGCGTGGTCCCTACGCCTGGGTGCGCCACCCCATGTATTCCGGGATGTCGGTGATGATGCTGGCTACACCGGTGGCGCTGGGATCGTATGTAGCCTTGCCGGTCGCCGCATTGATAATTCCTCTACTGATGTACCGGCTGATTCATGAGGAAGGCGTTCTCCGCCAGGAGTTGCCGGGCTATGCGGAGTACTGCGAGCGCACGCGCTTCCGGTTAGTGCCGCTGGTGTGGTAGAAGATCGAAATTGGGCACTTGCGGATTCACCTACCGAGTGTCATCCCTCCGGAGCGCCGCGCTCCGGAGCGACCTTACGAAACCCCAGATACCGGTTGTACTGCTGCGAGGAGTGGCTGCGCTGCATGGAGCGCAGGCACTCCTATCTACGGCATCGGTAGTGTCGGCTGCCGTAAGGTTCCTCGCCCGGCTGTCGCCGCGTTCAGAATGACATCGGACTCGAAATGATTTCGAGATTAAGCCACTCCCGAAAATCGGTCTCGGACCGCATTCATTCATACCGCGTGTAGAATCACCTGTCGGCGGAATCTGTTTGCCGGAGTCGATCTGACGGAATGTATTTGGTACGACAGCGAATCCATAACTTTTATGAAAGCCATTCAAGTTAAACAACCAGGCGGTCCGGAGGCGATGGAACTGGTGGAGCTGCCGGTTCCCGCGCCGAAGGCGAGTGAGGCGGTGGTGAAGCTGGCCGCTTCGGGCGTGAACTTTATTGACGTGTATGTGCGCGAAGGGCGCTACAAGGCTCCACTGCCGGTGGTGTTGGGGCAGGAAGGCGCGGGCGTGGTGACGGCGGTGGGCGCCGACGTGAAGTCAGTGAAGAAGGGCGATCGCGTGGCCTGGAGCGGCCAATTGGGATCGTATGCGGAATATGCGGCCGTGCCCGCGGATCGGCTGGTGCCGATTCCATCCGGAGTGACGGGCCAGCAGGCGGCTTCGGCCATGTTGCAGGGGATGACGGCGCACTATCTCTCGCATGACACGTATCCGTTGAAGCGCGGCGAGACGGCGCTGGTACACGCCGCGGCTGGAGGCGTGGGACTGCTGCTGGTGCAGATGGCGCACAACATTGGCGCGCGCGTGATTGCCACGGTATCCACCGACGAGAAGGCGAAGTTGGCGCGTGAAGCCGGAGCGGATGAGGTGATCCTTTACACGCAATCCGATTTCGAGGCTGACACGAAACGGCTGACCGGCGGTAAGGGCGTCGACGTGGT
>JBELAE010000127.1:0-11762 GCA_049509155.1 Candidatus Sulfotelmatobacter sp.
CCCAGGTCACGCTGACCAAAACCGGCGAGCCGCCCGTCAAAGTGAGCAGCGGTGCCCCGCTCAGCCTGCCCACCGGCACCTATATGCTGGCCGCGCGCACGGCGGACAATTTCGTACGTACTTCTACGGTCGACCTCACCGCCGGCCAGTCGCGGAACATTGAGCTGGCGCTCGCTCCCAGCGGAATGTCGAAGTGGGCTGACCCCTCCGGCTGGAAAGAGGAAAATGGCGCTTTCGTTCGCAAAGGAGGCGATTACGTTCTTTACGGTGTTTCACCAACCTCGGGAACCTTCATGTTTTCCGCCATGCTGACCAAGGGCCACCGGTTGCAGTGGGTGGTCAACTACACCGACCCGAACAACTACGATCTCTTCCAGATCGACGACAACAATTTCTATCGGACGGACGTTCGCAATGGCCAGAAGGCCAACGAAGCGAAAATTCCGACCAAAGGCGAAAAGAAGAGCTATCGCACTTTTCAGATTCACGTCTCTCCCACCGAAATCGTGCATCAGATCAGGCAGGGAGATGCATGGGTCGTTCTCGACCGGTGGGCGCTTCCGGGAACCAATCTTTCCGCCGGCAGATTCGGTTTTTACTTGCCCGGAGGAGATCAGATTTCACTGGCGAACTTCAGTCACTACGCCGACCTGAACTTCCACTAGAGGACGATTCCTTCCACAACTTCCAGGGGAAACATAAGCAGAATGACTAGCGGCCAGAGCCAGAGCCGAAAGATTCACGTGATCGACTCCCACACCGGCGGCGAGCCGACACGGGTGGTGGTCAGCGGAGGTCCCGATCTCGGCAACGGTTCGCTGGCCGAGCGGCTGCAGCGCTTTCGCACCCAGCACGATTGTTTTCGATCCGCTGTGGTCAATGAACCGCGAGGCTCCGACGTGATGGTGGGAGCGCTGTTGTGCGAGCCTGTGGACCCTGCCTGCGCCGCGGGCGTCATCTTCTTCAATAATGTGGGTTATCTCGGCATGTGCGGTCACGGCACAATCGGCCTGGTGGCGACGCTGTTCTTCATGAAGCGGATTGCGCCCGGCGAGCACCGCTTCGAAACCCCGGTGGGCGTCGTCACCGCCATCCTGCACTCGAACAGTGAAGTTACGGTCAACAATGTCGCGAGCTATCGCCTGTCGGCGAATGTGGAAGTCGATGTTCCGGGCTACGGCAAGCTACGCGGCGACGTCGCATGGGGAGGAAACTGGTTTTTTCTTGTGAACGACAAAGCGCATGAAAACGGGCGCGCCCATAGCTTAGAACTATCGCTCGACAACGTCGAGCAACTGACGGATTTCAGCTGGGCGATCCGCCAGGCACTTCGCCAGCAGGGAATTACCGGAGCCGCAAATCAGGAAATCGATCACATTGAGCTGTTCGGCCCGTCTAGTCTGCCTTCCGTCGATAGCAAGAATTTCGTTCTCTGTCCTGGGAAGGCCTACGATCGCTCGCCCTGCGGCACCGGAACCAGCGCCAAGCTGGCCTGCCTCTATGCTGACAGGAAAATCCACGAAGGCCAGGTCTGGAAACAGGAGAGCATCGTTGGCAGCATATTTGAAGGCAGCATCACGGTGCGGGAAGGGAAAGTCTATCCCAGCATCAAAGGCGCAGCCTTTGTGAATGCCGACGCGGAACTCATCATCGATTCTGACGATCCATTTTGCATGGGCATTCGGACTTAAAATGGGCATTCGGACTTAAAGATGTCACTGCCCATAACCATGATCGCTCGCGAACTCGCTCAGCGCTTCGGAAAACTGTTCGGCGATCATCCCCGAATCTTCCGCGCCCCCGGACGCGTCAACCTGATTGGCGAACACACCGACTACAACGACGGCTTTGTCATGCCGGCGGCTGTCGGATTCTCGACCTATGTAGCGATCGCCGCACGACCGGACCGCAAGCTCGTGATCCACTCCGAGGAATTCCCTGGCAATTTCGAGTTTGATCTCGACCACCTGCCCGAGCGCCGCACCGGCGGTTGGTGTGACTATGTGCTTGGCGTCGCCAGCGTCCTTCTGCGGCGCGGTTTCAAACTGCAGGCAGCGAACTTGCTGGTGCACGGCGAAGTCCCAATCGGCGCGGGACTCAGTTCCTCCGCGGCCGTCGAAGTCGCGTCCGCGCTGGCCTTTATGAGCATGAGCGCGACGACGGGCGAAACACGCCTGCCGCTCCCCGAGATCGCCAAGCTCTGCCGGGAGGCTGAGAATTCCTTTGTCGGCGCCCGCGTCGGAATCATGGACCAGTTCGTTTCCTGCATGGGAAAAGCCGGGCACGCTTTCTTTCTCGATTGCCGTTCCCTGGATTTTCAGTTCGTTCCCATTCCGGCAGGTATGGCTCTCGTGGTCTGCAACACAATGGTCAAACACGATCTGGCCACTGGCGCATACAATACACGGCGGGAAGAATGCGAGGAGGGCGTGCGCCGTTTCGCCAAGTGGTATCCGAGAGTTCGCGCCCTGCGCGATGTGTCCGAGGAAATGCTCGATCAGCACGCCCGGGATCTTCCGGCCACGATCGCGAAACGATGTACTCACGTCGTCCGCGAAAACCAGCGCACCCTCGATGCCGCGCGCGCGCTCACCGAAGGCGACCTCACTCGAGTGCGGGAATTGATGCGCGATTCGCACAACAGCCTGCGAGACCTCTACGAAGTCAGCTGCGGAGAACTCGACCTCATGGTCGAAGCCGCCCAAAACCTGCCAGGCTTCTACGGTGGCCGCATGACCGGCGGCGGCTTCGGCGGATGCACCGTCAATCTGGTGCGCGAAGAAAATGCGGAGGAGTTCGCGCAGCGAATAGCAGAAAGTTATCGCCGGCGAACGGGAATTACCAGCCAAGTCTACCTATGCACCGCCGAAGACGGGGCGGGAGAACTCAGCTAGATTTCTTTAGCTAGACCTCGTCTGAGTCTCGGCGGCCGGCGACCACCCCTGCAGCTTCACCAGCCAATTCGCGGGTTCGGGAAGAATCGCGAACTTGGGCAGATCACCGCGTACCATCGCCACTTCATCGCAGCAATGAAACCGCGGACAAGCGTGGCAGTCTTTGTAGATCTTGTCGGGAAGGTCTTCGCGCTGCGCCACAGAAAATCCCTGCCCCGCAAAAAAATCCGGCTTACGCGTAAACAGACAGATGCAATCCACGCGATGCCGCTTGGCCTCGGCCATCAAAGATTTCACCAGCCGTCCTCCGCCGCCTTTGCCCTGAGCCCAAGGCGCAACGGTAATCGAGCGAATCTCGGCCAGATGCGTGCCATACAAATGCAGCGCGCCACAGCCGATGATGCGGCCATTATCTTCGAGCACCACGAAATCGCGAACGTTTTCGCAAATCTCCGGCAAAGTGCGCGGCAGCAAAGTGCCGTCGCCGGAATATGCCGAAATCAACTCGTGAATCTGTTGTGCGTCAGGCAAAATTGCTTTACGCGTGCGCATGGGCCTCCTCGCGAAGAGCATCGATCTTCTTTCTGGTAATGCTGATGGCGTGCCGCACCCGCGCCGGCGCCGTGCCTCCGGGAACATCGTGAACGGCGAGCACCGAAGCCAGCTTCAGCGATTCGTAAAAGTCCTGGTCAAACGCAGGATTGAGCGACCGCAATTCTTCGAGCGCCAAGTCCTGCAGTTCGCAGCCCCGCTCGACACACATCTGTACGGCCTTGCCAATCCGCTCGTGCGCCAGCCTCGACGGGACGCCTCGTTTCACCAAATATGTTGCGGCCGCCCACGCATTCATAAATCCCGACTGCGCCGCTTGCTGCATTCGCTCGTTGTGAAATTCCACAGCCTTCATCCATCCCGTCACCAGCGGCAACATCTGCAGCAGCGTGTCGGAGGAGCCGAACAGCGGCTCTTGCGTCTCCTGCAAGTCCTTGTTGTAAGCCAGTGGCAAACCCTTCACCGCAACCATGAGCGCTGTGGCGTTGCCCAGGACTCGTCCGCTCTTGCCCCGCACCAATTCGAGCAAATCCGGATTCTTCTTCTGCGGCATCGCGCTGCTGCCGGTCGAGTAGGCCTCCGGCAAACCTAAAAAGCTATATTCCTGTGACGAAAACAAAATCATCTCCTCCGCCCACCGGCTCAGATGCAGCGCCAGCAGCGAGAGGGCATTGACAAACTCGAGTGCAAAGTCCCGGTCGCTGGTAGCGTCGATACTATTAGCGGTCGCGCCCTCGAACTCCAGACAGTCGGAGATTAGCGCCCGATCTAACGACAAAGTCGCACCCGCAACCGCTCCCGACCCCAACGGACAAACGTTCAAACGCTTTCGGCAGTCCGAGAGCCGCTCCGCATCCCGCAGAAACATTTCGACATAAGCCAGCAGCCAATGCCCGAGCAACACCGGCTCAGCCCTCTGCAGATGCGTATACGCGGGCATGGCTGCATCCGCGGCCTGTTCCGCGCGATCCGCAAGCACGCCGCACAAGTCCGCGAGTTCGTGCCGCAATTGGTCGATCGTCGCTCGCACGTACAAGCGAAGATCGGTCGCAATCTGCTCATTGCGGCTGCGTCCGCTGTGCAGCTTGTAACCTGTTTCCCCGATTAACGCGACCAGTTGCTTCTCGACAAAATGATGAACGTCCTCCGCTTCATCATCGTCAAGAAATGCCGGCGATGACGCGGCCTTTTCGCCGATCTGCCTCAGTCCTTGCAGAATGCCGATCAGTTCGTCCGACGACAGAATGCCCGCGGCTTTCAGCGCCCGCGCATGCGCGTTGCTGGCCGCGAGTTCGAACTTCAGCAGCCGCCGGTCGAAACTAAACGACCGCTGCCAGCGCTCGAACTCAGGGTCCAGCGGCTGCCGGAACCTTCCCGACCACATCTTCATCGCGTAACCTCCAGGCGCGACCGGGCCCGCGAGCGCGACGGCAACCCAAGAATGCGAATGAATCCCGCCGCATCTTTCTGGTCGTAGCTGTCACCCATGGTGAACGACGAAAGATCGGTGCGATAGAGCGAGTGCTCCGACTCCCGGCTCACCACGGAAACATTCCCCTTGTAAAGCGCGAGCGTGACGCTGCCCGTCATCTCTTTCTGCGTGCTCTCGACGAACGCGTCAAGCGCTTCGCGCAGCGGGGTGAACCACAGGCCGAAATAAACCATCTCCGCATACTTCAGTCCGATGTGCTGCTTGAAGTGCGCGACCTCGCGCTCCAGGCAAAGTGCCTCAAGTTCGCGGTGAGCCGCGATCAGCAGCGTCCCACCTGGAGTTTCATAGCATCCCCGCGACTTGATCCCGACAAAACGATTCTCAACCAGGTCGACGCGGCCGATCGCATTCCGCGCTCCAATTTCATTCAGCAGTTCCACCAGCGACACGGGATCCATTTTCATCCCGTTCACTGAAACTGGAATCCCCTGCGCGAATCCAATACGCACCTGTTCCTCTTTGTCCGGCGCATCCTGCGGCGACCGCGTGATCTGCCACGTAGTCGGCAATGGCGCGTTCCCGGCGTCTTCCAACTCACCGCCTTCGTGGCTGATGTGCCACAAGTTGCGGTCGCGGCTGTGAATCTTGGTGCGGCTCGCTTCGACCTGAACCCCGTGCTGCTCGGCGTAATCCAGGCAATCCTCGCGCGACTTCAATGACCACTCTCGCCACGGCGCGATGATCTTCAACTCCGGCGCGAGCGCCTGGTAAGTCAGCTCAAACCGCACCTGATCGTTGCCCTTGCCCGTGCATCCGTGCGACACCGCAGTAGCGCCTTCGCGCAGAGCGACTTCGACCTGATGCTTTGCAATCACCGGACGAGCCAGCGAAGTCCCGAGCAGATACTTATGCTCATAAACCGCTCCGGCCTTCAGAGCAGGAAAAACATACCCGGTCAGAAATTCTTCGCGCAGATCCTCCACGATCACTTTGCTGGCGCCGGTCTTGTAAGCTTTCTCGACCACGGCATCAATGTCATCTCCCTGGCCAACGTCGCCGACCATGGCGATCACGTCGTAGGAATAGTTTTCTTTCAACCATGGAATAATGATCGAAGTGTCCAACCCACCGGAATAAGCGAGAACCACTTTCTCAGGCATGAGCGCTCCTAACGGGCAGCCGAACCGCGCCGCCCAGCAATAAATAAAGAATAGATTTCTGAACATGCAGCCGGTTTTCCGCCTGCTCGAAAATCACCGAGTTTTCGCAGTCCATCACTTCATCCGTAACTTCCTCGCCGCGATGCGCCGGAAGACAGTGCATAAAAGCCGCATGGGGCAAGGCTTCCGCCATGAGTTCTGCGTTCACCTGGTAGGGCGCAAATATGTTGGCGCGCAGCGCAGCCTCGTTTTCCTGTCCCATACTGGCCCACGCGTCCGTGTAAACGGCGTCCACTCCGGCGACGGCCGCATGCGGATCGGTCAGCAACTCGATCCGCGCGCCCGTCTGCTTGGCAATCTTTCGCGCATCGGCCACAATCTGCGCATTCGGTGAATATCCCTTCGGCGTGGCGATCCGAATCGAAGACCCCAGGCACGCACACGTGAGCAACAGCGAATGCGCCACGTTGTTGCCATCGCCAACGTAAGCCAGCGTGATGTTCTTGAGATCGCCGAAGCGTTCCTGCAGCGTGAAATAATCCGCCAGCGCCTGGCAGGGATGCTCCAGATCGCTGAGCGCATTAATCACCGGCACTGACGCATGACGAGCCATGCCCGCGATAGTTTCTTGCGCGAACGTCCGCAGCACGATCACATCCACCCAGCGTTCCAGATTGTGCGCAATATCGCTCAGGGTTTCGCGCGCGTCCAGCCGGCTCTGCGACTGGTCCACAAACATGCCCGTGCCACCCAGTCCCGCCATTCCTGCTTCGAACGTCAGTCGCGTTCGAAGCGAAGGCTTCTCGAAAAACATCACCATTTGTTTCCCCGCCAGCGACCGTTGAAAAACCGACGGTCGGGACTTCATCAGTTCCGCCAGATGCAGCACGGCCTCAACCCCCTGCGGCCCAAGATCGCGCGTCGAAACCAGGTCGGGGCACCAAAAGATGCCAGGGAAAGTTTCCGGCGCCGCCGGTACTCTATTTTGTAATGGACTATTCAACTTTGACTCCTCTTTCTGTAACTTCATTCCCGCGCTCATACTCTGTACCTCAGGCGCAGGTCACTTCCGTTCCACAATTCAATTTCGTCAGGTAGAACTGCGGCAGTGCTTCCGCTTCCGCCGCGGGCAGTATTCGCACCCTGCCCACGCCCTGCTTCAAAGCTTGTTTGCAGGCTTCGAGTTTCGGCAACATGCCACCACTCACAATCGATCCTTCCACCATGTCCTGCGCCTGCTTGGTGCTCAACCACGGAATCACCGCTCCCTCCGCGTCTTTCACGCCCGGAACATCGGTCAGAAAGATGAGCGCGTTCGCGTGGCAGGCCGCGGCGCAAGCCGCCGCCATCTCGTCGGCATTCACGTTGTAATATTCGCCGTCCGCTCCCAAAGCGAGCGATGCGAGAACCGGAATCCCTCCCTGCTGCCACAGCGCTTCAATCCAGCATGGTTCGGCAAAACAAATCTCGCCGACGAATCCCATGTCGTTGCCGCGAAGGTGCTTCCGCCGCGCGCGAAAACTCATGCCATCGCCACCGCAGAATCCCACTGCCGGCATCCCCGCAGCCTGCACCGCTGCCACAACTTTCTTGTTGACCATGCCGCCTAGCACCATCAGAGCCACGTCGCGAGTCTCCGCATCGGTCACGCGAAGTCCGCCAATGAACTCGCTTTGCTTTCCCAGTCGCTTTAACATCTGGGTCAGCGCGCCGCCGCCGCCATGAACCACAGCCACGCGATGGCCATCCTGCGCCAATTCCGCAATTGCCCGGGCGCACTTGCGCAAGGTGGCCGCATCCTCGAGCGCCGCTCCTCCGATTTTGACCACGATGATCACAGCAGACCTTCTTCCTCTGACCAGCCGTACATCAGATTCATATTCTGTATCGCCTGTCCCGCCGCGCCTTTCAGCAGGTTGTCAATACACGAGATCAACACCAGCCGCCGGCCATCTTCCGCCAGACAAAATCCCAAATCACAGTAATTCGACTGCAGGCAGAACTGCACTTCCGGAAGCTTCGGCGTGTGAAACACCCGCACCCAGCGCTTGCCCGAATAGAAATTCCGAAAGCACGATTCCACTTCCAGCGGCGTCATCGCGCGATTCAGGTGCAAATAGATCGTCGACAAAATTCCCCTCGGTATCGGCAGCAAATGCGGCGTAAAGATCAACTCCGCGGCGCCGAGGCCGAGTTGTTCGACAATCTCTCCCACATGCCGGTGGCTAAACACCGAATACGCTGACAGGTTGTCGGCCACCGAAACAAAGTGCGTCTTGGCCGTAGGTTCCTTGCCTGCTCCCGACACCCCAGATTTAGAATCCGAAACGATCCCCCGGCTGCGATCGACCACGCCAGCCTTGAGCAGCGGCGCCAGAGCCAGAATCACTGACGTTGCATAGCAACCGGGATTCGCCACCAGCGTGGCACTCGCCACGCGGTCGCCATTCAATTCCGGCAATCCGTAAACAGCCTGCTGAGTCAATTCCGCCGCCGTCACCGCATCCGAGTCCTGAAAGTGATAGATCGCGCGGTGCTGCTCATGTTGCAAGCGCCACGCGCCACTCAAATCGATAACGCGCAACCCCTGCGCCATTGCTTCCGGCACCAGCGCGCGCGACACTTCATGCGGCGTAGCCAGAAACAGCAATTCCACTCCCTGCTGCTTTATCGCCGGCCAGGACAGCGAATGCAACGGGTACCCACCGTTGCCGGAAAGCACAGGAAACATTTCTGCCAAATCCGTCGCGCCACCATTGTCGCCGGATCGCCGCAGCAGCGCCGGTTTTTCCAGCCGAGGATGCCGCAGAAGAATCCGCGTCAGCTCCAGGCCGGAATATCCGGTCGCGCCCAATACAGCGGTTTTGAGTTTCGCAGACATTAGCTTGTCAATCGCTTCTCGTAAAATCGCCGTCGCTACTAGCTCAGCATCTCCTCTATCCGCCCCGCCAGCTTCCGGGCGTCATCCCGATCCGGACAAACAATCAAAATCGTGTCGTCCCCCGCAATGGTTCCCACGACCTCGCTCCAGTCCGCCTCGTCCAGAGCCGCCGCGACTGGTTGCGCGCTGCCCACAATCGTCTTGATGACCAACTGGTTCTGCGCCGAGCGAATATCCAGCACAAACTCTCTGACCAGCCGCGACACCGGAGGCAGCGCCACTCCCGCCGCGCCGTCCCCGTGGGGCAGCGAATATCCTTGCGAGGTCTTGCTCAAATTCAGGTCGCGAATGTCCCGCGACAAAGTAGCCTGCCCCACCTTGAAGCCGCGCTTCCGCAGCAACCGTTGCAGGTCTTCCTGGCTGGCGATGGACCCGTGCTTCAGTACGTCCAGGACCGCCCGTTGCCGCAGTGTTTTATTCATAATGAATAACTATGCATCTAGCTGAATAATTATGTTCTTATCTTACGGCCCTCCTCCCAAATGTCAAGAAAAAAGCCCCCCGCTCATTTACTTTCGGAAGCCTGACCAGCCCTCCTCTCCGCAGCCGGAAATGTGCACACGCCAAACGCCCACCTTGGTAGACTACTTCGCGGTCTCGCGAGCGCGGTCCTGTCGAATACTTAACCTGCTCCAAGAAGAGCGGAGGAGCTGCCCATGAACCCGAAGCCCAACCTGACGGCGGAGTTGATCGCGGAGTTCCTCGGCACCTTCGTGCTCATCTTGCTGGGCAATGGCGTGGTCGCCATGGTCGTGCTATTTCCCTCGAAGAATCCGGGCGAGACTATTCACGGCGGCTTCACTAACATCACCCTGGGTTGGGGACTCGCGGTTACGATGGGCATCTACGTCGCGGGAAAAGTTTCGGGAGCTCATTTGAATCCCGCCGTGACTCTGGCTCTCGCGGTCTTCCGCCGGTTCCCCTGGTCCAAGGTGTTGCCCTACTCCATCGCGCAGACCGCGGGAGCGTTCGCCGCCTCGGCCCTGGTCTATTGGAACTATCTCCCAGCTTTTCGGCAGTCCGATCCGCTGCTCGATCACACCGCCGGAATCTTCACCACGTTTCCCGCCTTCCCGGCCGCGCCGCAAGCGGGCTTTCTCGATCAGCTAATCGGTACCGGCCTGCTGCTGCTGCTCATCTTCGCGATCACCGACGAATTCAACTCGCCGCCGGGATCGAACCTCGCCCCCGCGATGATCGGATTAGTCGTGGTCGCCATCGGCATGAGCTTTGGCGGCATGCACGGTTATGCCATCAATCCCGCGCGTGACTTCGGCCCTCGCCTCTTTACGGTCGTCGCCGGGTTTCGCAACAACGGCCTGACTGACGGAACCCGCGTCTGGTGGATTCCCGTCGTCGCACCGCTGCTCGGAGGCCTGGCGGGAGCGGCCCTCTACGATTTCGGCATTCGGCGCTTCTTGCGCTCTTCGTAGTCGAGTCGTGGGGCGCGTGCCTCAATACGTACGAAAGGACATTCTGTGCAATACGTTCTAGCGCTCGACCAGGGCACAACCAGTTCGCGAGCTCTCCTGTTCGATGAGAAAGGAGCGATTCGCTCAGTCGCACAACGTGAATTCGATCAAATCTTTCCTCAGCCCGGCTGGGTCGAGCACAATCCGGAGCAGATCGCTTCCTCGCAAATCGCGGTAGCGCTGGAAGCCCTTGCTCAAGCCAGCGCCCGGTCGAGCGACGTTGCCGCCATCGGTATCGCCAACCAGCGCGAGACTACGATCGTGTGGAATCGAGACACTGGCGTGCCTGTCAACAACGCCATCGTCTGGCAAGACCGTCGCACCGCCGACTTCTGCGAGCGCCTCCGCAGCGAAGGCCACGGTCCGCTCATCCAGCAGCGCACCGGTCTGCTCATTGATTCTTATTTCTCCGCGAGCAAGATTTCCTGGATTCTCGACAACGTTCCCGGCACGCGCCGCCTCGCCGAAGCAGGCAAACTCGCGTTCGGTACTGTCGACACCTGGCTGCTCTGGAAGCTGACCGGCGGCCGCATTCACGCGACGGACGCCAGCAACGCCTCCCGCACCATGCTCTTGAACATTCACACCGGCGACTGGGATCACGAACTGCTCGATCTGTTTCGAGTTCCCCTCTCCATGATGCCCGAGGTGCGCTCTTCCAGCGAGGTCTATGCCGAAACCAGCGGACTGCGGGGCCTGGAGAGAATTCCAGTCGCCGGCATTGCCGGCGATCAGCAAGCGGCCCTGTTCGGCCAGCGTTGCACCCGCCCCGGCCTCACCAAGAACACCTACGGCACGGGCTGCTTCATGCTGCAGAACACGGGCCGCCGCGCCGTGCCATCCTCGAATCGCCTGTTAACCACCATCGCCTGGAAAATCGGCGAAACGACCGAGTACGCCCTCGAGGGCAGCGTATTCGTCGGTGGCGCGGTCGTGCAGTGGCTGCGCGATGGGCTCGGCCTGATTCGCAAATCCGAGGAAGTCGAAGCCCTGGCCAACTCCGTGCCCGACAATGGCGGGGTCTATTTCGTCCCTGCCTTCGTCGGCCTGGGCGCTCCGCATTGGGATTCCTACGCGCGCGGCTCAATCTTTGGACTCACTCGCGGCACCACCGCCGGTCACCTCGCCCGCGCTGCCCTTGAGAGCATCGCCTACCAGGTCGCCGATTTGTTGGATGCGATGCGCCTCGATTCCGGAGACGCCGTACAGGAGTTGCGCGTCGATGGCGGAGCCGCCGCCAACGACAGTCTCATGCAATTTCAGTCCGACATCCTCGGAGTGCCCGTCGTTCGCCCCGCCGTGACGGAAACG
>JBELAE010000128.1:0-11744 GCA_049509155.1 Candidatus Sulfotelmatobacter sp.
GTCATCTCCGCCGCCTGCTGCTCCGAAACCCGCTTCACCAGCGCCGGCACCGTCGTCTTCTCCGCCATCTTCGACGCCAGGCACCGCCGCTGTCCCAGGATCAGGATGTACCGTCCCTCCTTCTCCGCCGGACGCACCACCACCGGCTGCACCACCCCATTGATCCGAATGGACTCCGCCAGTTCCTCCAGGCTCTCCTCGTCCATCCCATACCGCGTCTGGTAAGGATTCTTGTCAATATCGTCAATCGCCAGGTTTACCACCAGATTCCCCGGCGTCCGCGATGTATCCGCCACCGCCTGAATCGAAATCGTCTCGCCGGCTAAAAATGTGGAGACAGCCGCCCCCGGCTGTCCCGAGCGCAGCTCGGCGCTCTCCCAGACAGCATAAAAGGCTCAGTAAAGACTGCGAGCGCGGCCCCGGCGGAGAAACTCATCCTCCCCGTCAACTCCTCCCATCACCAATCCGCAAATAAAATCGGCGACGGCCTGCGCATTGTCGCCCGCTGCACCGCCGACGGCATCATCGAAGCCCTCGAAGGCACCCCACCCGATCATTTCGTTATTGCCGTGCAGTGGCATCCCGAGCGCTCGGTCGAAGAGGATGCCGCTTCCCTCGCCATCTTCCGGGCCTTCATCGAAGCGGCAAGAAGCCGCGTCTAAGTACCCGAACCGGCGTTCCAATCAGCTATCTTCTCTTCGGCATTTTCCTTTGCCTGCGGGGAGTCTCTGCGAGCAGCACCACCACCTGCGCGATAGCGGCGTTGTCAAGATTCAGACCTTCCGGCGTCTTCGCCTTCAGACCAACGCAATCGCACGGCAGGTCCAGCAGTTCGGCCACGCGAGCGCGAATCGTACTGGCATGCGGCCCGATCTTAGGCGCAGCCAAAATCAGGCTGGCGTCGACATTACCCACGCTGTAACCCGCCTCCCGCACGCGCTTCAAGGCTTCACGCAAAAAAATGACGGAGTCCGCGCCCTTCCACTTCGCATCCGACGGCGGAAACAGCGCACCAATATCCGGCGCGGCAATCGCCCCCAGCAGCGCGTCAGTAATGGCGTGGAGCAGCACGTCGCCGTCGGAATGTCCACCCAGCCCCCTGTCATGCACCAGGGTAATGCCGCCAATCTTGAGAGCAATGCCGGCCTGGAATTCGTGCGAGTCAAAGCCGTAGCCGATTCTCATGCGGAAACCTTGGCCACGGATTCACGCGGATTTTCACGGATCTTTTTCCTGTTGTTATCAAAAACCAACCGGCGGAACTGAGGACGCAGGCCGAAGTTCAGGAGCAGGCCCACCTCGGCTTCAGTGGCCCGAAGATAATGCAGAAGTTGGGCTTCGTGCGCAGATTCCAGAGTTCGCGCTGCTTTCAGCTCGAGAAGAACCACGCCTTCCACAACCATATCCGCATAGTATTGGCCGACTTTCCTGCCGCGAAACCACACGGGAACGGAAACCTCGCGCGCCGACCGGAGTCCTGATTCTTCCAGCGCCATCACCATGGCTTCCGCGTACGTAGACTCCAGAAATCCGTGTCCGAGTTCGTTGTAAACGTCATAAAACACGCCAATGATCTTGTCGGTCAATTCGGAATGTTTCAGAGCACTCGTCGTAGCGTTCATCACCACCGAGTCTACGCTGCCCAGAGTGGGGTTATCCGTGAGAATCCGTGAAAATCCGTGGCTCATTTCCGTAAATAGAACTCCGCCAATTCCATGTCTCCGGGAGTCGTAATCTTGATGTTTCTCGGTGAGCCCATCACGACCGCCACTTCGTGTCCGCTGCGCTCGGCTAGCGAGGCCTCGTCGGTGCCCATGAATCCATCCGCGGCGGCCTCGTCAAATGCTTTCTTGATCACGCTGTAGTGAAATCCCTGTGGAGTCTGTGCCAACACAACGCCCGCGCGCGGAATCGTGGCTTTCACGATGGCGCCTTCCGCGGTCCGCTCCACCTGTTTCACGGTATCGACCGCCGGCAGGGCCGCGATGGCGGCGCCATACTTTTTCGTCGCTTCAATGACGTCATGAATAATCTCCGCCGTCACCAGCGGCCGCACCGCGTCATGCACCAGCACAATATCATCGGCCGCCGCCGAAATCGCGTTGAGCGCGTGCTCAACCGACTGCTGCCGATGTTCCCCACCAACAACCAGCTCAATCTTTTTCTTCAACAAGTCTCGCGCATCCTTTGCCAGCCGCTCGCGGAAGCTCTCGATTTCGTTCTCCCGCAACGCAATCCAGATTTCGCTGACCGCATCGACCGCAGCAAACTTGCGCAGCGTGTGAATCAGGATCGGCGTCCCCGCCAGGTCGGTAAATTGTTTCGAGGGATGCGGCTTCTTCGTCTTCGCATCCATGGCGCTCGGCATTGGACCCATTCGCGTCCCCAGCCCCGCAGCCGGAATAATCACAATTACCTTCATAGCGGCCTGCAAGTATACGAGCGCAGGGCAGAGAGTTCAAATCCACCGGACCTGGGGCACCAACCAAGAAAAGCAGCAGCCAAGACATCGCAGTTGTGCAACCAACTTACCGAATCCTTCATGAACAGCCGCGGTCGCAGCCGTCGCATTCGGTATCCTCTATTGGTTCATGCCCGAGACGCGCTGATCAACAATTTCTAACTCCGACCCGAGGAGCACCCACACAATGAGCACCGTCCTGCTGTTGATTTTGTCGAACTGCTTCATGACCTTCGCATGGTATGGTCACTTGAAATACGGTCACGCATGGCCGCTCTGGAAAGCGATTCTGGTTTCGTGGGCGATCGCCCTGTTCGAATACTGCTTGGCAGTGCCGGCGAACCGGCTCGGCTACGGCGAGTTTTCGGGATTCCAGCTCAAGATCATTCAGGAGATTGTCACCCTGATCGTCTTCATGGGATTCGCTATCACGTTTCTTAAGGAGAAGCTCGCATGGAATTATCTGGTGGCGTTCGCCCTTCTTGGCGTGGCCGCGTTCTTCGCCTTCGCGTTCAAGGCACCCGGACCGGCAGCCTGAAGCGACGGCTATCCCGCTTTCAGTCGCCGCGACCTGGGACTGTGAATCGGGATCGGCGTGGGCAGTCGCCTTCCTAGCGGGGTGCAAGTATGCGGAGAGCTGCGGTGCGCAGTTCAAATCCTCGCTGCCATCATTTCTTGGCATACAATGACCGAAGACTTCATGGGAGGCATTTTCCTATGAGATGGGTCGCACAATTTGCTCAGTGGACGCTTCGCAATGCCCCACAGATCTCGAGCTTGACGGCGGCCGTTGGGGCGTTGGGGGCCGTGTGGATCTATTACAGAAAATCGGCGCTCGATAGGGCAACCTGGCTGTCGAGCCTCTACACCAAGTTTTACGAAGCAGACAAGCTGAAGCAAACTCGTAACACGCTGGATGAAAGCCTGCCCGACGCGGAAAACGTTCAGAAAATGGTGGACGATGAGGACCCGAACTTCACTGACTACCTCAACTTCTTTGAGTTCATGGCTTACCTCGAGGAGCGCGGTCAACTGAGCGAAAAAGACGTGGCAGCTCTGTTCGATTATTACCTTCGAAATCTTTCTAAGCACAAAAGCGTGAGAAAATACATAGGTAAAGACCAGAAGGGATACGGCTATTTGCAGAAACTGCTGCCCCGTTTTCCCGCTGAGGAGTAGTCGATGACCCACCACCTTTTCGTATACGGCACGCTCTCTCCGCGCCACGCGCCGCCGGAGATAGCCGCCGCTGTCGGTCGGCTTCGTCCCGTGGGGCAGGCCTCCGTTCGTGGCCGCCTGTATGATCTTGGGGAATATCCGGGAGCGATCTTAAGTGAGAAGTCTCGCTCATTGATTCGTGGAGAAGTCTTCGAGCTTCCGGACGACCCGAATACCTTGAGTTCTTTGGACAACTATGAGGGCTTTGAGCCGAACAAGCCTAGATCCAGCTTGTTTCTTCGCCGGGCGCGTTCTGTAAACATGGACGACGGCTCGCGCCTGCGTTGCTGGGTCTATATCTATAACGGAACAACGAGAGGCGCAGAGCCGCTGAGGAACGGCCGATATTCGCGCCAGCGAATTCCCCGCCGCTCCCGGACTGCACGTTCCGCTGCGGTGAAGTAAGATCCAACCTACTTTCGGCTAGGACGCCCCCTGCAGTCCGGTTCACGGCCACTTGATGACCGAACCGCCTTGCGGGTGCAGGCCAACTGCCAGGCCTCCGACAGCCCGGATGCCGATCGCCAGCCCGCCCACGGTCACGCCGCCGATTGCGACGCCACCGAGGGCGACCATACCCAGCGCAAGCCCACCGACGCCGATCACCCCGAAACTCAGGCTACCGATCGCAATTACCCCGGCGGCAATGGCTCCCACCGCAATGATCCCAACCGCGACATCGCCGATCGCGATCACGCCCATGGCGCGGCCACGAAGCTGTTGGGTTCGAACATCCGGCCCGACTGCGATACACACAACGGGAATGTCGCCAATAGTGGCAGCTGACTGATAGCGCATGATCCTAACCTCCAATGGAGGTTACGAAGACGTCTTAGTCTCGGTTCCCGGAGAAATCAACGGCCCAGCCACGGCAACGGATACTGGTGGAGCGAGCGGAGCAGCCACCGGCGCCGCCACAGCCTGCCGCGAATATGCGGTGCGCTCGTCCCACTTGCCAAAAATCATCTTGCCCGCGGTCGTCTGCAGCACCGACGTGACCGACACATCAATCGTCTTGCCAATCATCTTCCGGGCGTTGTCCACCACTACCATCGTGCCGTCATCGAGATAAGCCACGCCCTGGTTGTATTCCTTGCCTTCCTTCAGAATAAACACGCGCATGGTCTCGCCCGGCAGAACAATGGGCTTCAGCGAATTCGCCAGTTCGTTGATATTCAGCACCTGCACGCCCTGCAGTTGCGCCACTTTATTCAGGTTGAAATCATTGGTTATGATCTTGCCTTCATAAAGCTTGGCCAACTCAATCAGCTTAAGGTCGACTTCGCGCACGGCGGGAAAATCGTCTTCCACAATCTGAATCGTCAGCGTGGCAACTTTCTGCAGTCGCTGCAAAATGTCGAGCCCGCGCCGTCCGCGATTACGCTTGAGTGAATCGGCGGAATCGGCCACCAATTGCAGCTCGCGCAACACGAACTGTGGCGTCACGATGGTGCCGTCGAGAAATCCGGTTTCCGCGATATCGGCAATCCGCCCGTCGATGATCACGCTGGTGTCGAGAATCTTGTAGGCTTTCTTGCTCTGCTTCTCGCCACCAAAAATCCCTCCCAGCGCCGCCAGGTTCAGCAGATCGCCCTTATTCGCGCCCACAGCAAGGCCGACATACGCCATCAGCAGCATGACCAGGATCTGCAGAAAGCTTTGAGTATGCCCCTCAGGAATACTGTTGCGGATGACCAGGGCGAACAGGTAGGCGCCACAAATGCCGAGGAAGCTTCCGATGGCCGCCCCAATCAGCCGCTTCAGGCTGACCGTGCGCAGCTTCCATTCGAACAGGACGATCGCCGCCCCGATCAACGCCCCCACCCCCGCATCAATATTGCGGGGCTGCCCGAAGGGCGCAATCACGAAGCAGGTAACCGCTACTACGATTACAAAAAGAAGACGTACAAAAATAAGATCCAAGGTAACCTCCGCGGATGCAGTTTGCCCATATGCCCAAACCACCGGGCGATGCACCCGTGCCGCTTCCTCGCCGCCCCCGGCGGAAATCGGCCTTTCGCAATGCGGGGCACGCATGATTAGGGGAATGCAAATGCGAAACGCGTATAAATGTGCGCCCCGTCCCGGCCTCGCAGGGGCTCGGCCGGACGACCAACAATCTAACGCCAAGAGTATATACCTGCCGGCAAACAGCGGCAGGAAAAACTGGCCAGTGTGGGGTGGCACTCCTGCCCGCCGCCTTTGACCTCTGGCACCGACCGCCGAAGCCTGCCGCAAAATCTTGCATCTTGACACCAGATATCGTCCGTGGGATGTTCACTGCCTCGGGCTAACTCCATCGGGCCGCGTTCAAGGCTCCCCACTCAAGGAGGGGGGCACACATGCGAAGCACAAACTTCTCCGTTCGACCCGCCGTTGCACTGGCCATCCTTGCTGTCTCACTGATCGCAACCGGCACACCCGCAACCGCCCAGCGGGAAAAGGTCCTGCACAACTTCGAAGAAGGCGGTTACTACGGAAGCTTCCCGGGTTCGAGCCTCATCCTGGACTCTAGCGGCAACCTTTACGGGACCACTCCGATTGGCGATATCCGCGAGGGCGGAATCGTCTTCGAGTTATCCCCCAAAACCACCGGCACCGGCTGGACCACGACCACCGTGCACGCCTTTTCCGGCACCGCCGGCGATGGCTCCGACCCCGTCGCCAGCCTGATCTTCGATGCCGCCGGTAATCTCTACGGCACCACCTACTCGAGCGGCGCCTACGGCTGGGGCACGGTATTCGAACTATCGCCCACGGCCGGCGGAACTTGGACCGAAACCATCCTCTATTCCTTCGGCAACGGCAGCGACGCACAGCATCCCGGCTCCTCTCTCATCCTTGACGCCGCCGGCAATCTCTACGGCACCACCTACTCCGGCGGCACCGACAACCTGGGTGCAGTCTTCGAGTTGTCGCCAGCCGCGGGCGGAGGTTGGACGGAGACTGTGCTGCATTCCTTCAGCACCGGCACCGACGGTCAATACCCCCAATCCGCCGTGATCCTCGACCCCGCCGGCAATCTCTACGGCACCACCACCCTGGGCGGCGCCTACAACATCGGTACCGTCTTCGAGTTGAGCCCCGCCGACAATACCTGGACCGAAAAGATCCTGCACAGCTTCAAACCCAACGGCCACGATGGAGGGATTCCATTCGCCGGATTAACTATGGATCACGCCGGCAACCTGTACGGCACCACCAACTTCGGCGGCCTATATGGCTACGGCACCGTCTTCGAGATCAGGCCCGCATCCCAGTCCGAGAAAGTTCTGTATAGTTTCTCCGGCCGTCCCGACGGAGAATATCCCTACGCCGGAGTCATCTTCGACACCTCCGGAAACCTTTACGGCACCACCACCGACGGCGGCACCGCCGGGGCCGGCGCCGTGTTCAAAATGACGTCCACCAGCACCGGCTGGACCGAAACCGTGGTCCACAGCTTCGGCGCCGGCAACAGCACCGATGGAAGCTATCCCGACGCCGGCGTCGTCTTCGACACACTCGGCAATCTCTACGGCACCACCACCTACGGCGGCACCTACGACGACGGCACCGTGTTCGCGATTCGCCCTTGAGTCTGTGGGCAGCCATGGCACGCGGCCAAGGTCCGCGACGGTTCGCGAAACTCGTCTTACCATCCTGCTAAACTTTCCCCCATGAAGGCCCTGATGATCACCGCACTCTCCGGCCCCGACGCGCTCGCCGTCCGGGACGCTCCCGAGCCCACCGCGAAACCAGGACAGACCATTGTCCGAGTCGCCGCTGGCGGCCTGAACTTCGCCGATTTCATGACCGCAAAAGGCGGATATCCCGGGACCCCGCCTCCTCCGTTCATCGCCGGCCGCGAGTTCGCCGGCATTGCGCTTGATGGAAATGGCGAGAGCACCGGACGCCGCGTCATGGGCTACGCGCAATGGGCCGCGTTCGCCGAAAAAACGGCCGCGTACTCCAACATGCTGTGGCCAGTCCCCGATCGCTGGACCGATGAACAAGCTGCCGCTTTCCCAGTCAACTACTTCACTGCCTACCTGGCCTACTGGCAAGCCGGCATGACCCCAGGAGCCACGTGGGGACAACCCGACTTGGAATCTCCGCAGCCCGTGTGGGGCCGGGTCTCTGACCCGGCCGGGCGGAGCGCAGCTCCGCAGCGCACTCCCCGCGTCCTGATCCACGCCGTCGCCGGAGGCGTCGGCACCGCCGCCGTCCAGATCGGCCGCCTGCTCGGCGTCGAAATGTACGGCACCTCGTCGTCCCCCGAAAAACTCGCCCGCGTGAAAGACCTCGGCCTGCAGCACGGCATCAACTACAAACAGCACGACTATGAAGAGGTGGTAAAGAATCTCACCCACGGCGAAGGCGTCGACGCCGTCTTCGAAATGCTCGGCGGAGAGCACACCGCCAAAAGCACCCGCTGCCTGCGCGACTTCGGCCGCGTCATCCAATACGGCACCGCCACCGGCAAGCAGCCCCAACTCGACCTGCGTGCCATGTACGCGAAATCCGCCAGCCTGCAAGGCCTCTGGCTGACCTACCTGTCACAGAAACCCGAAATCATGCAGCCCGCCTGGCAGCAGCTCTCGGCCTGGATTGAAGACGGAAAATTGACTCCGCAGATAGGCCACGTCTTCCCCCTCGACCGCGCCCCCGAAGCCTACAAGCTCCTGCAAGACGGCAAGAACTACGGCAAGGTCGTCCTGAAGATCGGCTGATCCCCTAAAGTGTGTGGGAGACTCGCCCGTGCTCCGGCCCGCTCACCCACGGTCTGTCATTCCGAGCCGCTTGTAGCCGCGGAACGCGGCGAAAGCGCGTCGAGGAACCTGCTGTTCCGTCCGTCATCCCAACCCGCCGAGCGGCAGGAATCTCAACTGCTTCCCGGCAAGCGAATCTCAAAAGCAAAGGCGCGTCCGTTGCCGTCCACGAAAGTCGGGACCGGGTGCGTGGCATCGATCGTCGCATCGACCCCCTCAATGTTGGCGTGATTGGTGACGTTGTTGAAGCCAACGCGCACGTCCCAATAACGGGCAAACAGATGAATTCGCTTCTGGACCTGCAGATTCAAGGTGTAGTAAGTCGGCCAACGCAACGAGGATCCCGGCAAGTAGCCCGGAGCGATCCGGTCCTGATCGGTGGTCCCGTAGAACGGCAGACCGGTGCGCGCCTCGGCTGAGTAGACGACGTCGAACTTGTGAATGCGAGGCAGCTTGAACCCCGGCAGCACGCCCCAACCGACGAAGCGGTTGGGCGTGTCCCAGCCATACGGGCCGGGCAACTGCGGGCTCAGCAGCGGAATGTCCAGGCTGAAATCGAAAATCTGGTTGCTGCGGGAACTGGAGCGCGTATACGCTCCAAAAACCTCGTAGCGCCCGCTAAAGTGGTGCCGCAAGCTTACGGTGATCGAATCGTAACGGTCGTCCCGTCCGTTTCCCAACAGATACTCGCCGTCCACGGCGCCATTCAGCGTGTTGTAGGCCAAAGCATGCGTTCCGCGCTTGTCCAGGACCTCGAGTTTCAGAAAAACGGCGCGAGGTAGTTTCTTTTCCAGGCTGGCGCTGGCGTTGATGTAGCGTGGCGCCTGAAGCGCATTGCGGTCCACCACAAACGTCGTCTGAACCGGCACCGCCTCAGGTGTGACGTTGCCATTCACGTCAGTCGGCTCCGTCGTCGCGCACGGGGCAGTCGCAGTAACTACGCATTGGAAAAAATAATCCGTTCTCTGCCCCTCCAGCGGCTGATGAATCAATCCCAGGTTAGTAACGTCGTAGACGATGCCAACTCCCGCCGACAGCTTGACATTGCCTTCCTGATCCAGCCGGAAGGTGCCCGCCAGTCGCGGCGAGACCAACGGCGTGCGCACCAGTTGATCCCAGTCGAGCCGCACTCCTGGCTCGATCAGCAGGCGATTCGTAATCAGCCAGCGATCTTCCGCGTAAGCGCTGCCCTCGGTGTTATAGACAGGAGCGTAGTTGCCGCCGGAGAAAGTCGAATAACGTGTGCAGATGTAGGGCGGCACCGGCACGCCATTCGCCCCAGTAGCACAAGGCTCGACCGTCTGTCCCGGCCCCGGCGCCCCGAGTTGCTCGAACGAGATCGGCTGCCGCAGAAACTCCGCGTCATAGCTCAAGCGATCCACGTCCACGCCTACTTTAATGTCGTGCCGTCCCAGCCATTGCTGCGGCGGAAGGAAAAGATTCCACATCGCCTGCATTCGCCGCGCCGAAGCGTCCTCGTGCAGGTAGTAGTTGCCCGCCGCTGCCAAAAACAGCTCGATATAAGGAGCAGCCCCCCGGGGCGTCAGCGTCGTGCCGTACTGGTCCACGCCGACTCCGGCTTCGAGCAGCGCCCCGTTGTGGAAGTAATATTGATCTTTCAGCGACCCAAAATACGCGGTCTCAGCCTCAATGGGCGTGGCCGGCTGCGGCACCAGAAATCCCAGCCCGGCGTATTCATCGTGATAGTAGTTGGAAAGAAAGCTGGCGATCACAATATTGCGGGATGTCAGGTTGGCTTGCACTTTCGCCAGATTGTCCACGCGCCAAATGTAGTCACGATCCGAGCCGTACGGGAGTTGCGTGTCCACATTGTCGTCAAACTCGCCGTCCAGGGCGTCAATAAACCACATCTTCCCCTTGATAATCGGACCCGAAATCGTATCAATGGGCGTCCATGAACCGTTGACCTGGCCGTTCTTCGCGATCCCGAGTCCCGGGAAAAAGTCGGTCGAGGTGAAGCGAAAACGGTCGTTGCCCATGCCCGTGTTCATACTCAGAACGCCGCCGGAGCCTTTGCCGAACTCAGCCGGTTCGCGGCTGGGCACGACTTGCATTGATCGAAAGGACTCAATGCTCGTGCGTACCGACAACTCGCCATCCGTCGGCTGGCTCACGTTGAAGCCATCCAGCAAAACCAGCGTCTGGTAACCCTCCGCTCCCGCCACATGCAACTGCCCGAAACCATCGGGTGTGACTCCGGGGATGAAGTTCAAGGCGTTGTGGTAGTCGTGCGGCCCCGGGTAAGGAATGTCGAGCATTTCCGCGCCCGTGAGTTCCTCCTTCGAGGAAATTTGCGCCAGGTCGATGGCAGGCGGAGATTCCTTTACGTCGACCACTTCGCGAACCTCGCGCACCCGCGCCAGGCTGATTTCGACCTCAGGGACGCTCCCCGGCTGCACATTAGCCAGAAGGGCCGCGTAGAAGCCGATTTTTTCTATTCGAACTTCGTACGTTCCGGAAGCCAAGCCGTTGAACTCGCAACGCCCGGCAAAATTGGTTTCGCAGCGCAGGGGATCCGCGAGCTCAGGCTTCGTCAGCTGCACTCGCGCACCCGGCACTGCCACTGCATTTTCGTCGCTGACCGCAACCACCAGCTTATGGGATTCCAGTTCCTGCGATTCCAACTTCTGGGGTTGAGGGTCGCGCTCGGCGGGAGAAGCCGTCTGCGCACGAGACAGAGACGCCACAGCGATGCACAGGACCAGACACACTACGGATTCAAGGATCGCTCTCCGCATACTGTCTTTCCGGCCTCAATTCGAACCTAGTGTAGCGAAGCCCTGTCTGGAATTTGTCACTTGGATGCGAATACCCATTGTTCACTCACTAGAAAATTTGCCAGCGAGCACACAATGATCGCAATCGCGTTCGCGAGCAGATAGTTCATGTGTCCCAGGCCGACCATCACCTTCATTAGCGCCAGATTGCCGAGGATCGAGACGGCGCCGTTGCCGAGATGAAAGCGCAGCAGCCGTCGAAAGCGCGCCGCGCACGGCGATGCCGCTCCGGAGTGCATCGTCTGCGTGTCATAGCCCAGCTTTTGGGTGGCGCAGCGCTTCAGCGCTGCGATTACCGCACCCAGAGAACTTGGGGCTTCAGCCCCTGAGGTGCACAGCGCACGCCAGGCAGGACGCACATGATCCCCCTTTGTTCGATCCGCCCATGTAAACCGTTCATGCCAGACGAAGTTGTGCAGCACCGCGCCTTCCACCGCGACCACGGTTGCGACAAGATAGTTGAAGTGCAGCACGCTCTTGGCGAGCCAAATTGCGACGAACTGCACAGCAATGCCC
>JBELAE010000129.1:0-11578 GCA_049509155.1 Candidatus Sulfotelmatobacter sp.
ACTTCACCGATCCGGCAAACCCCACCGAGATTGCCTACTTCGATCGCGGCCCAATTGACCCGAAAATGCTGGTGCTCGGAGGCGAGTGGTCGGCGTACTGGTACAACGGCTACATTTATGGTTCGGAAATTGCGCGTGGCCTGGATGTGTTTCAGCTGACACCCAGCAAGTTTCTCACGCAGAACGAAATTGACGCGGCCAAAACCGTTCAAGTGGCCGAACTCAACGTACAGAATCAGCAGAAGCTGGAGTGGCCGGCAAAGTTGGTGGTGGCGAAAGCTTACCTCGATCAGCTATCGAGGTCGCAGGCGTTGCCCGCAAGCCGAATCACAGAACTGCAAACCGCGATTCAGAGCGCGGACAGTGCGCACCTGAGCAAGAGCAGCATGGGGAAATTAAAGCGTTTGGCGCCTGCGTTGGAAAAGAGCGCGGCAACTGCGAAGACCCCGGCCGACGCCATGCGGATGCATGCACTGGCAGACGTTCTGAAGCATCCGTCAGCTTGAGCCAACTTGGAGATCTAGATCAGAACTTCCTGTGGCAGTTTCTCGCGCGAGGGTTCAGCCCCTTAAGTACAGGCGAAAAGCGTCGAACGTAACCTGAAAAAGCGGACAACTCGAAGTAACTTGTACGTGAGATAGGTTTCATCGCAGGCTCTATCGCCGCGAAGTCGCCAGTCGTCACGGCACCTGGGGCATCTGTCGAACGCAGATGCGGTGCTGGTGAGGTCCGAACCGCCACGGGAGTTAAGCATCATGCGAAGAGTCCTGGTCTGCGTTTTCCTGTTCGTTGCGCCGCTTTTGGCGCAATCTCACTGGGGATCCAGCGGCCCGCCGCCGGGGGCCATCATTCCTACGTTTGAGGCGAGCATGGGCTACGTCTACTTCGACATGGCGATGCCCTCACAACGTGTAGGGCTCACGGGAATCGACGCCAACGCTGTAGTCAGATTCGCCCCGCGCTGGGGAGCAACGGTCGATGGCACTTATGCCAGCACGGGCAACGTATTTGACACGGGACAAAGCGCCAATGTCCTGAGCCTGCTGGCCGGACCGGTGTTCTATCCCGTGAACGGGAGGACCGGAATCTTCATTCACGCCCTGGTCGGTGCCAGCCGGGTTGAGGGCGCGGTCCCGGTGAGCGGACCTTACTACCTAGACGGCTGGGTCGCCCGTCCCTCGTACGCCGCGGGCGGAGGAATCGAACAATACCTCTTCGGCTCGTTCGCCGTCCGCATCCAAGCGGACTATCTGCGAACCTCATACGGCGACTCGAGCGGCGCGATCCAGGGTCAAAACAACCTGCGCCTGACCTCCAGCATGGTCTACCGCTTCGGAAACCGGGAATAGCAATTCTTGCAGCGCGAGTCATGATTGGTTTGCGATATAGCCCGGCAGGTCGTTGGATTCGACTAACCGACGGGTTCCAGCATAATGCTCTCGCAGAACAGGACAAAGCCAATCTAGCTGAAACGGAGTTTACATCGGCCGGTTTGCGATCTATCACGCTCCTCCGCCGAGAATCAAAAGCATTTCGTCGCGCTCGCTCATTGAGTCCCTCCGCGCCCGGACAACTAAGGAGCAGGCACCTGCACGTTAGAAACTACGTTGGAATAGCCGCTCTCTTCGTTGCTGGTATTAACTGCGGTTGTGGCATAGCAGTAATTCGCGCCGTCGACCACGGCGGAATCGGTGTACAGGGTGCCGGTATTCAGCAATGAGTTGATCTTGGAGTAAGATCCGCACGCACTCGCATACACCGCGCGATAAATGTTATAGCCCGAGATTTCCGAGGAAGTGCTTGCACTCCACGACAGGTTAACTGAGTGTACGGGCGCAGCCGAACCGGTTCCAGTGAGGGTTTCGACCGTTGTCGAGGACTGGGCATTGCTCGTGAACGTAAGCGCCGCCGTCACGGCGCCGGTGGTCAGAGGGCTGTACATCACCGTAAACGCGGCGCTGTTCCCGGCTGAAATCGTAACCGGCAGCGACAGTCCTTCGACAGTGAATGCGGTGTTGTTGCTGCTGACCGCGCTGACGGTAACACTCGATCCGCCCGCGGTGAGAGTCCCGGATGCGGTTCCGCTCGTGCCCTCGACCACACTTCCCAGAGCGAGGGTGACCGGACTGACGGCGAGCGTGCCAGCGGCCGCAGTCGTTCCAATCCCGGAGAGTGGAAGGGTTACGGCCGGATCCGAAGCCGTCGAGTAGATCATGATGGTGGCCGTCCGAGTGCCGGTCGCGGTTGGCGTGAACTTTGCGCTGTAAGTACAACTTGCCCCCGGAGTCAGCGTGTTGTAGTCGCAGGTGCCCTGGCCGCCCCAAGTGAAGTCGCCGGCGGAAAATGAGTCGCTGGTAATGGTCAACGAAGCATTTCCCGTGTTGGTAAGGGTGGTGAGCAGGACAGGGCTGGTCTGGCCGACCGTGACGCTGCCAAAGGTGATGCTCGTAGGACTCAGGGTCAGAATGCCGATCGCCACATTTACAGTCACAGTGGCGCTGGCGGATTTGGTAGTGTCGGCGACGCTGGTGGCGGTTACGGTGACGGTTTTCGTCGCGGTCACGATGGGAGCCGTAAACAGTCCGGTGGTGCTCACGGTGCCGGAGGTAGCCGACCAGGTAACCGCCGTGTTGCTCGTGTTGGTGACTTGAGCTGTGAACTGCTGTGTTCCTCCAGAGACCGCCGTCGCCGTGGTGGGCGTGACCGAGACACTGACGGCCGCGGCCGGGGTCGTAAGTACATTGTCCAGGCCCGTGACCAGCACACCAGTGGAGTCGGCCGACAGCACGCGATAGTGGTAGGTGGTCCCGGCGGTGAGCGACGTCAGGGCAGCGGAGTGCGCCGTCACCAGAGTGGTGTTCAGGATGCTGCTGCTGCCGTAGCTGGTCGTCGTACCGTAAGCGACCTGCGAATTCGCAGGCACGGCGCTTGTCCAGGTGATGGTAGCGGTGGTGGTGGTCGTAGTCGCGGTGAGGGCACTGATCCACGTTTGTGCAAAGGCCGACGGCGCGACGAGGAAGACGAACAGAAGAGGAACAGATACTAAGAGAACGCGAATCCATCTACACATGGGCCCAATACAGAAACGATCCACGACCAGAAGAGCGAGGGGGAGAGCGCTTCATCCGTTTCGGAGAGATTTGAGTAAGAGTTGCATCCCGATCATAGGTCGTGCAGAGTGCAGCGTAGCGCAGGATGTACTAGTCATTTGGACAATGAACCCTGGACTCTCAGTGAATGGGAAAAACAGAGAGATGGAGCGCGATACCAAGTTCGTGGAACTCGGGCGCTATTTGTGCGAGGTTCGGGCGGAACAATGCTGGAGGCTGGAGGCGTTTAGGTCGTTCGACGAGTTCCTGGAGAGGCGGTTTCCGGAATAGAGGCGGAAGGCGAACTACCAGATGTCAATTCACATTTCCTCAGTTCCCGGGTAGGTCGGATAGCCCACCCTGATCTTTTTCAGCTTATTGATATTGCTACGGATGTTGGCTTCGTTTTGCAAAAACGTAGATTGGAATACTCATCTTCCTCCTGCTTTCACTTTGCGCGATATATAACATTGTATGTTATATACTTAAAACTAGAAAGGCACCAACACAGCAACATGGACGCGAAGGTGTTGAAAGAAGCACGCCGGACGAAGAACTGGAGCCAGGAGCAAACAGCGCTGGCGCTGGAAGTCACCCAAGCTTATTTGTCGATGCTGGAGAAGGGGCGCCGTCCACTTTCCGAACGATTCGTATCGAAGGCTCTCAAAGTGCTCGATGTGCCCTCTACAGCGCTGCCGCTTCGATCGGACCCGACAGCGACTCCAGCGTCTTCCCGGATGCGTGATTTCAGCGCGGACTTGAGCGCGCTCGGTTATCCCGTGTTCTCCTACCTTCGCGCGAGAAGGCGGCGAAACCCTGCGGAAGTACTACTCGATGCACTCAACCAGGCAAACCTTGACTCCCAAGTGGCGGAGGGCTTGCCGTGGTTGGCACTCACCTACGTTGACATGGACTGGAACTGGTTGGTTCGCAACGCGAAACTGCATGACCGACAAAACCGATTGGCGTTTGCCCTCGCTGTGGCGAGTCAAGTGGCAGCAGGCAACAACGACCAAGCACGAGAAGATAAGCTTCGGCAACACGTGGAATGCTTGGAGAATTCTCGACTTGCGCGAGAAGATACCTTCTGCCATGACTCGATGACGGAGCATGAAAGAGAGTGGCTGCGCCAGCACCGCTCGACCACCGCCGCCCACTGGAACCTGCTCACAGACATGAGGGCGGAAAATCTTCGCGGAGCGTCCGTTGTGGCGCCTTAATCGCCGTCTCTCGTTTCAACGCCTCATGGTTTGATTGGATAGCCACAGGCAAAGCTTGCACCGTTGGCTCTGTACATACCAGGTGGAGGCTCTCACCCGTTGTGTGCATTTTCAGGAATATCTCAGCATTCGCGGAAGGAAGCCTGCCTCGCAAACGCCGCGCAGGTTTGACCGCTTCGCAAACTTCTTGGTGAATTTCCTCGCACCATTCGTATGGACCGGGATACTTCGCCACCAAGGAATCAATCGTAAGCAGCACAATACCCTCCATGGTGACCTGTGCTACTGAGACACGGTCATAATGGGTCGTTGTGAATCGTCGGCAAGCTCGCAATGGCCACGACGTGATTGCTTGGTCTTGAGTGCTATCGCAGGGTTTCGGACAGCTACCGCGCCTGCCTTCGGCGTGATGCAGAGAAAAGTAGCCCGGAAATCGAACTTTGCACTTTTTCCGTATGTTGACCTTTGTAATGTGCCAGCCTACTATCCGGTGAATGGCGGACGAGATCCCCACGATTGGCCAGGTGCTTGGCCATTACCGCATCGTCGAAGAGATTGGCGTGGGCGGGATGGGCGTGGTCTTCCGCGCGCGCGATGAGCGGCTGGATCGCGATGTGGCGCTCAAGATTCTCCCCAAGCAGGTGCAGTTCACCGAAGCAGCGCGGCGGCAATTTCGCCGCGAAGCGCTAAGCCTCGCCCGAATCACCGATCCACACGTGGCGATGGCATTCGATTTCGGACAGGATAGCGGGATCAATTACCTCGTTACGGAGTATGTACCAGGCGTGACGCTTGACGCCAAGCTGGCGGGGCGTCCGCTGCCAGAAGTAGAGGTTCTGCAACTCGGCAAGCAACTTGCATCAGGCCTCGAAGCCGCGCATAACGAAGGAGTGATTCATCGGGACCTGAAGCCGAGCAACTTGAAGGTCACACCGGATGGAAGACTCAAGATCCTGGACTTTGGGCTTGCCTACATGTTGAAAACCGGGACCGAGGTAAGTGAGACGGCTCCGCTCACTGAAACCTATTCGGACGCGGGGACACTGCCGTACATGGGGCCGGAGCAGGTCAAGGGGCGCACGCCGGACGAGCGCGCTGATCTGTGGTCGGCGGGCGTCGTGCTGTTCGAGATGAGCACGGGCAAGCATCCGTTTGGAGATACTTCGGGCGCGCGTCTCATTGCCGCGATTCTTGAACAGGCGCCAGTGCCGCCACGCGTGGCAAATGCAAAGATCAGCGAAGGCTTGGAGCGGATCATCCTACGCGCGCTGCAGAAGGATCCCAAGGAACGCTACCAATCGGCTGGCGATTTGCGCATCGACCTCGCGAACGTGGCGACCGGGACTGCGCCAATTTATCCGCCACACCTGCCGTCGCGGAACTGGCGGGGGCTGGCAATCATAGCGGTCTCGTCGGTGTTCGTAATTGCTGGTGCTTGGTGGATGCGTCATCATCGCAGGCCTCCGGCGCTCGAAGCGCGAATGATGGCGGTGCTCCCTTTCGAATCGGTGACGAACGACACGGCGACCAATGCTCTCGGACTGGGACTGACCGAGACAGTGACTGCAGGATTGGTGCGAGCCATGGAGGGCGGGAACCTGCAGCTAGTCTCAACCCATGATTTGGTTGCGCACGCGGTTAAGACTTCGGAGCAGGCGCAGCGCGAGTTTGGCACCGACTTGGTTCTGGAGGGCAGCTTGCAACAGGACGGTGCGCGCATCCGTATTACTTGGAGTCTGGTGAATCCGCGCAATCATACTCAGATCGCCGCCAACACTATTACCGGAAATACCAGCGACATCTTCAGATTGCAGGACACCATCTTCGATGACGTGCTCGGAAAACTGCCACAGGCGGCTAACGGCGGCCGACGGCAGGAATTGGAGGAGCATCTGGAGCCGAAACCCGCCGCCTATGACTTCTATCTGCGAGGCCGCGGATATTTAGAGGACTACAAGACTCAGGACAGCATCGACAGTGCTCTTGCTGAGTTCCAGCGGGCGATCGCCGCCGACCAGAACTATGCGCCCGCGTATGCGGCCATGGGGTTGGCTTACAACACAGGATTTCAATGGAAGAATCGAGACAAAGACTGGGTGGACAAGGCGAAGACGGCATGCGACCGCGCGCTCTCCCTTACGCCGCAACTGGCGGAAGGTCATACATGTCTGGGGAACGTCTTTTTGTCCACCGGACGCTACGAGGACGCAGTGCGAGAATTCCAGCGCTCGCTGGACCTGGACCGCAATAGTGATGAGACCCTTGGTTCCCTGGCTAATGCGTACCAGAAACTCGGGAACCCGTCGGCAGCTGAAGACGCTTATCGTAAGGCGATCTCGCTGCGCCCCAACTATTGGGGGGTCTACAGCAAATTTGGCCGGTTCTATTTCGCCGAGGCGCGCTATGCTGAGGCGGCGGAAATGTTCAAGAAAACAATCCAACTGGCGCCGTTAAACTATGGGGGATATTCGAATCTCGGCGCAATCGATCTTCTGATGGGAGAATATCAGGAAGCGCTGGTCGCCTTGCAGCAATCGATTGCCTTGCGGCCCACCTTCCAAGCCTACGGGAATCTCGGAGCCGTATACTTCTATATGCGCCGCTATCAGGATTCCGCTGGGAGCCTGCAGCAGGCTCTTAAGATCGATCCCAAAGACTGGCTGAACTGGGGCAATCTGGGCGACACGTTGTCTCAAATTCCGGCGCGTCGTGCAGAAGCAAGGAGCGCGTATCAAAAAGCTATCGAATTGGCTAAGGCACGCCTGGAGGTGAATCCCCGAGACATCACCGTTTTGGGTTTTACAGCCGACTACTACGCAATGCTCGATCAGGAGCGTCAGGCGCGAGACCAAATGGACCGGGCTTTGAAGATAGCGCCGGCGGACTCCGATCTCTTATTTCGCGCTGCCATTCTCTACAACCACCTCGGGGACGCGGGGAAGACGATGGACTTCCTGACCAAATCAGTTGCCGCCGGTTGTGCAAGAACCTTGATTCGAGATACCCCCGACTTTGACAAGTTGAATAATAACCCGCGCTTCGTTGCGCTACTTACTGGGAGTTAGTTTCCAGCGCGTTGGGATCCACGTGAACTCCGGGATCAGAACAAACGGTGCCGTCGCTGGTCAGCGTGTATTTGAAATTGCAAAGTGTTGGATGCGTCTTGTCGCACTGTGTGCCTCCCGTGACTTTGTTAGGCACTCCGATACTAACCGGGGGATTCGGGTTTGCCGGCGACCCGAAAGGCGAGTAAGGGGAGAAAGCGACTGTGTAGGTGTGGGGGTGAGGCGTCTCGCCTGGATCATTCGTCCAGGTCACGACGTCCTTATTGGCGGCTAGTATCCACTCCTGTGCTGCCGAATGATAGACGGTGTCCATGAAACATTGATTGAGCGAAACTATGCACGTTGGCCCGTTCGCCGTAGTGTTAGTACTGATATACACGGTGCACGCTTGCGCTTTGGATTTTTGTACCTGACCGTGCTCGCAACTGGTGGTTCCCAAGGGCGGTACCAACAGCAACCCGTAGACACAGATTCTAAATAATCTCATAGGTGTGCTCTCCTCCCTGGTCTGAACGAGCCGATAGAGTTTTGTTGTGGACGCAAATCTTACGTCGGCGAAACCAGCAAGTCAATGAGCCGTGGAGTCCGCGCTTTCCTGAAGGTATAGTTGTCGAAAAATCGGGTTTACGCTCATCGACAGGTCGATGAGCGCCATTACGACAGTTGAGGTTTTCGATAAACGATCAGGGGGTTACTGGAGGACGGGGACACAGACTCCAAGAGCGAGGACGAAGCTGAGCAAGTCGACCATCCCGTGTCACTAGCGTAGCTCCAAGCGTTTCGGCAAGCACAATGTAGGCAGCGTCGTAGGCGGAAAGATTGTGACGCACTTGCCAAATTCGTGGCAGGAGGACGAGGTCAGGATATCGGGTAATACGAAGATCGAGCAGGTCGCTAAACCGCCTCGTGAGCACCACTTGCGGGCCCCCCCCTGCAACGCGAGACGCCGTAGTACCCGCGTGACCTCGAGATCCAAGAGGTGAGGCGCATGTAGCGTTTCGTTCCGCGAATAAATTCGCTTCTCGATGCTCTGCCCCGCCGATGTCTGAAGAAGCCAGTCCACTGCGGCCGACGCATAAAGGACAATCATCGCGCTTCGCGCTCTACTCGCACCAGCTGGGCAGTATCGAAACCGGCTTACGTGTGTGCAGCCGCTCCCGCAATTCTGCTAGCGTCGGCCTCTCCGCGATTTCCTTGACCTCGGCTAACAGATATAGTCCGAAAGCGACATACCTGCCAAGGCACCGCGAGCTTTCGAGCCACGATGGAGGGCATCGGGCACATTGCGAAGCTGAATCATCTTCGACATGGTTAAAGCATACTTTCATGCGAATCACACGTCGAGACGGTCGCCTTCCGGGGCACTTATGGAGCAATTCATTGCGTCAAACGCACACTCACAGAGGAGGAGACGGGCTCCCCCTTGCGGCGCCGCTGCAAGCGCTCGAGTCGGTCGATGGCTCGAGCGAGGCTTTTTTCGGTTGCCGTCTCGTAGCGAAGCAGTCGATCGCCTGCGTCGCGATTCGGGACGAGGTGCCGAGCAGTCGCGTTTTCTATGACGCCAACACCTGCCACCTCGTCCATCGCTTCGAAAAAGCGGATCGCGAGAGCAAGGGTGATCAGAGACGACGTCGAAGAGTGCTCCTCGGGACTCAGCGCTGGCATCTTCTTAGACGCAATAAATGCGTTCAAGTCTTCTTGGGCACATCGCGCGAATCCCGACAAAATACATTCAAACCGCTGGTCTATCGCGAATATTCTTTGCTTGAGATCCTCCGGCAGCGATCCCCCCGTGAGCTCGATCGCATTCCTAGCTTTCCGCAATTCAAGGAGGACAGCATCTGCTTCTCGTTGCATTTTCTGAAGATGCTCCTCTTGATAGTCAATCTCCTGTCTAGCAAAATCGCGTACGCCGATGTGGCTTTCGGCATTCTCATACCGCCACGCCCGTTTCAGCCGCCACCAGCAAATCGTAATGCGTTCAACCTCTAGCTCCTCGGCTCTTCCAATCGGCTGGTACTGGTCGCAGAAGTCGTTTAGGAGTTTTTCGTATTCCCGCTGGTCTTCCCCGAGCACTCCAAAATCCGACCAATGCCGGGCAAACAATCCGTGCTTGAGGGCATTCCTTCGACTGTTGGCTTTGCCCCTTGCAGTTCTGGGGCCGGTCGATTTCTTGGCGTTTTCCCGATTGGCCTTCAACTTTTTTTCGGAGAGCGCGTGAGGTTGATCGGCCTCGACTGCAGCCTTCTTATATGTCGGTAACGGATTGTCGATACTCTCCGGCATGGTTTCCACTCCATTGACGAGGATGAGCTTTGCGCTCGAATCCAAATTCGATTGAACCATCTACGAGACAGTTTTCGGAGGAGCCGCATCTGACAGCGACGAGCACACCTCTAGCTAAATCCTAGATCATCCGGCGTGATCTGGGAATGAAAAAATGTCGACGTTACCCTTGTAACTGATTGAATTGAAGCGGCTTGGTGGCATTTCGACTGCGGTTTGTCCACCTGCCGCTGTTTCATTTTCAATCGGAGAAAACTACGAAATCAGTCCGTCGTCTTGGTGCCTAACCGCCCCAGCATGAGCCGGAGGGATTTCGTGCCTTTGTGCACGGATTCAAGAAACCCGCGACCGTGAAACTCGTAATTGACGAATCCGAGAGCAACCAGCGCGTTCCCATCGAGCAAATAAATCATTGGAAGTGGCCAGGATTTCCTCGACCTCTTTGCTAGTCAAAGTCAAGGCCAGCACTGAAAGGCAGGCAGTCTAGTCGCAGGATCGGTTAAGATCTTGACCCGGTGACGACGCTTGTTACCAGGAGGCAAACACAATTCGGCCGGCTTCGATCTTCGCTGCAAGGTCGTCACCGGTGCGGCTCCCAAGCCGACGGCGAAGAGGCCCGGGGAGAACAACTTGTCCCTTGGTAGATACTTTAGTCTGCGTGGTGAGACAATCTTACCTAATCTGGAGCCTGATTCTCAGGACCCAAAATCCACGCTGACACCGTGATTCATTGTGTCAAACGCACACTCATGGGAGGAAAAACCGGCTCGCCCTTGCGGCGTCGCTGCAGGCGTTCGAGACGGTCGGTGGCACGACCGAGGTTCCGCTCGATCGCGGTCTCGTATCGAAGAATCCGGTCAAGGTCCTCGCGATCCGGAATGACGTGTTGCGCAGTTGCATATTCGATCACTCCGGTGGCTCTCCAGTTACCTAGGTATTCGATAAATCGGGTTGCGACGCTGATGGTAATCACCGCCTCAGCCAAAGGACGTTCTTTCGGACTGAACTTCTGGAACGCCTTGGAAGAGACCGGATTCCTCAGACTCTCTTGGGTAGCACGCTCGATCGACGACCAAAACGCTTCAAGATTTGGGCATATCGCTAGAATTTTCTGTTTCGGATCCTGGGATAGTTCACCCGTGGCTTCGATCTCCTCCGTCGCTTTCCGTAATTGGAGGATCATAGCCTCTTCCTCCGCGTTCAATTTCTGGCAATACTCCACTTGCCGGATCAGCTCTTTTCGTCCAACATCGCCAAATGCGGCGCGGTTCAACGCGATCTCTTGCCGCCGTACGCGTTTGAGCCTCCACCAACAAAGCGCGATACGTTCAACCTCTAGTTGCTCCGGTCTTCCAATTGGCTGATATTGGTCGAGAAGATCACTCAGCAATTCCTCGTATTCGTGCGGATCTTCGCCAAGCAGGACAAACTCCATCGGATGCCTGGCGAACAATCCGTGCTTGATGGCGTTCTTCCGACTGTATTCCTTGCCTCGCCGCGTTCTTGGCCCAGTGGACTTCAGAGCGTTCTGGCGGTTCGCTGCCACCTTTCGGGGAGATACTCGGACGGTCTTCCCGTCCTCGATCGACTGGATGGATTCATTTGCAGGACCTTCGGAATTCTTCATACATGACTCCTGTCTGGAGGGTCAGGCGCTGCGATCACATCATGATCGCTGATGGCTGCGGTTCTTTAGCTTAAGTTTTGGCGAAACGGCCTTGCGGGAGAACACCGATTCAGCTGATGGCCAGCTTCGGTGTTGTCAAGCGAGGATGTACGTTAACGAAAGTACGCTATAGAGTGCCAGTGCCTACTTTGATTCGGCTAAGATATCGGGATCTGTCGTTTTCGAGACCGTCTCTGGTCTGCCGCCCGCGGACTGTCACGAGTCTTTGACCCTAGCCTTCTGCTTGGCAAC
>JBELAE010000013.1:0-36494 GCA_049509155.1 Candidatus Sulfotelmatobacter sp.
CTTCTGATGTTCGTACGCCAGCGCCATCAGCAATTCCGACCGCGCTTCAGGCTGCATCTGTTCCGCTCGTCCCAGCACGTCGAGTGCGGCGGGGTAATCTCCATCTCGCAGGAGAAGCTCACCCAGCAACACGGCATCATTGATTCGTTTGGGATCCGTCGAGAGCACTTGATCCAGAAGACGTTCAGCCTCTGCGGCTCGGCCCATCGTGCTGTACGTCTGAGCGAGTCCTGAAATTCCGTCAAGCGCCGACGGACTCAATCGCAGGCCTCGGCTGTACGCATCCGCCGAGAGCACCGATTTTCCGTTGAGCCGCAATGCATATCCCAGAAGAAACCACAGCTGAGCATCGTTCGGGGTTGCCTGCACGGCACGCTGAGCGTAGTCAACCGCTGCTGCATAATTGCCGTCTTTCAGGGCTGATTCAGCGGCTCCTGCAAGACGGGCGTTTTGAATATTCGATCCCCAGCCGAGCGATTTACTCGGAGGTGCTGTTTGATTGGTATCGACCTGGGGCGTCTGCGCAGAGCCAGGCCCCACCTTATACGTTTGCGCTCGGAGGGAGCCGGCAAACATGATGACGAGCACGGACAAGGACGCGGTCCTCAACAGGCGCACGGAACTCAAAGGGTTACCACCAGATCATTTGCTTGCAAGGCTCTTCGATTCGGGAAAGGCCTTCTGCGTTGGCTGGACGGAGGTGACTGAGATACGTTCGGCTGAGTTGCTTCTCACGATGGCCCGCGGTACCCCTGCCGATACAACCCGGAACCACGACCGAGAATCCAAGTCCAACCAACCGAAAGGGAGATTGTGCAGAGAACTGAGTCCGGCGGAGCCACACCAGGTCCGATACCGTTGAGCATGATCTTTCTGGCGGCTCTTGTCGTTCACTTGCCGCTACTGCTCATGAAGTTGCCGTTGAAATCGTATGATGCGAATTTTCACATTTTTTTCGCATCGCACTACCTGCACAATTGGTTCGATCCCTGGAACCCCAAGTGGTACGCGGGTTTTTCGCAGACCACGTATCCTCCTTTGCCACAGCAGTTGCTGGCTTTGACCTCGCATCTCGTCGGGCTAGATATGGCGTACATGGCAGTTCAGTTCGTCGCGATTTTGCTTCTCGCGTTGGGTGTTTATCGTTTTTCGTTGCTTTGGGTGGACCGGCGGGCTGCTGCCTTCGCGGCGCTCGCGAGTGTCTTTCTTGGCTCGGAATGTTTCTTGGTTTATTCCGCGGGGCAGTTATCCACCACTTTTGCCGCACCTCTTTATTTGAACGCGCTGCCTTACCTCTTCCGGTGGGTGCGGCATGGCGAGTGGCGATCGTTTCTTAAGGGCGGAGCACTTTTCGTGGCTGCCGCTGCGGCCCATCATGCCACGCTGCTTTTTGGATCTTTGCTGTTCGCACTGCCCGTGCTCGCGCTAGTGATCTTTGATCGTCAAAGCTTGGGCGGTCGAAGCTTAGATAGTCATAATCTAGATCGTCATAATCTGGATCGTCACAACTTAGACAGTCACAACTTGGATGCCCAAGATGTTAAGCGCCTCTCAGCTCCAGCATTCCTTCTTCGCACTGGCCTGATTACGCTGTGCGTCGGTGCGGCGGTCGCGCTCGTACTGCTGCCGTTCTGGATTGCGCTGATTCACTATCCCGTAACGCAAACTCCAATTCCACACGCCAGTCGTGCGAATTTCCTGCTGAGTCCCCAGTGGGGCCTCAACTACTTCGTGGTTCCTTACGGAGCCTTGATTCTGGTCCTGCCATTTATCGTGTTGCGAGGCTCTTCCATCGCTCGGCTCCGTCCATTGCTGATGGGCTTCTGGTTGGCATTCTTGATCGGACTCGGCGGAACAACTCCGGTAGGCAGACTCGTGTTAGGGCGGGCTTTTGACGTCCTCACTATGGAGCGCTTCAGCTATTGGGCAACGTTGCTTGCACTGCCTTTTGTTGGGCTGCTGGCCACAGAACTTATTGACCGCTTTCGAATGCGAGCAGTAGTCGGGTTAACCGTAGCGGCCTCCATGAGCTGTGCTCTGGCAGTGGGTTGGGCAACGTATCGGCCGGCGGATGCCTCCGATTTCAGTGTGGACTCGGTGGCCTCCTGGCTCAATCGTGACGGCCACGATCGCTACCGTTATGTCACGCTGGGATTTGGCAACAAGATTTCGCGATTGGCCGTCCTGACCGACGCCAGCAGTGTAGATGGCGAATGGAATTCCGGCCGCATGCTGCCGGAATTGACTCAGCATGGCGGGGCAGCGCTGACCAGTTCCAAATACTTCGGCGAGGCCGGCCTCGACGCGCTGAGCGCGATCCTTCATCACGCGGATCGTTACGGCCTGAAATGGGTGTTTGCGCGGGATCCTTACTACGAACCGCTCCTGGTTTTTGCCGGTTGGCGCAAGGTCGACGAACTGGAAGATAAGACCGTCACCGTTTGGAGTAAAGACGACGTCCCGCCCGCGGTATCTGTCAACGCGCCACAGATTCCTCCACACTGGCAAGGACTGATGTGGGGGACTCTGCCCATCGGCAGTAGCTTGGTCGCGTTGCTGCTTGTGGTGATTCCAGAGAAACGCTGGCTCAGAGGGCGGGTTGTTCAACCGGTCGCACAACCTATCGGACAACCCGTCGCGCAGCCCGTCGCAGAGCCTGCAACGCTTGTTGCTCAGAGGTTAGTCTCGTGAGCACCGGACGCCTTCTCGCTCTGATTATTGCAGTTGCGACCGCGGCCTTCATTGTTATGGGCACGGTCTGGCCCGCTGCCTCCGCAGTCGCGCTGGCTGGTTCCGGAGCAGGTCTGCTGCATCCTTCATCGACGGCGCAAGCGGCTGTCGAAAATCTGGCACACGAAATCGGCCAGCACGCCTGGGACAGGGCGTATTCCAGTCTGGCCAACAAGAACGAATTCAGCGAAGACGACTTTAAGCGCGACTTGACGGGAAGTTATTCGAGCCTTCGCACCTACGCGACTCTGGATAACGTCGAACTGCGTCCGCTTCATGCGTCTGCCGATGAAGAGCAGATTCAACTCAAGTTGCACTGGTCGACCGTGGTGGGAACGTTCGTCGAATCACGCGACCTGCGCGTCGCAAGAGCCGGAGACCGCTGGGAAGTAACTTGGCCCCTCGTTAAGGAGCCGCGAGTGCCGCCGCAAGTGATCACCGTGAATTACCTGCGCTGGGACGTCGTTTATCGCGGTCCCGAAGATGATTGGGGAGCTCAAGATGTCGAAGCGCCGCACGTGCGTATCGTCGACATGCATCCCGTGGAGCGCAGCGACGGAGTTGTCTTGTTGGGCGAACTGCTGAACGAAGATGTAGTGCCGGCCTTTGTATCGGTCAAAGCGACTCTGCTCGCGAAAAACGGATCTGCGATCGCATCGGAAGACAGCTTCGACAAAATCTCTCATACTCTTTTGCCCAAGCAGGTCACTCCATTTCTCATTTCGTTTCGCAATGTGGAACTGTCGCAGGTCGATAGCGTGAAAATAGAGCCGTCATCCAGCCTCATCGCGGCTTCGGCAGACCCTGTGATCGAGATTGAGGATCAGAAATTAAATCCCCCGCCCGGAGCTTCACTCACCGGAAAACTTGTCAATCAAAGCGGCCAGATCGTCAATGTGGCGCACGTTCTGGGAACGTTCTACGACAACACTGGCCAACTGGTCTGGGTATCGGATCAATATGTCGACCGCGCATTACTGCCGGGGACGCCGGTCTCCTTCGCTATTTCTATTCCGCCGGATATCGCGCGCAAAGTAAGCACTGAGCGCGCAGTCACGACCACGTACAGTTCGGACCGGCTCCAATGAGGCTCAGGTTCACACTCCTGTTCGGTGGCGTGGCGCTCGCCACCATGCAAATGGCCGTCGCGCAAGCCGGAGCCCTGCGCTTGCCCCGAACTGTCGAAGCGGGGAGCGCATTCTCCATTCAAAGCACTGGCAGCGGCAAGGCGACTCTCTACATCGTTGGGCCTGGACAGGTGCTGCGACGCGACGTGCAGTTGGGAGAGACGATTTCTTTCGCTCCCGGAGATCTCCACAATGCCGGTCACTACTTTGCAGTGCTGGTGGGAGAGTCTTCGCGAGACCAATCTTCGACAGACCGATCTTCGACGGATCATGGTGTCTTCGACGTCACAGCTGCGGACAAGCCCGCGGCCCTGAGCTTTCTGGCGAAACCTTCTCGTCTTCCGGTTGGCTTACACGGTGGCATCAGCGGCGTGGTGTATGTCTTTGACACTTTTCAGAACCTCGTCCTCGCGCCGCTGCCAGTATCGTTTCAATTGTCCGAGGTCGCAGGCGGGGGTCAAAGACAGACAGTCACCACTCGCGACGGCGTGGCCTGGATAAAGATGGATTCCGGACCGAAGGAAGTTGCCGCCCAGTTCGTCGCTCAAGCAGGAAGTGTGAGCGCCGCCCGAGTCATACAGCAAGTTCCAGGCAATCCGTGCAGCTTGAGAATGAACGCCCATCGATCGGGTCAGAGGGTGATGCTGGAAACCGAACCGGTGCGCGACTGCGTCGGCAATGCGGTGCCTGACGGGACGATTGTGACTTTCACGGAAACCTCCAGCGCGGGTCAAGCCACGGTTGATGTGCCCATCAAACGCGGAATCGCACGAACAGAAATGCCGGCTTACAACGGGGCCAGAGTCTCAATTGCAACCGGGGTGGTCATGGGGAATGAAATCAGTTTGGGAAGAGAATGAAACGAGCGATGAGTATTTCCGGGCAGAGAAAAAGACGAACGACGCGAACGCTTCCCCTGATCGTGTGTCTGGTCTTCACCGCGCTGTCTGTGCTCGGGTCAGACGGCCCTGCAGTTCGAGTCGCGCCGACGGATTCGGTCGGGCCTCGGACTCTCGAAAAGCAGACCCAGACAGCGGTGATTCGTGATTACCTGGAAGCCTGGCACAGCTTGACTGTTGCGTTCGAACGGAATCGACCCGATCTGCTCGATGCAAGTTTCGTGGGTACGGCCAAAGACAAACTGGCAGACACAATTCTGGACCAAGCCAAGCTTGGGATTCAGACACGCTATCGAGATGGTTCACACGATCTTCAATTGGTCTTTTATTCGCCCGAGGGACTGTCGATTCAATTGCTGGATACGGTTGAATACGACGTGCAAGTTCTGGATCACGGCAAACTTCAGACCACGCAGCACGTCCGCGCGCATTATGTTGCGGTTATGACTCCGACTGAAGTGCGCTGGAAGGTGCGCATTTTCCAGGCGAAGCCTGAATGAAATCGTAAGAAAGCGCCGTAACACTGCAAGCGCTATTGCATTAAAAACGAAGCAGCAGGGACGACTCAGAAAGGCACTAGATGATTTCGATCGTGGTACCTATTTTCAACGAAGAGGAAATTGTATCTTCGTTTCATCATGCCCTGGCCGGCGCATTGAAGGAAATTGGCGAAGCCTGGGAAGTGCTGTATGTAAATGATGGCTCCAAGGACTCGTCGCTGAGACTGCTGAAAGAATTGCAAGCCGAGGATCCGCATGTGGTAGTCGTAGACCTCTCGCGCAACTGGGGACACATGGGGGCGATCTCGGCCGGCCTGCGGACTGCTCGTGGCGAAGCCGTCGTCATGATGGACGGCGACTTCCAGGACCCGCCCGAAGTTGTGCCGGAATTGGTGGCTGCCTGGCGAGGCGGGGCACAGGTCGTCACGGCTGTAAGAAGAAGCCGGCAAGAACAACGCAAGATTCTCGCCTTGCTGTTCCCTCTCTTCTATCGCTTGCTGGGAGCACTCTCCGACTTTCCCATCCCGCTCAATGCGGGAATCTTCGGTCTTCTCGATCGACAAGCGGTCGATTCGATTAATTCCTTGCGGGAAGGAAACCGGTATTTGCCCGGACTGCGGGCCTGGGTCGGCTACAAAACCGGCGTCGTTCTCTACGACCGGCAAGACCGGGCAGGCGGCGATGGCAAGCTCACATTTGTGAGCCGGATCAAGTACGCCATGGATGCCATTACGAGTTTTAGCTACAAGCCACTCCGACTGAGTTTCGGGCTGGCGGGGTTTGCGATCTCTTTAGCCGCGATTCTGGCCGTCTGCACCGTGTTTTCGAAGAGCCCGGTGAATCCTTTGGGGTACGGTGTGGCCGCTGCGATCTTCCTCGTCGGAGGTCTCCTGCTCTTGAGCGTGGGTGTGCTTGGCGAGTATCTCGGACGAGTGTACGACGAGGTGCGCAGCCGGCCCCTCTCGATCATCGACAAGGTTTACGGCGCTTCTCAAGTCGACGCCGCTCAAGTAAACCTGGGTCGCCGTGCAGAAGATCGGAGAAAGCCCTTTCGGGTGGCTTAGGAGTTATTGCCCCGACCGCGGCTGAGCGCCGGGGCCACACTTAGCCAGTCCGCGCTCAATTGCAGTGCCCTCTTCGTAGTCGTTCCACGTCGCAATCAATAAGAAGGGCAGGGGATGATCGGCGGAGTAGTACTGCCGCCACATCATCATCGTGTCTGCGAAGGTTTGGCCACAGCGCTGAGACATGTGCCGGTTAAGACCCCACGAAGCTTTGCTATCGTCGAAGCCCGCCCAGGCCCCGCCCACGGCAATCTTGTCAGGGTGTTTCGACTGCATCTTGGCATAGAAGTTTTCGAGGTAATCATCTCCCCAGTTGCTGCCATCTGCTGCCCACCCGCGCTTCCCAGGATTCACCCACGCATAAACTCCATCAAATGCCGCCGGGAACAACGAGGAACCGGGGTCGTCTTCATAGATAAGCAATGGAGCTGGGTTCCATTTGTCGATTGCCACGCGCACTCGTTTCCAGTCGGTATGGGATCCCTTTGGAAAAACAAAGATTACCGGCCGATCGTTATACGTGAGATAGGCCTGACGCCCGGGTGCATTCGGCGAGAGATAAGTTTTGCTGAAGTAGCTGAAATCTGCCAGAGCTTCGTCGGTCGCTCCGAGTTCTTCGTCGGTTTCGTCGTACATCATCGAAACATGAAAATTTTCTTCGGCGGCGATAGTCTGGATCAGTGCATAGCTGCGGTCGATAAAAGGTTCGCGGTCTCCGTACCAGTCCACCACGAAGCCGGAAATTCCCATTGCCTTGGCTTGGACAATCTGTTTGCGAATCACCGCCGGATCCTGCGAGGAATAGCCCACTGAGATATGCCTGGGATGACCAAACCACGGCTCATAGACTGCCAAAACTTGGGGCGAAGCCTTCGCGGCCCCCGCACTCTGGCGTATTTCCTGACTTAATGCAGGATGCGCACAGCCTTGCAGTTGCAGGAGAAGCATTAATGCAGACAACAAGTAACGATCGATCATAGGTTCCAGCCTTTAGAGTCGGCACTAACACCTCGGGTTGTAGCGCGGCCAGCAATTAAAGGCTGAGTGCGTCGAGCCGCAAGCAGCGCGATCGTTGTTTTGAGCATCAGAAGTGCTGCTGCGAAGGGAGAACTTTCCCTTTAGCGTTTCGCGACTGTGTTCCGGTCTCGCAGCGCCGGATTTGTTCGTATCAGGTTTACCTGTTAAGTGCGTTGGAGCCCCAAGAACGTTGTGAATAGTCCGAATCTTGAACCGAAGAGTCTCCAATCCCGCGCTCTGTCGGGAAGCTTCCTGTTGCTCTCGGCTTCAGGGATCGCAACTGCGATCAACTTCGCTTACAACATTGCAGTCGCACGATTTCTCGGTCCGACTGGATTTGGCCAGGCTACGGCTGTCTACACTCTGCTCATCCTGCTCCTAACGGTTACTCTTTCCTTCCAAATCGTCTCCGCAAAGGCTGTTGCGCAACAGAGTTCCCCGGAGGGGAAACGCGAGGTTCATCGGAGTTTCCACAGAAGTGCGTGGATATGCGGCATCACCGTCGCGCTACTTTTGTTGCTTTTCCAGAGAGCGATTGCGGACTTTCTCAATCTGCCAAGTCCGATTCTCATCGTATTGCTGGCTATTGGAGCTGCTTTCTACGTCCCCCTGGGAAGCCAGCGTGGTTATCTGCAGGGTGCTTACGGCTTCCGGCGTCTCGCCATGAACATCATTCTGGAGGCGCTGGTTCGGCTCTGCGGATCTCTCCTCCTCATCAAGCTGGGCTTCGGTGTCCCCGGAGTGATCGCGGCCAACGCGGCCGCTGTTGCAGCCGCCTACTTCGCCACTGGACCCAGATTCGCGGCGGCGGTTCCAACCGGACTCTTTCTACCCGACGCATTTCGTGAAGTGCTGCAGGCAGTCGTCTTTTGTGGCGGCCAGGCGCTCATCAATAATTGTGACATCGTGTTAGTAAAACATTTCTTTCCCGCAACCGCGGCCGGGCTGTATGCCGCCGTGTCGTTAGTGGGTCGAGTGATTTTTTTCTTCTGCTATTCGGTTGTGAACAGTATGTTTCCGCTGATGGCTGGCGCGCGCCGGGAGGAGAGAAACAATCACAAGCTGCTCGCGACTTCTCTGCTGATCGTGTTAGGAATTGGCTCCACATTGGCTCTCGGCCTTCGCTTCGCGCCTGCCGGGATTTGGACATCGCTCTTCGGCCCTCAGTTCGAGGTAGCCGGAAAGTACGGCCTTCCCTATCTGCTGGCGCTGTATGCAACCGCGACCGTCATCTACTCACTGAGTGTCGTGATGATCACATACGAGATGTCTTACAAGATCGCGAATACTAGCTGGGTGCAGTTGGCCTTCAGTGGCGTTGTCGTCGCCGGCATTTGTCGTTACCATTCGTCTCTGCGTCAGGTTATCTGGGTACAACTCGTGGTGATGTCGGCACTATTCGTTGTGGTCGCTGTACCATTCCTTTTGAACCTGCTGACGAAAACTAACAATTCGGAGATAGCAGCAGGCTCTAAATCAATCCGGATTATCCGACGGGTTTCTGAAGCTGAGGTCATTGCGGAATTTCTAAAGAACGATTTCAACAAGCCCGCCTTCGAGGAGTACCAGGACGTAATGCAGGGATTGGTGACAGAGCCAGACCTTGATGATGTCGCCGAAAACGCCAAGCGGCGTGCCCTGTTGTTTATTCGATATCTTTCATTGTGGAGTGAACTGCCTAAGGGAACGGAATGGTTTGAGGTCGACGTCCGGCCGGCAGACCTGGACCAGATTCTTGTTTTTCCTCGCGCACGATGGCGGAAGCTCGCTCGGGGCAATTTCGCCGTGCCGGCAGTTGTCGAACGCATCCGCATGTTTGACGGTGCCGACGTGGTCGAAGACGCATTTCTGTCGAAAATTGCCGCGCTCCGCGATTGGCTCCGCCTGGACATCGACCCGGGCACCGTGCTTCTGATCGGTCTCAACGAGAGCGAACCCCTCACCATCCTGGATGGAAACCACCGCCTGGTGGCGGCAACACTAACCTCCCCGGAGAGCCTGCAGAAGTTTCGCTTCTTGTGCGGACTCTCACCCAGAATGACAGAATGCTGTTGGTATCGAACCAATGTCGCGACCCTTTTTCGGTACGGCACAAATTTGCTAACACAAGCTGTACAAGATCCTGAGGCGGAACTTACACGCCTTTTGCAACGGTCCGATAACTAAGAGTGCTCCCATCACTTAGTTAGTGGGACTGGGGGATTCGTCATTCCGGGGGCAGAAACCAGGCTGATCAGGAGCTCGGATCAAGGAGTTCTGATTCGAACAGATTTCTCGGCTATTGCTGACAACCTCAAAAGGAGAAGCCCTCTGTGAGTCGTCAATCCGCAATAGAGAATGTTGAAGTCGAGGCATACACTCCTCCTGCCCCTGTGCGGGACGACTCTCCGCTTCTAAGCCTCGCCAGAAAATTTCGGACAACCGAACCCGCGCTCGGAATCATACGGTCTGCGTTTCGTATATTGCAGAGCGTCGGTATAAGTCTTGTCCCAAATCATTACTACTGGCCGGTTCCCGATCTCAGGGAATTGGAAGCTCGGAAGTGGCCAACCGAACAGTTTCCTGTCGGCGTTGATCTCGCTTTGGAAAAGCAACTCGACTTCTTGCGAAATGTCGTACCGGAATACGAGCCGGAATGGGGATCGACCTCGGGCGCGATCGGCAGCGCAGGTTACACGCGGGGCAATGGATTTTTTGAAACGGTGGATGCCGAGATCGCATACTGCCTGGTGCGGCACCTCAAGCCCAAGCGCATCATAGAAGTTGGCGGTGGGTACAGCAGCAGAGTCATGGCAGCTGCTCTGGACCAGAACTTGAAAATGGACGGGGTCCGTGGAGAATTGCTGACGATTGACCCACATCCAGATCGGTTTCCAAAAGAAGCGTTGAGTGATCGTGTTCGGCTGATCGCTGCCTCTGTCCAGAGTATTGATCTAGACATCTTCCTGAGCCTGGAGGAGGGAGATTTTCTGTTTCTCGATTCGACTCACGTTGTCGGCATTGGCAGCGATGTAGTTCGAGAGTACCTGGAGATACTGCCCCGCCTCAACCGTGGTGTCTTGATTCACGCGCACGACATTTTTATCCCATCTGATTATCCGAAGGACATGGTGCTGCAGAACTTGTCTTTCTGGTCAGAGCAATATCTGCTGGAAGCTCTCCTGACGTTTAATCCGCGATTTGAAGTCATATGGGGGAGCAGCGCGATGCAAGGCTTCGATCCGGAAGCTCTCGATCATGCGTTTCCGCATTGGAAACACAGCTACCAAAATATGGCGACGGACAAGCGGCGGTTTCTGCCCAGCCTTGACGGTGATCGGGTATGGCCGTCGAGTTTCTGGATGCGCAAAATTATCTAACGAATTCGGACATGCCTGCCGCCCAACTTCCGTTCGGTTGCTCCCCAATACCATTCAGTGATTCCGAGTCCGAACTCGCGCGTCTTTTGTAAAGCCGCTTTTGACCGAAACGCCTATTTAATTTCTAGCGCAAACCAGTCTTCCGTCTACCGACAGGACAGGATGGACCCAGTACCATCGCCACTCTAGATTATCTAATAGGCCTGATTACTGGGGCTGCGCCATCTTTCTCCTTAAGAACGATAAAGAAGGCTCTTGGAACTGGGGTCCCAAATATGCCACGTGCGCGACTCGTAGCGGTGAAACAGCTGCCGGAGAACTTCAGCCTCAAACAAGGCCGCTTGTTCTTTCGCGAAGTGGATTCTTGCTGGAACGCAGACCGGCCTCGTGTGGTGCTTGACTGTTCGAAGGTGCGGGAACTCGACAGAGCTGGAATCCATGTGTTGTTGAGTTGCCTGGAGGAGGCCATGAAGCGAAATGGCGACGTCAAACTTGCGGCGATCCCTCCTGGGGCAGCGGCGATTCTGGAACTTGCAAGGGTCGATCATCTCTTCGAGGCTTTTGACAATACCGCTGACGCAGTAAACAGCTTCCACCAATTTTCGACAAAGAGCTTACAGCAAGGTCTGCGGCACGAGCATTCCACTCGCTCGTCTGGAGTGCGGCGCAACCACGTCCAAGAAAACACATCTGTCTCGCGCGAAGGGTCTTCAGATTCGGAAGTCGCAATGAGAACGCCGTGGCGTTGGCTGAAGCGTCATATCGCTGGCTGCGTGGTGTTGTTATTGGTAGCGCCAATTGCGGCTGCCGCCCCATCACCACAGCAGGAGACGATTTCCAATCAACCGGCCGAAACTGCATACTCCACAAACGCTCGGCCAAAAACTTCTGTGAGTGGCGCTAATCAGGAACGGGCCGAACCATCCCAGGCCGAACCACCGCAGCCTGAAACGCTTCCCGACAGTCCTCTCCCCAACACAAGCATAGTTCATTCGCAAATGGTCGACGACAGCCAAGTGTCCAGTGTGCAACAGCCCTCCCCAAAGCTACAAAACGGCACACAAGAACCCGTCGGCACAGCTGCGGCAACGTTTATAAAGACAACCGGTGTTGCGGCCTCCAGACCGGCCGGAGCGGCCATCGCCCCGGCAAAACAAAGGCGAGCGCGCTCCATCCTAATTAAAGTGGCCGCCATTGCAGGTGCTGGCGCTGCCGTCGGAGCGGTTGTGGCTCTAGCGAGTGCTAGTCCCAGCCGGCCACGTTAGCCCTTGAACATCAACCGGAAATCTCCTGAACATCGGCGCGCCACATCTGTAAGCTTCTCTGGCATTGACGGCGCCGGCAAAAGCACTCAAATTGAAAATCTTCGCACCCAGCTGAACGAGGCCGGTGCCCGCGTGCTGTTAATCACTTTCTGGGATGACGTCGCGAAGCTCACGCGGATCCGGGAAGTGTCCGGCCACACCCTGTTCAAGGGAGAGAGCGGTGTCGGAACTCCGGCACGCCCGGTAGCCCGGCGAGACAAGAACGTTCAGTCCTGGTACATGACAGCGGTGCGTTTCGGTCTTTACTTAGTGGATGCCGTCTCGCTCCGCATCGTCGTCGCCAAAGCGCTCAGGGCGGACGCAGACGTCATAATCTTTGACCGATATCTCTATGACGAACTCGCGAACCTGTCGTTACAGAATCCAATCACTCGTGCTTATGTTCGCCTGCTGCTGTGGTTCGTTCCGCAACCAGATATCAGCTTCCTATTGGATGCCGATCCGGTTCAGGCTCGCGCGCGAAAGCCCGAGTACCCGCTCGAGTTTCTTCACAGTAGCCGCGCGTCTTATCTGGCCCTGAACGAACTGGTGGACGGGATGACGGTTATCGCTCCCCAGCCAGTTCAGGATGTCGAGCGGCAGGTGTCGCAACAAGTACTGAAGGCACTTTCTCCTCACGACCTCCAGTTGTCCCCAACCTTCGCTCACCCAGCGCCGACACCGTCAAAATAAGCTGGATTCTCGTTCCGTGTTTCGACGATCTTGGTTGACCGCCAGCCAGACAATCTATTTCCCGCTCACTCTACCAATAAGTGAGACTCAAATTGTCCAGGTATGTGGTATTTGCCGCCTGGTCGTAGTTTCCGTCCATCTGGTAGTTCACGGTAATGCCATACCAACTGGCCGGCGCCGTGGCAGGGGCATACGTTTCGTTGATATTGGAGGTCACACCGTTCAGCGTGATCGTCTGATAGAGAAGGTCGTTGTTCGATTCTCGCTGAAATTGAAAGGTAACGTGGTTCCAGCCATTGGTCACACTGCAGTGAACACCTGTGGAAACCCACGCTGGAGTCACATTATTCAAGACGTCCCAGTCCCCGTCCCCTAAATGGTTGCACTGGGTTCCCCAGAACATTTTGATCCCACTCATATACATCGCGACATCGAACTCCAATGCCTGAGTCACGGCAGTGTTCGTCACATAGAAATCAGTGTCATAAGTAAAATTGTGAAGACTCGGGACCAGCGTATGATTCAGGTCGGGCAGTCCCTGCGTTGAGAACTGGCCAATTACCGGGTTGTACCACAGAACAACCCCGTAAGCCGTGGTTCCACTGGTGTTGAATTGGGTTGCGTCTCCGCTTTCTGACGGCGATGAGATTCCATACTTCGTGGACCAGTTGAGTCCCGAACAGGGTGAACAGTCATCGTAGAGGGGCGGAAGCTGACCCCAACTGTTCCAGCCTTCATTAGCCTGGAGATTGGAAAATTTGCTTGTGCTGCCCGCCACCGTGATATTCACAGTGGTATAAGCAGCTCCTCCGCAATAGTCCCACTCTTCCACCACGGTGTCGTAGGACCCTTCGCTCAACGAAAGCTGGGTGTTTAGAGCCGCTCCCTGCGCGACGTACGTCAGTTTGTTGTTTACGTAGATCCCTGTGGACGCCACGCCCTTCGAACAAGTACTCGTGGTCGCCGACGCCACATAATTCACTGGCGAGGTGACTTGGGCATTGTTCGCGGGCGATGTCACATATACGCCACTTTGGCTGCTGACCGTAATCTCCACCGTAGTGTAGGTCGCGCCGCCACAAAGGTCCCACTCTTCCACGACGGTGCTGTAAGTACCTGGAGAGAGCGCCCAAGTGGTATTCATGCTCGCTCCATCGACAACGTAGACCAACTGGTTGTCCACATAAATGCCCATGGAGGCCACGCCCTTCGAACAAGTGGTCGTGGTCGCGGTCGCCACGAATGGCACTGGCGAGCCCAGCGTAGCGCCGTTACTGGGGCTGCTGACGGTTACATTCGCCAGTGCGGAAGTCGCCAACGCTAAGAAAACAAAGAAAATGCGGTAAAGAGCCTTCATTATGGTTGGGACCTCCGAGTCTGTTGTTGAACGCGCGTACTTGTGGAATCACAAGTTCTGAATTGCCTGATTGAATGGACTAGGCCCGACGCGAACGGGACGTTGCCCCAGTAGTCTCGCGGATCGAATCGGATCGATCCCGAGTTTCACCCATGTTGCCCAAACAGTAATACAGGGTTCTCGGTATAGGGTCAATAAAGAAATGCCGCTGAGCGTTAGTCGAAAGGCCACTGTCCTTGTGTCCCAATGGAGTGGGAACGCCGGATGCTTGATTTCCCGGTTCCGCCGCGAACAATTTAAGACGCTCAACCAGCCAGCGAGCGATTATCGGATCCGTAATTTTCGGGCAGAGCAACCTTAGACAACGTTGTGGCAACTAAAGGGCACCTCGGCAGAGGTGGCGACAGTTTCTTGTGCTCCACGATGTCCGTGGCGCGATTTCTGACACTCTTCTGCGGTCGTCGCGGAATCGCATTTCTTCGGAGATTAGGCACATATGGCTCCTCGTCGTCATCGCTTGCTCTGCATCCCTGTTTCTTGTTTTGTACTGTCGCTCGTGATCGCAATTACGGGATGCGGGTCTGTGCCCGCGGCCGTGACACTCAAGTCGGTATCAGTGGCGCCAGCCACTGCTAATATTGCCGCGGGCGCTACGCAGCAGTTCACCGCCACCGCAACCTACAGCGATGGCTCGACTGCTAATGTAAGTTCGACGGCCGTTTGGACGGTCGCGACTCCGGCGGTAGCAACTGTAACGTCCAGCGGCCTGACAACGGGAGCAGCTGCCGGCTCGGCGATGGTGACTGCATCGCTAAGCGGGATGAGCGGGAGCGCGTCACTTACCGTCATGGCGCCGACCGTGACACTCATGTCGATCGCAATAGCGCCCTCTAGCGCAAGCATTGCCGTGGGAGCTACGCAGCAGTTCACCGCCACGGCAACGTACAGCGATGGCTCGAATGCCAATGTGAGTTCGACGGCCGTTTGGACGGTCGCGACTCCAGCGGTAGCGACTGTAAATCCCAGCGGCCTGGCGACCGGGGTAACCACAGGCTCAACCACAGTGACTGCGTCGCTAAGCGGGATCACCGGGAGCACGTCACTTACCGTGACGGCGGCGGCCCTAACACTCACATCGATCGCGGTAGGGCCGTCGAGCGCAAGCATTGCCGTGGGCGTTACGCAGCAGTTCACCGCCACGGCAACCTACAGCAATGGCTCGACCGCCAATGTGAGCGCGACCGCCACTTGGGCGGTAGCGACTCCCGCGGTAGCGACTATAAATTCCAGCGGCCTGGCGACCGGGCTCGCCGCAGGCTCAACGGCAGTGACCGCGTCACTGAGCGGGATAACCGGGAGCGCATCGCTTGGCGTGACGGGGACCGTGACGCTCACGTCGATCGCGGTAGCGCCTCCGAGCGCAAGCATTGCCGTGGGCGCGACGCAGCAGTTCACCGCCACGGCAACCTACAGCAATGGCTCGACCACCAGCGTAAGTTCGACGGCCACTTGGACGGTCGCGACTCCGGCGATTGCGACTGTAAATTCCAGCGGCCTGGCGACCGGGGTAACCACAGGCTCAACCACAGTGACTGCCTCGCTAAGCGGGATCACCGGGAGCGCATCACTTGCCGTGACGCCAGCCGTGACGGTCACGTCGATAGCGGTAGCGCCCTCGACCGCAAGCATTGCCGTGAACGCTACCCAGCAGTTCACCGCCACAGCCACCTACAGCAATAACTCGACCGCCAATGTAAGTTCGACGGCCACTTGGGCGGTCGCGACTCCAGCGGTAGCGACTATAAGCTCCAGCGGCCTGGCGACCGGGCTGACCACAGGCTCAACGACGTTGACTGCGGCGCTAAGCGGGATTACCGGGAGCGCATCACTTGCCGTGACGTCGACCGTTGCCGGACTCACTAACGTTTCGATGTGGCATTATGACGCTCAACGCACCGGGTTGAATCCGACCGAGGTATCGCTGTCGCCGGCAAACGTCACTCCTCAAACCTTTGGCAAGTTGTTTTCTTACCTGTTGGATGGGTACGAGTACGGGCAACCGCTGCTGATGTCGAACCTGGTTATCAACGGTGTCACGCGCAATGTGGTGTTCGCGGCGACCGAGAATGACAGCGTGTACGCCTTTGACGCCGACAACTATAACAATGGCGCGCCGTTGTGGCAGGTTTCGCTGCTGCAGGCGGGAGAAACACCGATCCTCGACGGCCCCATCCAGCCGGTAGAGGGCATTACCTCAACGCCAGTGATTGATACGACCTCGAACACGATGTATGTGGTCTCTGTCCAAACGCTAACGTCAACGGGCGCGTTGCCCACTTTCCGTCTGAACGCACTGAATATTCTCACTGGGGCGCAGACCACCGGGAGCCCGGTAACCATTCAGGCCTCGGTGCCGGGTACGAACTCAGATTCGAAGAACGGCGTAGTATCTCTGACCGCATCATGTGTGCAGCGGGCGGCCCTGCTCGTGTCTAACGGCACCGTCTACATTGGTTTCGGCGGTTGTCATAGCGGATGGTTGCTGGCTTATAACGAGCTGACTCTGGCCCAAACTGGCGTCTTCAACGCGAGTCCCAACTTGAATGGCGAGGGTCCGTATGCCAGCGCGGGAGGAGTGTGGATGGGTGGCGGCGGCCCGGCTGCCGATGACAGCGGGAACATCTACATCACAACTGGGAACGGACCCTGGGATGGAGCGACAGCATGGGGCGATTCGGTGCTGAAGTTCTCGAGCAATGGGCAACTTCAAATGCTCGACTACTTCACCCCCGATGATTATCGCTACATGAATTGCCACGATGCGGATTTGGCGTCGGGAGGTTTGTTGCTGATTCCAGGAAGCACCGAAGCCCTGGCGGGGGGAAAGACCGGAGTACTCTATCTGGTGAACACGACCGATCTAGGCCAGGAGCAGGACAATGACGCAGGAGCGACGCAAGTGGTGCCAGGTGTCTTGATTGATCAGGGCTTCGACCCGTATTCCTCAAGTTGCACGGACCCCCCGCCGTTTACGCCATTAACATGGACCACCAACATCAATTCCTATGAATTCTTTTCGACGCCATCCTACTTCAATGGATCGGTATACGTCGGAATAACCCCGACTTCAACATCCATACCTGTCGGGATCGTGCAGTTTGAATACTCGGGAACATTGACGGCGGCACTGACGAGTTTGCCTGCCATGCAGCAAGGCAGCAATGGCGCGACGGCCTTCATTTCGGCCAATGGCACTGCGAACGGAATCTTGTGGATGATTGACCACGGGGACCCGCTTCAAAACCAATATCCACCAGTTGGCGTTCCACCGACGACCGCAATCCTGCGCGCCTATGACGCCCTCGATTTGACTACTGAGTTGTATAACAGCGGAATTAATGCAGGGGATGCACCGGGATACGGAATCAAGTTCACCTCGCCGATTGTTGCGAATGGGAAGGTTTACATCGGAACCGGTCACGATCTGACCACGGTGACAAATCCCCAGGGTGAACTGGATGTGTACGGCGCTCTTCCTTAGATGTGGGGGGTGATTTCCAACGGGCAGCGCGTAGGGGTTGTTCCACCGGCGCTGCTGCAGGAACAACCCGACCGGCCCGAAGCAGTGTCCTTTAGCACACCCACTGGCTGCCCGTCTGAGCTGCGCTTGATCTATTTGTCAGATGGAGCATTGATGGCGATCGCGCTGGCCACGTAGCGGGCGCCGTCGAAGTCCGCGGTCACCGTCACATCGGCCCCTTCGTGAAGTTCACGGCTCATCGGGAAGCGAGCGGAGTCAAAGGATACTTCATAACGCTTCCCATCACGTGGGTCGACCAGCACTAACTGGCCAAGATGCAAGTCAAGGAAGGCGACATTTCCAACGAACACAAATGCCGTTCCCGGCGTCGCCAGGATCACGATCAGGCTAGCCACACCGTGCCCCTTATTATCGGATTGGAATTTAACTGAGACTAGAGTCCCCGTTGCCAGTGCGGAGAGGCCACGATCCGCGGAAGAAGCAGCCTGACCCTGGCCAACAATCGAGGTCCCGGCAGGCACGTGCAGTTTGAACGGTTCGTGCGAGAGCACGTCACGCACGGTCAATTCACCGTCGTCGGGACGGTAGTTCAACACCTGCCCCTGGCATTCGCCTTCCGGCACTTCCGACAACACGTGGATGCTGCGCGCAAACACCGTGGTTCCGTCCAGCACGGTCTCGACCGAAACATGATCGCCAGGGTGCAGATCGAGCAGCGTGCTTTTTAGTCCGTTACGAAAAACCTGGGTGCGGGCGTCGAAGACAATCTTAAACTTCTGCCCACCGAACACATTCAGTGTGAACTGGTCGCGAACGTGGTCCACCCCGCGAATGGCCCCGCCTATCACGGTGCTCCTCCCGCTGGGCAGTGTCGGCAGGCCAGGCGATCCGCCTAAGCCGCCTTCCAGCATTGATACAGATACACGCTGAGCGCCCTGATCTTGTGCCGTCATCGAACCGGCGGACGACGCTGATTGAGCAAATGCCGCGCTACTAAGAATGGCTACAGCTAGAAAACGACCCATGGATCACACCCTTATCTGTTGCCTGGATTCACCGTCTCTTTGATGGTCTGAAGTGATGAACAGTGGTCTCAAAGTGCCTACGGCGGCCACTTTGTTGTGTTTGGGCGCTAGGCAACGCATTCCCACCCGGAGCATCCAACTCACGCTCATAAGGGACCCAAACATGTTTGGTAAACAACTCGGCTTGCTGGCAATCATTGTCGTCACGGCCGTCACGGTGGTCTGGGCACCACCGAACGCCTGGGCAGGAGACCTCAAAATCACAGTCCCCAGGCGAAGCGAGTTCACGCTGGTGCAGCGCCTTAATCGGGATGGGGTTGACGCCCTCCGCAAGCAACAGTATGAGAAAGCCGAAACGTTCTTTTACAAAGCCTATCTTTTCGATCCCGCCGACCCTTTTACGTTGAACAACCTGGGCTACATCTCTGAACTGCAGGGCCATCTGGATCGCGCGCAGAAGTTCTACAGCCTGGCGTCGCAACAGGCGAGCGATGCGGTGATCGACCGGTCCAATGCGAAAGTTCTGGAAGGAAAACCAATGCGGGCAGCATTCGGCAGCCTGCACGACGTCCCCATGCAGGTCAATCGCATGAACGTCGAGGCGATTCAGCTCTTGTCAGAGGGGCGGACACCAGAGGCTGATCTCCTCCTGAAACAAGCGCTGGCGATGGATCCGCGAAATACATTCACCTTGAACAATCTGGGCGTTGCCAGCGAGTCGCGAGGAGATTACGAACAGGCGCTGACGTTCTATATCGCGGCTGCCGATGCACATTCCTTAGAACCAGTCGTCGTCACGCTGAACCCCGCATGGCGAGGAAAGCCGGTCAGCAAGATGGCTGCTGACAGTGCAAAAAAACTGAGAGAGCGCATGCGAAACGCAGCCACCGACCAGGCCCAGGCAGCATTGTTCGCGGTGCGCGGAGTTTCAGCGACCAATAGCAATGATTGGCCGGCTGCGAAGCAAGACTTCCTCCGTTCTTATTCGCTTGATCCATACAGCGCATTCTCACTCAACAATGTTGGCTACGTGGCAGAAAAAGAGGGCGACCTCGAAACTGCGCAGTTCTTTTATGCAAGAGCCCAAAAGGCCGAGCACGCCAACGAGCGTGTCGGACTCGCGACCCGGAGTTCCGCCGAAGGGCAGCATCTTTCTACCGTTATCGCCGATAGCGACCAGAAAGTTGGGGGGGAGATTGTTCAGGAAGACCAGGCTCGGCGCCGGCAATCAGGCCCGATCGAACTGAAGCACCGCGACAACACGCCGGTGGTCGAGCCCACGGTATCGCCAACCGGGACGCAACCGTCGGGGAGCCAGTGACCCTCCGAACCACCACTTTCGCAAGTGCGCCAATACCACCGATCTTCGTCAATATGATCTTAGCCACCATGATCTTCGCCAATATGATCTCGCCAATATGATTAAGACATCTTTTCCCTCTGATTCGAGTAAGGCCCTGATCGTTCTTTCGCGCCTTCTGTTGCCTCCGGTCGCAGGCGAATCCCAACTTCCTCCCACGCCTGCCGAGCTGGATTTCGGCACCGCAGAAATCAGCCGGGAAGAATTTGACGATATGCTGGCATTGGCGCAGTCCCATCACGTGGTAATGCGTGGGTTAGATGTCTTTCTCCAGGTCATGCGCCGCGCAGGGGACGACTGCCGCGCAGAATGGGCGGCGACCGCGCTCGCAGCCGAGGGTGCGCGGATCGAGAACGCGATGTCGTTCCTGCAGAGAATTTGCGCCGCGTTCCGGGCGGAAGGATACGACGTCACGGTCATCAAATCGCTCGATCATTGGCCCGACCTGGGCAGCGATCTGGATCTCTATACCAATGCGGCCTCGGCGAATGTGCTGCAGCTTATGAAGCGCAGTTTTGACGCGGAACTTGCGCCGCGCAGTTGGGGAGATCGCCTGGCGCGCAAATGGAACTTCGTTCTGCCCGGACTGCCCGAGGCAGTTGAGATCCACATGGGCCGCTTGGGTCAAACCGGTGAACAGGTTGGAATCGCCGCGTCCCTGGCCACGCATGCTCGGCTGGCTGTCGTTGGAAACCACACGTTCCGGGTACCCGCTGCCGAGGATCGCGTGATGATCTCCGCGCTGCAACGCATGTACCGCCATTTCTATTTCCGGCTGTGCGACATTGTCGACACGGCTAAGCTTTCGGAAAGCGGCGACATCGATTACGAGCGCCTGCGCTTCTCGTCCAAGGGTGCCGGCATCTGGAAAGGCGTGGCCAGTTATCTTGTGATTGTGTCGGACTACGTGGGCCACTACCGTGGTAGGGGTCTGGATCTCCCGCCGTTCGTGAGGGTCGCAGCGCGATTCGGCGGCGATGAACTTCACTTCAGCCGAGGTTACCTGCGTATCCCGATCATGCCGCAGTCCGCCAAACTCTATGGTTCGCAGCTGACAACTCTGCTGCTCAATCGGGAACTGAAGAACAGCGTCCGGCTGAGTTTGTTACCATGCCTGGCTACTGCAGCCGCGGTGGGGCAGAAGATCACGGGAAGCGATAAGGGAATCTGGTAGCTTGACGATCTGCAATTCTCTAGCAGGCTGCGAAAAACCTACATAGATGGGTACAATGCCAGGCGTGATCGAAGTTAACCAGGACACCACGCTCGCACTGGCTGACCCCAAGGTCTGGACATTCTTCTACGGGTCGTACATCAATCTGAGTGTTCTGCGCGAAGTGAATTACGTCCCCGAAAAATGGGAAGTCGCGCGGCTTGCAGGCTTCGACATCCGCATCCAACCGCGTGCGAATCTCGTCCGCTCCGACCAGCACTCCGTCTACGGAATTCTTGCCACAGGTACTCATGCCGAACTCGGCCGCCTGTATGCCCACGCCAAGGATGTTCTCGGTGAGACTTATCTTCCCGAAGCCGTTCTCGCGGAAACGCGCGATGGAAAATACAAGCCTGCTCTGTGCTACATCTGCCCGGCAATGGACCAGCGCGCCGCGACAAACGATTACATAGATCGAATCGTCGTACCGGCCCGCGAATACGGCTTTCCCCTCTGGTACATCCAGCGTCTGGAAACCTTCCGCCCCTAAACCGACGATTCAGAAACCGGCCCCACCTCAGGAAGCGACCGAGCGGTTTATTGGTTGGGGTTAACGCTTAGTGGACAGCCTCGCCCGCATAATACCCGCTGCGAGTGCGAACGGTAAGTTTGCGATGGCCGGGCGCCTGCGCTCTTACTTCGATGGTGCGGTATCCGCCATTTGTGCTGTGGTCAGTTGGCTTGTAACCGATTGTGTACTGACTATGAATGTCGCGCGCCACGACGCGAGTGATGTCTTCAACCTCGTCCAGGCCTTTCGGGAAAAAAGCAACCCCGCCCGTAACCTCGGCCAGACTTTGCAAGGCACCCGTGTCCGAACGCTGAAGTTCGTCTCCGAGAAGCCCGATGGCATAGAGCGTGGGCCCATTCTCCTGCTGCAGGCGGCGCGCAGCCTCTTGTAGCGTTTCCTGGCTGGCGTTGTCCCGGCCATCCGTGATCACCAGCAGAACCTTGCGTTCAATGCGGGTGTTGTTCTTCAAATGAACTGCGGAAGCAACAATGGCGTCATACAGCGCCGTGCTGCCCTGAGCCGAGACCTTCTGCAGGGCCTCCTGGAGCAGGCCTGAGTCAGAAGTAAAATCCTGGTCGAGAAAAGAATCCTGACTGAAGTTGACCACAAAGGTTTCATCATTCGGCCCGCTGGCACGAATCAAGTTGAGCACCGCCTGATTCACCTTGTCTCGCTTTTCGCGCATGGAGCCGGAGTTGTCGATTACGATTCCCATTGCCACCGGAACGTCTTCCCGATGAAACGACGTGGTGGCCTGTGGCACTCCATTTTCGAAGGCGGTGAATGCCGGCCGGTCGAGATCGGTTACCAGCCGCCGCTGCTCATCGACAACGGTAGCGTGCAAAATCACTTCCCGCACCTGCTTCTTGAACACGAAACCGGAACTCTGATCATCACCGGGTTGCTGGCCATCGGGCTGCTGCTCTTGCGTGGCCGCGGCATTGCTCTGCGGCGCGGCCTCGGCGTCTGGTGGGGCCGTGGTTTGCGGAACGACAGTCGCGCTTGCGGAAGGCGGCGTCGAAGCGGAGGTCTGACCCTTGACTTCAGAGGCCAACAGAGTGAGCAGGAAGCACATGCTAACCAGCATCACGTCCCGCCACTGCTGATACGGAGTTGGCGACACCGAGATCTGAAGTGCGCAGCTGTTAGTGTTGCGCTCGTTGTTTTTTGCCTTGAAGCTCATAAGGTTTCCGCGTTTCTCCGCCAAAATGTGGGACCAGTACAATGCCCGCACCGGTGCTAGGGCAACTGATTCACGTAGCAAGCGCCGCTTGTCACCTGGACCGGTGGGTTCGGAGGGGTCATCCAAGCCGGATTGTTGAAGTCAAAGAATTCAGTCATATCGATTTGAGCGGCATCCCGCTTGGTTAGAGCCGGCAGATTGAACCGAGTTTCAATGAGCTTCAGAATCGCGGTCGTATCGGCCACAGTATGCGAGACGTAGTTCTTCAAGGCATACGGCGAGATAACGATCAGGGGCACGCGGTAACCGGTGTAAACGAAGTCGCAAGTCGGCCCGTTCGTTTCTGTGCAAACATCGCCCGGAAGCCAATCCACTGGTTTGATGCCATCCGGACTGACGGCCGGTTGCGGTGAAACGTGGTCGTAGAGGCCGCCGAATTCATCGTAGGTAAAAATGAAAGCCGAGTCTGCCCACGAGGTGCTCGTCATCAGTCCATTGATGATCGAGGACACATAATTGGCTCCCAATTCGATGTCATTCGGCTCCGCATCCGAGTTCGATGGGTGCTCATCGAAACCAGCATCTGTGGCCGGTTCAATCTGCGCGACTTGCGGCAGAGTTCCGTTCTGCAAGTCTGTGAAGTACTGGGATATTGGAGCAATGTTGAGAGGATAGTCAGACGGGATCGTCTGGCCCCAGGCAAAGTTTTGTACATAGCTCAACGTGAGCAGGCAGGCCGGATCGTAAGGCGGGCCGGTACAAGCACTTCCCGAAGGGTCTACATAAATCTTCCAAGTGATCCCGGCGGTCTGAAGCTCCTGAAAGATGGTCGGTGCGGTTAACAGCGCCGTGTCTTCGTTGTCCGTGCCCAGTGGATAGACATATCCCTGCGATGTACCTGCGATTAGATACTCCCGGTTCGGTTGCGTGCGCGTCAATACCGGATGGAACCACCGGTCCGAGATGGCGAAATTCGACGCCATGAAATAGTAGTAGTTCAGGTTGCTGCCATCGTTGTACCCCATGGCTCGGACACCGTCGACGTCGTTGAACGGAGGCACATCGTTTCTGGCGTCGTGCGCTGCACTCCAGACGAAGCCGTTTAATGTGGCAGGCCACATACCAACCTGGTCGCCGTAATCCCAGTCCACATGGGCCTCATTCCAGGAAGGGCTCGGGTTTTCAATGCACTGAGTGATTAAAGGATAAGAAGTGACCGGGTTATTTGTATCGTAGACGCAATCGCTGGGCGGGGGCCCTGCGGGATCGCAACCTGGATTGCTCGGGGGCGGCCCATAGAGCGGCGCGATGCCTGTGATGGGGTTGAACTGCGGCAGGCCGTCGAACGATTGGTCCGGATAGCCGTTCTGGGCCCAGTATTGTCGCAGTGCGCCAAAATAGTGATCGAAAGAGCGGTTCTCCTGCGCCAGGAAAATGATGTGATTGAGCACGGTGACGTTTTGCGTGGCGGCAAATGTTGCCGTTACTTCCTGAGTCGCGTTCATCGTCAGCGCGCAGGTCGGGCTGGTACCAGTGCATGCTCCTGACCATCCCGAGAAAGCTGAGCTCGTGCCCGCAGTCTCGGTGAGCGTTACTTGCGTTCCAACGGCAAAGCTAGCGCTGCAGGTAGGGGCGCAATTAATTCCGGAAGGCACGCTGGCGATGGAACCTGTGCCGGTTCCCGCTACGCTCACGGTCAGCGTCTGATTGGTAGTGTTAAAGGTTGCGGTGACTTGCTGGCTCGCGCTGAGCGTCAACGTGCAGGTCGGGTTGGTCCCGCTGCAGCCGCCTCCGGTCCAGCCCGCAAAAGATGAACTCGCGCCGGCAGTCGCGGTGAGCGTTACCTGAGTCCCGCTCGCAAAGCTGGCGCTACAGGTCGGCGCACAAGTGATTCCGGAAGGATTGCTTGCGACCGTACCCGTGCCAGTCCCGGCCAGGAGCTCGGTTAACACGGGTGCGCTTCCAGAGGTGCTAAAGCTGGCGGTAACCAACTGGGCCGCGCTGAGCGTCAATGTGCAGGTCGGGTTGGCGCTGCAGCCGCCTCCGGTCCATCCCGCGAACGTTGAATTCGCGCCGGCAGTCGCGGTGAGCGTTACCTGAGTCCCGCTCGCAAAGCTGGCGGTGCAGGTGGGCGCGCAATTAATTCCGGCAGGAACGCTGGCGATCGTACCCGTGCCGGCTCCTGCCAGGCTCACGGTCAGCGCGACCGCATTAGTGTTAAAGCTGGCGGTGACCAGCTGGCTCGCAGTGAGCGTCATAGTACAGGTTGGGCTGGTGCTACAGCCGCCTCCCGTCCATCCTGCAAAAGTTGAGTTCGCGCCAGCAGTCGCGGTGAGCGTTACCTGAGTACCGCTTGCAAAGCTGGCGCTGCAGGTGGGGGCACAATTAATTCCGGCAGGGGCGCTGGCGACCGTACCTGTTCCGGTTCCCGCTACGCTGACGGTCAGCACAGCCGGGCTCGGGATCGCGTTGAAGGTGGCCGTAACTTCCTGGCTCGCGCTGAGTGTGAGTGTGCAGGTCGGGCTGCTGCCACTGCAGTCGCCTTCAGTCCATCCCGCGAACGTTGAATTCGCGCCGGCAGTCGCGGTGAGCGTTACTTCAGTCCCGCTCGCAAAGCTGGCGCTGCAGGTGGGGCCGCAATCAATTCCAGAAGGGGCGCTCGAAATTGTGCCTGTACCGGTTCCCGCTGCGTTCACGGTTAGCACAGCCGGGCTCGCGATCATGTTGAAGCTGGCCGTGACCTGCTGGGCCGCGCTGAGCGTGAGTGTGCAGGTCGGGCTGCTGCCGCTGCACCCGCCTCCTGTCCATCCCGCGAACGTTGAATTCGCGCCGGCAGTCGCAGTGAGCGTTACCTGGGTCCCACTCGCAAAGCTGGCGCTGCACGCTGGACCGCAGTTAATGCCCGCGGGATTGCTGCCGATCGTTCCCCCGCCAGCACCGGCGGTTTCAACGCTGAGTTGAACGGAACCTTGCACAGTAGCGCTCGGCACTGCACCACAACCACAAAGAAAAAGGGCGATCCAACTAAAACAAAAAAAACCGATACAGTTTTTCAACTTGAACATATGTACAGCCACTCTTTTCGTCTACTAGGCGCGGGTTCGATGGTGATAGCAGGGCCTGGGTTGCCTCGAACCGTATGGGGAAGTCGCTGATTCCCAGAAAGTGGTTGGGGCTGCGTGTGCCCAGTGTTCGCAAGTGTTCGCGCGCTCCCCACCGCAAAAAAAACAGTACTGTGAGCGATTCTGCACAGACAGCTTTTGGCGACCCGCCCCATAATCCAAAACGAATCTAAGGAAATGCTCATGCTCCAATGAGCCCCGAGATTTTATTTCTAGTTCAGCTCGCCTTTACAGACGGGCTCCCGTTGCCTGGTGTGGTTCTGCCGCCTCGCCCAGCTATCGGGAAAGGAGTTGTATGTCAATCGCGCAGATCTCCCAGGTTTCAGCTGCTCTTCTGATCGCGGCTTTCCTCATTAGCTGTGGAAGTGCTTCCAACCCGGCCGTCTCCAATGGTCCGGCGGCAGCCAGTCCCACGGTATCAATGGTCGTCCCCGAGACTGGCGGCATAGCCACCAACCGTGAGGTTGCCGTGCTCTTCGGTCAACCCATGGACCCAGCGAGCATCAACTCCAGCACCTTTCTGATTGCAGGCATGACCGGCACAGTCGTTTACGACGCCACGAACATGATTGGCGCTTTCCAACCTTCCACTGCTTTCGCCCCCAATACTCTGTACAACGCGAGCATTGGCGTTGGCGCGAAGGACATGAACGGAACTCCACTGTCAACGCCCTTCAATTTCTCCTTTACTACTATCGCAACCAGTGACATTTCCATCCCGTACTTGATCGCCGTCAATCTTGTCCCTAACGCTAGTTGCGTGCCGCAGAACCAGAAGACTTCGATCACCTTCGATGAACAAATGGACTCACTCACCATCAATCCCAGCACGCTCGTAATTGCCGGTGTGGCCGCCACCGTGACCTACGACGTGGTCCACCAGCAGGCCACTGTCACGCCCTCAGCTAACCTGGCCGCCAACACCACGTACACGATCATGGTCACCACCGGAGCCAAGGACATGAGCGAGCAGCCGATTGGATCAAGTCAACAATCTTTTACGACTGGTCCATGCGTGGGCGGTGAAACACAGCCCATAGCTCTTTGTCCGAACATTGCAAATTTCTCCGTACTGGCAGGAAGCACGGTCACCAACACCGGTTCTACCACCGTGTCCGGGGATCTTGGAGTTTGCCCAGGCACGGCGGTGACCGGATTTCCGCCAGGGTTAGTGAGTGGGACGATCCACATTGCGGACGGCGCCGCATCCCTGGCACAGGCTGCATTGACTGCCGGATATAACGACGCTGCGGGACGAGCAGGTGGAACTTCTGTAGCCGGAGATTTGGTCGGGCAAACCCTCACGTCCGGTGTCTACACCTCGACCTCGTCGCTGGCAGATTCCGGTAACCTCACTCTCGATGCCCAAGGCAATCTCAATGCCGTGTTCATTTTCCAGATTGCGTCGACGCTCACGACGGGGTCCGGAAGCCACATCATCCTGGCCAACGGCGCCAACGCGTGCAACGTGTTCTGGCAGGTCGGTAGCTCGGCAACCCTGGGAACGAACTCTGTATTCAACGGAAACATCATGGCGCTAACATCCATCACCGTAACCACGGGTGTGACCCTGCAAGGCAGGCTGCTGGCGCGGAATGGCGCGGTCACCCTGGACGACGATGTTATTACCGGCTGTGCTTGCCCGTGGTCAGGCTATAACCCATGACGGCCTGATCAGCGAGGATTCGATCGGCGAAGGTTCGATCAGCGCTCTCCCCGGCCAGCACTCAAGTGCTGGCCGTTTCTTCTTGGGTAACGAGCAAATTCAAAGTGTGAATTGGGGTAGTGGCTCGGTTTGGATCTTTGTCCCTGCGTCATCCCGAACCGCGGCGCAGTTCAGCCGCGGGAGGGATCTCCCAAGGCACAATTTTTAATGGAGATCCCTCTCTCCGCCCGAAAAACGGCTCTGCTCGGGATGACGCCACGCGTGAAAGTTAAAACTGAGCCCCTACTGGAATTGGAAAGGGATAGCGCAGAGCTTTATTTCAGGAACTGAGCAATTTTGAACATCGCCAAATATGGGAGGGTTGTAGCTTTGCTTGCAAGAAGCGGCGAAGCGGCCTCAAAGGTCGTTTTGCGCTGATGGCGCGGCCGGATGCTTACTGTCAGCCAACCCCCGTCCGCCCGGCCCGCCATCTCTCTTCAGCTATTACAGGTTCCCGCCCTACTGCAAGTCTGGTCGAGCTGCGCGCCACGCACGTGATGCAGGGCTCGCCCTCAAGAACTCTTAGTCTCGCACTTAGAAGCTCTTAGTAAAGCTTGAATTCGACTTCAACACTAATTTGTACGGTCACTGGCTTCCCGTCTTTCAAGGCAGGGTCAAAGCGCCACTTCTGCACGGCCTCCATCGCCTTGGCGTCCAGTCCGAACCCCAGTCCGTGGACGATCCGAATGTCGCGCGGACGTCCGGCTGCGTCGACAATCAACCAGAGAGTACAAGTACCCTGCGTTTTCGCAGTGCGGGCCGCGTCTGTGTACTCAGGATCCGGCGTCAACACTGGTTGCGGAGCTGATATTCCGCCCCCTACCTTAAATACGCCTCCCCCCATGCCCCCGCCGCTCCCCGCCCCGACGCCCGCGCCGTGTCCAACCCCCACGCCACCGCCCGAGCCCGACCCGATGCCGCCGCCATTACCCGTGCCATTCGAAGGTGGAGCTCCTGGCAGAACTACAGCCGATGGACTCCCAATGTTGGGCATGTGATTTTCGGCGAGTAGCACTTGGGGCGGCACAATAACCGTAGGCTCTACCGCCAGCTTCGGCGCCACATTGCGAAGCACAATTTGTGGCGGTGTGATCTGCACCTTCGCGAACTTAGGCAGTCTTCCTTTGGGCGCGGGCAGAGGATCATGATCTCCTCCGCCCCCACCCCCTCCGACCAATTTATGAGACGTCCGAAAGATGTAGGAGTCAGGAGAAGGTGCAATGAGGATTACAGCCTCTCTCTGCTTGGCCTGGTGGACGACCTGATGTCCCACAGCAGCGCCCGCCAGGATAAGGCCCAACAGCACAACGTGAACGATCCCTGACCCTACCAGGCCATTGGCCCGATAATTGTTGTAGTGACCCCAAACTTCACCTACCGCGGACGACCTTTGTGAGCCCAACTGTGACCTCTTTACTGCACTGACATAGCCATCGCCGGTCGCGCCAGCGATCCAAGCTGAGCGATACTCGCGTTTTTGGACCGAAACTCAGCTATGTGAAGAATGCCAGATGGGCGGAAAAAAGTCTGAGCAACATCGCTCACACCGGGGAAAACCGACTTGCAGTGGCCGGAAAACAGGTGATTCCAGGAGATCTGATTCCAGAAGATCTGATTCCAGAAGATCTACGCCGCTTCCTCGCCAGGAGGGGAGGTTTGGTTCGAACGTTGTGCGTGGGCCTGTACCCGTTCGATGATGGGCACCAGCCGTTCCGGCACTTCACTCTTCATCACGTATTCATCCACCAGCCAAAGGATCCGCTCCGGCATCTCGGAATACGCTGAAAGCAGGATGATGGGCAGGCTAGGGAACCGTTGCTTGATATGGCAGGCCACGGCTTCTGCGTCCAGGCCTTCCTGCTTGTACTCCAGCAGAACCGCGGCCACTGGGGCGTCCTCCAAGAGCTTTATCGCGGCGTAACTGCTCGAGGCGACCTTCACGCGATAACCGTGAGATTCCAGAACTGTTTTGCGCAGCTCCAGGGCCTGCATAAGGTCGTCGACGCACAACACTGTGGGGGAGTCCATGGCCACATCTCCTCGATGGTTGCTGCTTGGCTCTGGCTCGACGGGGAGCGACGCTCAACGCACTACAATCCCACCCACGGCCCGCATATTCCATCTGAGACGATGCATCATCTGCGATGCTGGGGGCCGTGATCACAAAAAATCTACACGGCCCGAGAACGACGGTCTGTTCAAAATTGATCACTTTTCGCGAGATGCCGCCCGGCAGCGACGTTTGAAATCGATGAGCTTGAGCCGCAGTGTATCCAGGGTAAGAGGTCGAGATGAACGAGGACTGTGGCTGCGACCGCGTGATTCAACTGCCGTCGATCCTGCCACTGGGAGAGCCGGGCAGACGCAACACGGACTCATTGCATCCGCCCGAATCGAAGCACACGATTGACTTAGTTAAAACTCCGGCGACCAATGTCCCTGCGGCCATTGACGGCTTCGGGAAGCGCCTCATAGTCCGCGGTTGCACGTGGATGGCTCTGCTCCACGGGTGGCGTGGGAAAGCGCAGAACGGATGCAGACTGCACGTGGATAATTTCGTTTCTCACCGCATACAGCACCAACTCGGCGATCGAATGCAGTTCGAGTTTGCGCATAATGTTGCTGCGATGCGTTTCCGCCGTAGCCAGGGTTACGTTCAGGATCGCGGCAACTTCTTTTGAGGCCTTGCCCTCACTCACGAGTTGCACAACTTCGCGCTCTCGCGGCGATAATTTAGGCATCCTGGCCGCGTCCGGATCCACGCGGTGGCGCTTGTACCCGTCCGTGATCAGGTTAGACACTCGCGAACTAAAGATGCTCTTACGCCGTTGAATGGCCTCGACTGCGGTCGTTAAATCCGTAGTCCCGTCGGACTTGAAGACCCAGCCGCGAACCCCCGCTTCCAGGCAATCGCGGATTACTTGCTCGGAGTCAACCGCGGTCAGGATCAGAATTGCCTGGGCAGGGTTGTGTTTCAGAATCTGCCGAGCGGTGTCCAGACCATTCAATATGGGTAGGCAAATGTCCAGGATGAGAAGATCGGGTTTCAACAGCTTGCACTTTTCTACCGCATCCCTTCCGTCGGCGGCTTCCCCACAGACCTCCCACTTTTCGTGAGACCCAAGCAGCGAGGACAAACCGAATCGGAATATTGGATGATCGTCAGCTAGCAAAATGCGAAACGCGCTCATTAGAACCTCCCCATACTGAAGCTAAGTTACCAAGGTCGGGGGGGCGATGTCTGAGCACAATTGGTCAGTTCTTCATCTATCTCCGCACGGCTAGCATTGGGAAAGCCGCGATGGGCGCTCCTTTGGTCGTCCCGGAGCGAGGTTCGCGAACACCTTGAACGTGGTGAACGTGCTGACGCTGCCACTTAGATGAGGTCTGGCCGTCGAACACATTGCATTAGCGTGGTAAAGGAGGCAAGCGCTGGTAACAAACAGGGAGGTTCGAGGCCAACGCTTACCTTCCACCCCTCGCGTTGGGGCTGTTCAAGGAATAAACGAGTAGTGCCAGTGCGGTCTATCGTGCCGAGTGGGTATTAGTCCGAAAGCGTTCCGCTACGTTTCGGCCAGCGCGATTCTCAATCTTCATTAAAGGTGTTTTTCCCGCCGCGCGTCGGTACAGCAACAACTGGAATCCGATACCGACTGCACAGGATAGATCATTCCTGGCTTCCACCGCTACGCTCAAGCATGAATCCGACAAGCCTTACGTTATGTCAGTCCACCATTGGGCCTCAAGGGAGACCGTCGTGAACCGCGACTCTGCAACTACAAGCACGGCTCTGGGCCCTGATTTGATCAAGCTTGCGCAAGCAGGAGATGCGAATGCGTTTGGCGCTCTATTTCAGACGCACAGGTCGCGGATATACTCCGTGTGTTTGCGCATGACCAGCAACGCCGCGGAAGCGGAAGATCTGACCCAGGACACGTTTTTGCAGGTGTTCCGCAAGATCTCGAAATTTCGTGGAGACTCGGCGTTTTCGACGTGGCTTCACCGGATTGCGGTCAACACAGTGCTGATGCACTTCCGCAAGAATTCGCTGAACACAGTTTCGCTGGACGAACCGCTGGCCGACATGAACGGCGCCAAACGACGGCGCGAATACGGAACCAGAGATAAAGGATTGGCCGGCTGCATCGACCGCGTCGCATTGGCTCGCGCCATGAAGCAGCTTCCCCCCGGATACCGGACCATCTTCCTGCTTCACGAAGTTGAGGGCTATGAGCACCAGGAAATCGCGGAGATGCTCAGTTGCTCCGTGGGCAATTCGAAATCTCAACTGTACAAAGCCAGACTGCGATTTCGAGAGCTGTTGGCCCATTCCCCTGAACAGTTGGCAATTCAGAATAAGCAGTCAAGCGCGCGGAAGCGCGCAAAGCCAAGCCTCCAGAACTGGCTTCTGCCAGTCGTCCCCAAAGGGCTGATCCCAATACTTCCCGCGGCGCAATTGACACCACAAGCTATATGACGCCGACCAACGCAAAATAGGCACTACGAGATCGCAAGGCCGCTACGGCCAAGCGTCTCATCGGTCATGTGTTGACCGGCGGAGCGTGTGATCGGGCGATTCGGTGCCCGAAATTAAACGTAGCCTCAGTCACGCACGGCTAGAAGTTCTTGCGGTGGATCCCGCTCTGTCAGGTGCGCCGACCGCGCGCAAACAGTCGCCCACCCGCGCATCCGCCAGCACCTCCATCTAAAAGAAGACTGACTCACGGAAACTGAAACCCTGCCCGTCACAACGGGGGGGATCAGTCATTGTCATCTTGCCGCTGCAACCGCTGCGCTCCCCTATTTCCTGCAATCGTGATTGGCTCCCAAAAATGTGATCCGCATCACCCAGAACCGTGACCAAAGGCCTTTATCCCACCCGAGCCTTGGCCGAAGATGCAGTTGGGCAAGGCGGAAATGTCACCGCCGAGGCCCCATCCCCGACAGTGTCGGAGTTGCAGTGGTTCTGACGTTTGAGCGGAGGAGCGCAATGAAGGGCACTATCGAAATCCATGAGCCAGAAGCGCCGGCAGTCAGGCCGGTAAGCGCGTCGGCAGCGGCAGTTTTGCCGCGGAGCGACCTTGCCGCACGGTCGACAGCCCCGCAAAGAGTGATGTTTTCCGACAGTCTGCTGGAATTCAGCGGATATAGAAAGCGCAGGACGTTTGCCACTTTTACTTCATTTTCTTTCAACTGTCTGGTGATTATATGCATGCTGGTGGTGCCGTTGTGCTTCACGGAGGAACTGCCCAAGGCCCAGCTGCTGACTTTTCTGGTGGCCCCGCCGCCTCCACCACCGCCGCCTCCGCCAGCGGCAGAAATGGCGAAAGTTATCAAACAGATTCAGACCGACGTTCTGTCGACCGGAGAGTTGCGAACTCCATCGCGGATCCCGCAGAAAGTTCAAATGATCCAGGAAGATGACGCACCGCCTCCGATGGCGGCCGGGGGAGGCGTGGTTGGGGGCGTGCCGGGCGGCATTCCCGGCGGTCAACTCGGAGGCGTGATCGGAGGAATCATAAGTTCAACGTCGAATCTTAGCGCGGTTCCCAAGTTTGTGGCGGCGACGCCGCAGCGGATCCGCATCTCGCAGGGTGTGACCAGAGGGCTCCTGATCCAGCGCGTCGAGCCGGCGTATCCACCGCTGGCCAGGGCGGCGCGGGTTCAGGGAGAAGTTGTCCTGCAGGCCATCATCGATCGAGACGGAAACATCCAGAACCTGCAATTGATGAGCGGACACCCCATGCTGGTGCCCTCGGCCATTGCGGCCGTCAAACAATGGCGTTACAAGCCGTACCTGCTGAACGGGAACCCGGTGGAAGTGGAGACCTCGATCACCGTGATCTTCACGCTGGCGAATTAAGAAAGTTCGGCACGACCGAGGTGGTTATGATGTTTTCCTACCGGTTAGTACGCTTGATTGAAACCCATGCGGATGATCTTGCCCGCGGGGCGGAGCAAAGAGTCCAGGCAAGCTTGCAGCTTGTGCACTTTCGCAATCTCCCTGCCCATGAGCTGCGCGACCGTGTCTACGAAATTTACCGCCACTTAGGGGAGTGGCTGCTCAGCAAAAACGAATCGGACATCGAGCATCGCTACCGGGAAATCGGCGCGCGACGCGCCCAGCAGAACATTCCTGTCAGCGAATTGGTTCAGGCGATCGTGCTCACCAAGGAGAATCTCTGGGAATTCCTGAAGAGCGAGGCCGTGCTCGACCGCGCGGTCGAGATCATGGGGGAATTGGAATTGCTGCAGATGCTGGAGATGTTCTTTGACCGCGCGATTTACTATGCGGCTGTGGGGCATGAACAAGAAGTTGCGCGCCGGCACGAAGAACTCGTGGCGCACGCCAGCTAAACGGTGAAAGCGATGTCGTGGGAAGCACACTACAAGAAGGCGCTGAGGACGGCGGATGATGCTCTGGCTTGCGTCGAATCCGGCATGCGCGTCTACATTCAACCGGGATGCGCCGAACCAGAAACCCTGGTCGAGGCGCTCATGCGACGCGCCCCCGAGGTCTACGACGTGGAAATCGTCCACATGATGACCTTGGGGGCTGCCCCCTACGTCGCGCCCGAGATGGCCGGACACTTCCGGCACAACGCGATGTTCATCGGAGGCAATGTGCGCGAGGCCATCAATGCCGGCCGCGCCGATTACACCCCGATCTACCTGAGCGAAATCGAGCAGCTCTTTGAAAACGGCGCAATGCCGATCGACGTAGCTCTGATTGAGGTTTCGCCCCCCGACTCCCACGGGTTCTGCAGTTTCGGCGTAGGCGTTGACACCACGCTCACCGCCGCCAAGTGCGCGCACTATGTTGTGGCTCAGGTCAACGACCACATGCCCCGCACCTACGGGGACAGCTTCATCCACGTCAATCAGATCAACGCGTTTGTGCAGTCGTCGCGGCCTTTGTGCGCTCTGAAGATGCCGGCACTGACCGACTTGCATGTCGGCATCGCGCGCAACGTCGCCGGCTTGATTGACGACGGTTCGGTGCTGCAGACCGGAGTCGGAGGGATTCCGGACGCGGTGCTTCCCCTTCTGATGGATCGCAAGGACCTCGGCATCCACAGCGAACTCGTCTCCGATGGCGTGATTCCTCTGGTTGAAGCCGGTGTGATCACCGGAGCGCGCAAGAATTTCAAGCCGCGCAAGATCATCCTGGGATTCGCGCTGGGGACGAAAAACTTATTCCAGTTCGTGGACAACAATCCTATCTTTGAATTCCATCCCACGGCCTACACCAACGATCCTGCACTGATCGCGCGCAACGACAACATGGTCGCCATTAATTCCGCGCTGCAGATCGATTTGAGTGGACAGGTGTGCTCGGACTCGATCGGAAACCAGTTTTACAGCGGCATCGGAGGGCAGGTGGACTTTCTGCGCGGAGCCTCGCGTTCCAAAGGCGGCAAGCCCATCATCGCGATTTCTTCGACCGCCAAGAACGGCGAAATATCGCGCATCGTTCCCATGTTGAGCCCGGGCGCGGGCGTGGTCACATCGCGCGGGTTGATTCGCTACGTGGTGACGGAATATGGCGTGGCGTACCTGCACGGCAAGTCGATCCGGGAGCGCGCCAAGTCTCTGATCGAGATCGCTCATCCCAGGTTCCGGCACGAGTTGTATGAATATTGCGAAAAAACCAAGTGGCTGCAGAACCCGCAGTCATCCTTGGTCGGAGTGTGACAGTGAGGCAGAAGTAACACTGAGTCAGAAGTTACAAAGATGGGAAGGGAACGCGAGGGGAAAATGACCATGCAACCACGCGGCAACATCACCATCGACATCGAGGAGTGCAAAGGGTGCGGTCTGTGCGTGGAGTCGTGCCCGCCAAAATGTCTCGAACTGGCGCCTGAGTTGAGCGCGTATGGCGTTCACCCCGCGCGCTATACCGGACATGACTGCACCGGCTGCGGAATCTGTTTCTACTGCTGCCCCGAGCCGGGAGCGATTATCGTCTACCGGCTGGTGCCCGCGCCGAAGGCTGCTCCGCTTCAGCAGCAGGGAGGCGAACATGCGGCAACTTTGTAAGGGCAACGTCGCGGTCATCAAAGGCGCAGTGCTGGCCGGTTGCCGCGCCTACTACGGATATCCCATCACCCCGGCCAGCGAAATCGCCGAAGCCGCCGCCCTCTATCTGCCGGAAGTCGGCGGAACTTTCATTCAGGCCGAGAGCGAAACCGCTTCCATCAACATGGTCTACGGCGCGTCGGCTGCCGGCGTGCGCGTGATGACGGGCTCGTCGGGCCCCGGAGTCAGCCTGATGCAGGAAGGAATCTCTTATCTGGCTGGCGCGGAACTGCCCTGCGTGATCGTCGACGTCATGCGCGGCGGGCCGGGGCTGGGCAACATCGCTCCCGAGCAGAGCGATTATTTCGCCATGGTGAAAGGCGGCGGCCACGGTAACTACCGCAATCTGGTGGTGGCTCCCGCCTCGGTGCAGGAGATGGCGGAGCTGACCATCCTCGCCTTTAATCTGGCGGACAAATACCGCAATCCAGCCATCGTGCTCACCGACGGATTTGTCGGCCAGATGATGGAACCGCTCGACCTGGATTACCGTGAAATCCTAGCGCCGCAAAAACCCTGGGCGGTTCGCGGCACAGCCGGCACGCGCAAGAACATGGTGAGCTCGATCTATCTCGAGAGCGACGATCTGGAACAACATCAGCGCCGCATGGAAGCCAAATACATTCGAGCGCAGCAAACCGAAACGCGATGGGAAGAATACCTCACCGCCGACGCCGATCTGCTGGTGGTGGGATTCGGCATTGT
>JBELAE010000130.1:0-11548 GCA_049509155.1 Candidatus Sulfotelmatobacter sp.
GCAACTTGAATTTGCCCAGGCGCTGCAAAGATCGCTCCGCCGTAGTTGCCACTGAGTGAAAAAAGAACCGATCCGGAACTAGACCATGCCGTCAAACCTGCAGCCGAACCGAAGCAAATATAACTTCCATCCGACGCCAGCCGCCACGATGTACCTGAAGTAAAGCCCTCATCACTTGTCTGGTCGATCATCGGCGACGAGATGATTGCCTGCAGACTTCCGTTCGCAGCAGAACGGACCTCTATCCCATTGGCTACTCCGGCGGCCAACGTCGAACCAGCCATGTAAATCGGCCAAGGCGCGCCTTGCTCGCCGGTGGCGAGCTCGGTACCGGAACTGTAATCGATAAGCGCCCAGTGCCCCGAATAATCCTGCACCAACACGTTCGAACCGACACTGAGGATTTCGGTGATCGAGTTAGCAGACCCGAGATCCAGTAGCGTTACCAGTGCGGGATTTACCAACAGCGTAAGCGTCGCTGTGGTGTTCCCGCCTGCATTTGACGCGGTCACGATATAGGTATTGCTGGCAGACGCAGCGGAAGCGACGCCGTAAATCGTCCCCGTGTTGGCGTCGAGATTGAGTCCGGTGGGAAGCGCGGGTGAGACGCTATAGGACGTAACCGTTCCGGACACGGTCGGAATGTCGCTGGGGAACGGTTGGCCGGCTTCGAGAGAGAGTGCAGTCTGCGGATAAACTAAATACGATGGCGGAGGAACTGCCGGATTAACAGTTATTTTAACGGTTGCCGCGGTCGAGCCTCCCGAGTTCGACGCCGTGATGGTATAGTTGGCCATCGCGGACGTCGCCGTGGGCGTGCCTGAGATGATTCCGCTGGACGTGCTTAGATTGACTCCCGCCGGCAGCGCAGGACTGACCGCGTACGAGCTTACCGTCCCTGTCACTGTGGGCGTATCCACCGAAATAGCAACGCCGACCATGGCAGTAATGGTCGGCTGCGGATAAGCTAAGTTGGTTGGCGGCGTTGTCTGATTGCCCTTCGAGGTGGAACTGCTGCCTCCGCCGCAGCCCAGCATTAACAAAAGAAGAAAGCAAAAAGCCACGAAACCAAGCAGGCCGATGCCAGCGGACTTCGCGGCGCAACATACTCCTCGCCTATTACGATTGCGGCTCATGTCGCTCCCTCTGCTGTATAACTCACAGCCGCCTTCGGCCATGACTCCACGGTCTTGGCGGCCGCCATCTGCGCGGCTACGCCTTCGCGTTCTTGTGCATCTCCACCGTGCTCCAGGTTTTATCGGCGGCGTGGCACAGGTTTTCAAGGGCGCAATCGGCGCACTTAGGTTTGCGGGCGATACACAGTTTGCGGCCGTGCCAGATGATCTGATGCGAAAACAGGATCCACTTATCGCGCGGGATAATCTTCATCAAATCCTGCTCGATTTTCTGCGGATCATCCTGCGTCGTGAGTTCGAGGCGGCGCGAGATGCGGTGCACGTGGGTGTCGACGACCACGCCCTCGCCCTTCTTGAACCACGAGCCTAGCACGACATTCGCGGTCTTGCGGGCGACGCCGGGAAGAGTCAGCAGCTTTTCCATGTCGTCGGGAACCTCCCCGCCGTAGTCCGCAACGATCTTCTTCGCCGCTCCTACCACCGATTTCGATTTATTGCGGAAGAATCCCGTGGAGCGCACATCTGGCTCGAGTTGTTCGGGAGTGAGCGCGGCAAAGGCTTCGACTGTGGGATATTTGCGGAACAGCTCCGGCGTCACCCGGTTCACATTTACGTCGGTCGATTGGGCGGAGAGGATCGTCGCGACCAGGAGTTCCCATGCGCTGGAGTGGGTGAGTGCGCAAGTGACCTCCGGGTAAAGCTGGTCGAGACGATGCAGAATTTCCGCCACGCGTTCGGGAGCTGTAGGGTTATAGCCTTTCACTTTTGAAACGGAAGCGGGAGCCGCTTTTCCTGCAGCATTCTGGCGCCTCTTCGGGGCTGCCGCCGAGGCTTTGCCTCGGCCTGGACCCCTCGACTTCGCTCGGGGCAGGCTCGCGGGGGCGCCCCTCTCCACACGAGCATTCTTGGCGCCAGCAGTTTGCTCTGCGCGGACCTTGTCCTGGCGGCCGGTGCGGGCGGGCTGGCGCGGAACCATACCACGAGGCATGCGCGACTCCTTGGGGCCAACATCTTAACAGAGCCCCCGTCAGCGAGTGGGCCGACGGCGGGCGTGCCCACTGGCCCTCGGTAACCTCCCCGGCAATTGACGCGTCTCTCGGCCCCCGGTAGTCTGGAAGCACTTTAGGGTCAGTCAGGAAAGATCCCGTGGCAGTCAGCTCCATCCAACTCGGACAAGTGTGGCGCAGCGAAGCCGACGGCCAGGATTACCTGGTCACCAAGGTCTACAACGAAGTGTTTTCGCAGTTCGCCATGCTGCGCCCCGCCGGGATTACTGCTCCCGATGCCCCCACGGTGCGGGTGAAGGTGAGCAAGACTCCGCAAGGCGCTACCTTGCCCGGCTACGCGTTTACTCAGGAAGGCTCGTTCTAGCCTGCCCTCGTCGCGGCGTTCCCGCCGCGAATTTCCGATAGACTGTCAAGACGAGTTCCCAGTTCTTGGTCCTCAGTAACAGACCGGGGTTTCGATCCCCAACTGGCAACTGGCAGCCGGTAACTGGCAACTGGCAACTGTTTTTTCCTATGACTGAAAAACTTCTGGCCATCGTATTCGTCTTCATCAGCAAGGTGATCGCCGTGACCGGCTACGCCGGAATCGCTCTGCTCATGGCGATTGAGTCGGCGTGCATTCCGCTGCCTTCGGAATTGATCATGCCCTTTGCCGGATATCTTGTGTTCCAGGGCACATTCAAACTGCTGTGGGTGGCGACGGCGGGCGCGCTCGGATGCAACCTGGGCTCGCTGGTCGCTTATGAGATCGGATGCTATGGTGGACGTCCTCTGGTCGAGCGCTATGGCCGCTGGATTCTGATGGGACATCGCGAACTCGACTGGGCCGACCGCTTTTTCGCGCGCTGGGGATATCTGGCCGTGTTTATCGGCCGACTGCTGCCGGTAATTCGAACGTTCATTGCGCTGCCCGCCGGGATCGCGCGCATGCCTCGCGGCCGCTTTCACATTTACACGTTCTTAGGGTCGTGGCCGTGGTGCTTCGGCCTGGCCTGGCTGGGCATGAAGCTAGGCGAAAACTGGCGCGAGCTGGGAAAATATTTTCACAAGTTCGATGCCGTGATTGCTATCGTGCTGGTTGCTGGCGCCGCATATTTTGTGTGGAGTCATTGGCAGAACCGGATCAGCTCTCAACCGCCTGCGGTCAGCCGTCACTGAACCTGTCGTCCGATAGAACCTTCTCCGATGAACGCGAGTATGCGGCTTCGCATCCTGCAGTGGGCTTGCATTCTGTCAGTTCTCGCGTGTATCTGGGTTAGCCGCTTAGGGCGGCATGAATGGCAGGGCTCACTTACGACTCGTCATTGGATCGTGATCGTATTGGCGATCTGGAGTGCGATTTCAGGCTTTACCCTGCAGCGCAGGATTGTTAACCGGCCCGCGCGATCCAAGAAAGCAGCATCACCCTCGACTGCATTCAGTCGCTGGAGGGCAGGGCATGCTGCGCGGCTCTGGATGGCAGCGACGGTGGGCTACTGGGCGCTCCTTCTCTGCGAGTTTGCCGGCCCACCGTGGCTGGTGAATGTTTTCTTCGGTCTGTCCCTGTTGCTCTTGCTGGTGTGGACGCCCGGAGTCGTTCCAGACCAGGCCGCGTGAGACTTGCTGAATCGGAATGGGGGGCCAATCAGGAACGCTCAGCAGGCCTGGCCAGTTGCGACCGCACAATCTGCCAGTTTCCCTTGCGCTTCATAACGACGTCCATATACACATAGCGAACCGGGAAGCGTTTTCCGGCTTGCTCGATGATGTCGTCCTCAGACCCGCGGACGATGGCCACATCGTCGCTCAGTCTGTGGATGCGGCGGCCGGTCGAGACCATTGCGATAAAACGGATCTTTCCAGAAGTAAGGTTGGTAATTACGTCCGGCTTGCTGGAGGCATTGCCTGATTCGTCGTACTGGACGTAATCGTCAGCAAAGATGCGCGAGAGTTCGGCAACGTCGGCGGCGATCAAGGCGCGATCGCCTTCTTCAAAGAGCCGCAAGATAAGCTGTTCGTCGTTTGTCATCAAAATGGTAGTGTACAAGCTGCCGATTCCAAACCCTGGAGGGATCCATGCGCCACCTTTTCGCCGCCCTGCTCTTCATTGTCCTCGCCGCGCCCCTAGCCTCACACGCCCAGTCTTCTCCTGCTGCCGACCGGCCGTTCGTCGTGGAGTACTACTACAAGACAAAGTGGGGACACGCCGACGAATTTCTCAAGCTGTTCAAGAAGAACCACTATCCCGTGTTGAAGAAAGAAGCCGAGATGGGACGCATCGCCAAGGTGTGGATGGACCAGCCGCGCTATCACACTACCGAAGATGGCCGCTGGGATTTTCGCGTGACCATCGTCTTCAAGAACGCCACTGTCGCCAACGAGCCCTTCGACGAAGCCGCGCTGCAGAAGCAGATGTACCCGGACCAGGATACCTTTCAGCGGGAAGAACAGCGCCGCTTTGAAATCATCGACGCCCATTGGGACTTGCCGGTGAAGCCGATGGACCTGGACAAGCCCTAACATCTTTAACCACAGAGGACACAGGGGAACACAGAGGAACAAAACGACTCTGTATTCCCCTGTGTCCTCTGTGGTTAAGATTCTTGGTCGATTCTCAGAACGTTTGCGAGCACAAAAGTGAATATCCTCTCATTCGTCGGTGTCCGCAATCCGATGCGCAAAATGCGAAAAAGATGTTAAAAACAGGTAACAATCACGAGGGAAATCCTTTATCGCGCCTATCAAAATTTGGAATTAGACTTAATCTCTACAAGATCGATAATGTAGAGCATGGAAACCATTCTGTCGCTCGAAGACTCGCATGTTGATGTACTGCACGAAATCAGCGAACGCCTGGGTACGGCGGACGGATTTCACGACGTTCTGACCCGCGTGGTCGAATTTGCCTCAGGTCTGGTGAAGTGCGACTCCTGCCTTATCTACATTCTCGAAGGCGATGAACTTGTTCTGCGGGCTTCGAAGAACCCGCACCCGGAAGTGGTCGACCGCCTCAAACTGCGCGTCGGACAAGGCATTACGGGATGGGTGGCGGAGCATCGCGAGCCGGTCGCCATTCCGGAAAATGCGGCGCACGATCCTCGCTTCCAGTTTTTTAACGAGTTGCCGGAAGATAGCTACGAGGCATTTCTCTCCGTGCCCCTGATGTGCCGCGGCCGGGTCGTGGGGGTCATCAACTTGCAGCACCGGCAACACCACGTCTATCGCCGGCGTGAGATTCGCATGATCTCCACTGTCGGATTTCTCGTGGGAGCGGAACTCGAACTGGCGCGCCTCGAAGACGCCAACTCGACGCTCGCCGAACAGCTGCAGACCAGAAAAATTGTGGAGCGCGCCAAAGGCATTCTGCAGCGCGATCTCGGCCTCAACGAAGAGCAGGCCTATCTCGCCTTGCAACGCCAGAGCCGGCAGAAACGCAAGCCCATGAAGGAAATCGCGGAAGCCATCGTGTTGAGCGACGATGTCCGGGGCAATTCGCAAATCCAGACTACGTAGGACCCGCTGCGGCTAAGGCCGGGAGTGATTCTGCTGGCTTTAAGCGGCTCTGAAGCGCCGCTCTTCCACGGTGATGCCTGCACAGTGGCGCATGGGTGGTGGCGCACAACGGCTCATGCAGCGTGGCGTAAGAAGCGCAGATTTCTTGGCTTCGCGAACATCTCCCTTTATCTCGTCTCGTCCTTGAGATGATTCACCCGAAAACAGCAAGGGCGGATAGCAAGTTCGCTATCCGCCCTTGTGTTATGGCAAGCCGGGAAACTACTGGCCCGCTGCCGCGGCCGTGATGCTGGCCTTGGCGATCTCCGTGGAATGCGCCGGCACCGTGAAGTGCAGCGTCATGCCGAATTCCGGCAGTTGCATGGCGCTGACGTAGCTGCCGTCAGCGGTGGATTCGAGCACAAGCAGGTTGTGATTCGAAGGCTTGGCATCATCGGTGTCGGGCACCAGCACCATGTAACCGGCGCGACTGCCGCTCAGCTTGCTCAGGCTGAGCACGCGGGAACCGCCGTCAGGGTCGAAGGAGAACTCGTAATCTCCAGCCGGAACCTTGGCGTTGCCCCAATGAACTTCGTGGGTGAGGGTGAACTTGCCGCGCGCCGGCTCCTGGGCCGAAGCCACGGTGGGCGCAAAGTTTAAAGCACTGGCCGCCAGAATCGCGGCGTAAACGTAGTTGCGAATCGCTTTCATGGAATCTCCTTTTGCTCTTCTCCTAATAGTTCCGCATAGCAGTGAAGAGCGCGTCTGAAGAGCACGCTACCCGCGCAAATGCCGGGCGCATGGGCTCAGATTGTGGTGGAGATCAACGGGGTCAAAACGAATTACGCGCCGCAGCACGGCTGGCACGCAAACAGCAGCTTCGCGGGACTGGCAAACAGAGCCGGTTGCGAAGTGATTCGAGTATGCAGGAAATTGCGCAGCGAGTCCAATTCAAAGAATTTATGGAAGTCATTCGCGCGAGCGGCGTGACTTAAGTAATCGCCTGGCAACGGACAACGGACAGGGGGCTGTAAGTGTGATAGCGCTGCGTTCTCTTCGTCGCTCATTATGGCTGCAGCCGCTGAGGTAGGCAATTCCTCTCCCGCTCCAGCCATAGCTCACCACATTTGACAGAAGATAAGTGGGTAGCCACGGTGAATCGCCCGTAGCTTCTCGCACTTCTGACGGTCCATTTCGAATTCCTTTAGGCAGATCCACGCAGGCTACCGTGACCGTTGTCTTCAAAGGTTTCACTTCGCTGACTCCTCTAGCTTTTCCGACTTCTGCGGCTCATTTTACAATCCTGTCGTCGCGTGTTGAAATCAGGCCGATACATTCATTGGCTCGTGGCAAGAACATCAATTCGCTAAGCGCAACCGCCATCGGAGCCGCATTTTCCCACGTTTGGCCACTTGAGGTTGCCAATATCCAGTGGCAGGTGAGATTATTTCAAGTGACATGTGGTGGCAAGCCACCGCCACCAAAAGGGGAATGAATGTATCAGAAAAGTCCGGGGGTCTTCATGGCCGATTGGTGGGATGCCGACGGCCGACGTCATCGCAAGCAGTTCTCAACTTCTGCCGCGGCGCGCGAACATGAGCACCGTGAAACTGCGTTGGCTCACGCCGAGCGCGCCAGCCGGGAGATGAAGCTGGCTGCCCGCACGAGCGCCGGAAAAACGAGTGCCGGAAAAACGAGTGGCAAGACATCCGGTGGCGGTACATCGTCATCGATGGAGACGGTTAACGGCACCATCGAACCCGCCAAAGGAAAGCTCGGCGTAATGATTCCCGGCATGGGCGCCGTGGCCACCACTTTCGTTGCCGGCGTCGAAGCCATTCGCAAAGGACTGGCCAAGCCCATCGGATCGCTCACGCAGATGAGCACCGTCCGGCTGGGCAAACGCACCGACAGTCGTTCGCCCAAGATCAAGGAGTTCGTTCCGCTGGCCGGACTCGACGACCTGGTCTTCACCGGATGGGACATTTTTGAAGACGACATGTACCAAGCCGCTTCCAATGCGGGCGTGCTCGACTATCGGCTGCTCGAGCAGTTGAAACCGTTTCTTTCGTCGATCAAGCCGCGCGCCGCCGTCTTCGATCACAACTACGTCAAGAAAATCGACGGTCCCAACGTGAAGAAGGGCAAAACGAAGATGGATCTGGCCGAACAGTTGCGCCAGGACATCCGCGACTTCCGCAAGACGAGTGGAGCCACCCGTCTGGTCACCATGTGGTGCGGCTCTACCGAATCGTTCATCGAGCCCACGGAGGCGCACCAGTCGGTGAAGGCGTTTGAGAAAGCGCTGCGCACCAACGACGAACTCATTGCGCCCTCGATGATTTATGCCTACGCGTCTCTGATGGAAGGCGTTCCGTTCGCCAATGGCGCGCCGAACCTGACCGTTGACCTGCCCGTCATGCTGGAGCTATCCCGCCGCAACGAAGCTCCCATTTGCGGCAAGGATTTCAAGACCGGCCAGACGTTGATGAAAACGGTTCTCGCCCCGGCGTTCAAAGCCCGCATGCTGGGACTGAACGGATGGTTCTCCACTAACATTCTGGGCAATCGCGACGGCGAAGTGCTGGACGATCCGGGGTCGTTCAAGACCAAGGAAGAATCGAAGCTCTCGGTGCTGGAGCACATTCTGCAGCCTGAGCTTTATCCCGAGCTCTACGGCGACATGTATCACAAAGTTCGCATCAATTATTATCCGCCGCGCGGCGACAACAAAGAGGGTTGGGACAACATCGACATTTTCGGCTGGCTTGGCTATCCCATGCAAATCAAGGTCGACTTCCTGTGCCGCGACTCGATCCTGGCCGCGCCCATCGTGCTCGATCTGGTCCTGTTCCTCGACCTAGCGAAACGCTGTTCCGAGTTGCGCGGGCTGGGGATTCAGGAGTGGCTCAGCTTCTACTTCAAGTCGCCGATGACCCCGCCGGGACTGTATCCGGAGCACGATCTGTTCATTCAACTGATGAAGCTGAAGAACACGCTGCGGCATTTGAAGGGCGAGGAATTGATCACACACTTGGGGCTGGAGTATTACGACTAGACGTTAGTGATGGCCGCCGCCATCGAAGCCGCCGTGTCCCGCGTCGAACCCGCCGTGCCCGCCGACGTCGCAGCCGGCGCCGTGGTGAGCATCTGCGCAGGTTAGGTCTACGTGGTGGGGCGAATGGGTTGTGGATGTCTGACCGGATGGACCAGGGTCGGCTGCGTCGGCGAGGAGCATGGCGTCAACGGAATTATTCGTGCTGGAGGCGCTTGAACTCCGGCGAAGCTCCGATTCGTAACTCTTCCACACGGGGGCGGCAATCGCGATCAGTGCCAAAACAACAACAACGAACAGAAGGATCCCCATGGCTCACCTCGTCGAAATCAGTGTACAGATCGGCAGTTCGATCACCAAACCGTCTTGATCAGCGGGCTCTTACGGATTCTCTCGTCGTGCGTAACCAGGGTCAGGCCTTCGGCGCGGGCTGTGCCGCCGATGATGCGGTCAGCGGGATCGCCGGAAAAGTCGCGCGGGAACTGGGCTGCCAAGGTGGCAATCTCGGGCGTGATGGGCAGCACGGTAACTCCTTCGAGCAGCAGGTTGAGGGAGGATTCAGGCGTGCCGTAGCGGCGAATGCGTCCGCGCGCCAGCAGCGAAGCAAGCTCCCAAATGCTGATGGCAGAAATTGCGATCCCGCCCTGCCGCCGCGCGCGGCGGACGGCGGAAGCGGCTGGGCGGGAAAGAGACTTCGAATTGTCTACCGTCCAAAACAGGACATGGGTGTCCAGCAGAATCAAAACGCGGACTCCCAGTCCTCCGGCGGATCAGCATCGAGGTCGCCGACCACTTCAAACACACCCTTCAGTCTGCCGATGAAGTCGTCCTTCGGTTCTTCGATGGGCACCAGTTTCGCAACCGGTTTGCCGCGTTTCGTGATTACGAGGGGACGCTTCGTTAAGCGCACATCGTCCATCAGAGTGAGGCACTGGGCTTTGAAGACGGCTGCGGAAATCTCCTTCATGGACATATTCTAGCAGACATGGTCAAGTCGGAATGACCACATTAACTGCCAGCCATTCCTCCGCTCTTACTCTCCGAGCCTGGGGACGCGAAGCAGACACGTCCCGCCGCACCTAGAACTTCTTCCGCAGGAATTCAAAAAACACATAGCCGATCAGCGCCGCGATCATGGCAATCTCAAAATTTGGCGCCGTAAAAACATCCCCAAGTGCCCACGCCAAGCCGTTCTTCCGGCCCATGCCCGAGCGCTCAAACTCTCCCATCAGGAGGTTGGAATAAAACAGGAAGATGATGAAGGTTACCTCGATGACTGCTCTCAAGACGTGTTTCTTCATGATTGATTCGACTCTCTAAAAGGCACGCGTGGCTACTTCCTGCGGTATATACTCTATAGACTTTCTAATGCCTTTTGCGGGGCATTCGGGGCCGTTCGATCTTCCCCCAGCCAGGCGACATATGCTCAACCAGAATCCGCGGGATGATTCTCGAGATCGAGAGAACGCGGCCAATGCGCCCGGCGTAAGTGTTCCCGCGAAGGGAGACAGCGCCGGCTCCAACCCTCCGCCGGACCCTGACGCGACCCTGGTCGACTTCTCCAACTCCTACGCCGATCCCGAAGCCACTTTGGTGGATGTGAACGCCAAGTTCATCCCCAGGCCGCGGCCGGCTCGCGACACCGGACCGGGGTCCGTACGGGTTCAGCCCGTTGCAAGCGCAAAGACCAGCGCCCCCGTTCTTCAAACCGGCGATGTGTTGGGCGGCCGTTACGAAATCCTGCAAATGCTGGGCGAAGGCGGGATGGGCGCGGTCTACAAAGCCATGGACCGGGAATTGGACCGTCCAGTGGCGCTGAAGCTCATTCGTCCGGAACTGGCGGCGAATCCATCGATTCTGGCGCGCTTCAAACAGGAACTGCTGCTCGCCCATCAAGTCACGCATAAAAACGTGATCCGCATCTACGATCTGGGCGACGCCGATGGCGTGAAGTTCATCAGCATGGAGTTTGTCGACGGCATCGACCTGCGCGCGCTTATCCAGGAGCGAACGAAAGAGAACAAGAAATTCACGCCCGAAGAAGCGGTCGAGATCACCGAGCAGATCTGCCGCGCCCTCGAAGCCACGCACGCCGTGGGAGTGATTCATCGCGACCTGAAGCCGCAGAACATCATGCGCGACGGGAGCGGCAGGATTCTCCTGATGGACTTCGGCCTGGCGCGCACTGTCGAAGGTCAAGGCATGACGCAAACCGGCGCGCTGGTCGGGACGATGGAATATATGTCGCCGGAGCAGGCGCTGGCCAAGGATCTCGACCAGCGCTCCGACCTGTTTACTTTGGGCTTGATCCTTTACGAACTGTTGACCGGCAAGACTCCGTACTCGGCCGAGAGCGTTGTGGCCAGTCTGATCAAGCGCACCCAGGAGCGGGCGATTCCGGTTTCCGATCACGATGGGACGATTCCGCAGCCACTCAGCAACATCGTGAGCAAGTGTCTGGAACGCGACCCTAAATTGCGCTACCAGAATGCTGCCGAGTTGCTGCACGATCTGGACGCCTACTCGGGCAAAGGCGCGGCAGCGAACCTGCGTTTTCAGCCGGCCGTCGAGCCCTGGGGACGAACCATTCACTGGCCGCTGGTCACCGGCATTATCACCGTGCTGGTGCTGACGATGGTGGGCTATGTCTACCGCGGCCCGCTGTTCGCGCCGTCGGCGAAAAAAGCAGCGGCGGTGCAGGCGTTGTCGCTGGCGGTAATTCCGTTTCAGAATACTTCCGGGGACGCGTCCTGGGACTGGCTGGGACCGAGCCTGGCCGATATGCTGAGCACGGATGTGGGCCAATCGGCGCATCTGCGCGCCGTGTCGTCCGACCGCGTGCAGCAGGTGTTTCACGATCTGCGCATCGCGCCCAATTC
>JBELAE010000131.1:0-11529 GCA_049509155.1 Candidatus Sulfotelmatobacter sp.
ATGCGACTATCTGGCTTGACGGACTGATGGGCGACATAGGCGCGCCTGGATTGGGAGGACCCAACAGCATCGCGTTTGGCGACAACGAGAGGTTCCAGTCCGCCGGTGAAGCGGAAACATCTACTCCGGATCCCCACGGTGAAGATTTTTGCGGCTTCGGCACTCACCTCACTTGTTCATCTTTCCTTTGGCGGGACGGGAAAATGGTTCAGCTTCCGACGCTCGGTGGCAACAACGGCGCGGCCAATGCGATCAACAATTGGGGAAAAGTGGCCGGATTTGCGGAGAACGCGGCGCCCGACCCAGGATGCCCGGCTCCGCAGGTTCTGCAATTCAATCCCGTCGTCTGGGAAAACGGAGTGATTCACAGACTGCCTACGGTTGCAGGCGATCCAGACGGCGTCGTCTACAACCTCAACGACAACGGAGAGGTTGTCGGCGCGTCGGGCACTTGTACAACTTTCAATCCGAATTCCCTCAACAACCTGCTGGCGGTTCATGCCTTGCTCTGGGAAAACGGCAAAGCGACGGACCTCGGAAATCTCGGCGGCCAGACCGGACAGGCAGGCGGAAACGCCGCCTATGACGTTAATACCCGAGGAGAGGTCGTCGGTGGCTCGGACCTGGCGGGCGACACGACCTTTCACGCTTTTCTCTGGACCAGGAAAACCGGGATGCAGGATCTAGGTACACTCTCCGGCGACTTGGCGAGCAACGGCATCAGCATCAACGAAAGCGGCTCGGTGGTTGGCGTGTCTCTGGACGCGAACTTCAACCCGCGGGCCTTTCTGTGGGAGAAACGAGTGATGACCGACTTGAACACACTGGTTGCGGGGGATTCTCCCCTTTATCTGCTAACTGCCTGCTCCATCAATTCCCGGGGAGAAATCACTGGCCTGGGCCTGACCAGCACCGGCGAAATTCACACCTATCTCGCGACCCCGGCAGACGGTGTTGCGGCCAGTGAGAGTACTTCACAAGGCGCGATCGCCCGAAGGGTTCTGAGCGATGGTGCCCGTAGGCTGCTTCGGCAACAACTGCGCCTCGGCCTAACCGGAGCTCGGTTTATGGGGCCGCAATAGTGATGAAAAGGGGTTGCGGTTAAGAGAGCAGGAAATCGCCTGCTCTCTTTTTTTCACGTCTCTTCGTGTCGACAGTTTTTCTAGTTGGCGTTCGAGGCGAGCCCCATGCGCCGAACAAGTTCTACGAAGCGCGGGTCGGAACGCAGTGAATCGAAGGCGGGATCAACATTCAAGAGCGTCCCCAGAGCCTTTCGTTCTTCATAGTTTCGGTCCAGCCCTTCCAATGCCTTTTCCTTCTCTCCAGGCGGGCGTAAACCTGTGGGGGAGCGAACTCTCCGATTTCGGGATCGATTTTTTCTTCCTCCCTCAGAATTTGCTGCCAGAAGCCCCGGGCTCCATCCGCGCCAAATGTCTTTCTCAACGCAATGTCTTCCGATGCCGCAATTTTGACGCGATCGTCGCCGGAACGGAGCCGTCCCTTGGTGAGCTCGCTGATGGCGTTCAGATACTCTCCCGTTTGGGAGTATAGCCAGGCAAAGTGGTAATAGGTCACAAAGAAATCTGGATTTAGTTCGATCGCCTTCTTGAACTGCTCTTCGGCCTGGTCATATTTCCGGGCATAGAAATAAGTTATACCGAGGACGGTATTGTAGATTCGAGAAAACGGATCGAGCTCCAACGCCTTCTTCATTTCGGCGATCGCCTGTTCTGACTTGCCGAGGGGCGTCAAGTAGGAATACGCATATCGAAAGTGCGCCTCGGCATAGTTTGGGTTGAGTTGAATGGCGCGCTTGAACTCCTGCTCGGCGCCTGGCCAGTCATATTCGAAGTCTGCTTTTTCCGCTCCCAGCGCAGCGTGGGCTTCGGCAAGGTCGTCGTCTAACTCCAAGGCTCTGGAAGCCGCCGCCTTCGCCTTTGGGTAGAAGGTTTGTGGCGACCGGATGGCGTTCGCGAGATGGGAATCGGCAAGCCCCGCATAGGCCAGGGCGAAACTGGGGTCTTTCTCGATGGAGCGTTGAAAATATTCGGTGCTCTTGTCGACCTCTGGAAAGGTCCGCTGTTTCACGTAAAAACGGCCCTTGAGATAAAGCTCATAAGCCTCCGGGTTTGGGGCGTACTTGTTGGTCGACCGGCCTGCATGAGGCGGAGCGAGTTTCACCTGAACCTGTTGTGCGATCGCTCGGCCCAATTCGTTCTGCAATGCAAGAAGTCCGCCGGTTTCGCGGTCGTAGTTGTGAGCCCAGAGATGAACTTGATCTTTGACTCGAATCAGTTGAGCGCTGATACGGGCGACTCCGTCCTCACGTCGCACGCTGCCCTCCAGGATGTAATCAACCCCCAGTTCGCGCCCGATCTGGGCGATCGTCTTCGTGGTGTGCTTATACGACGCAGCGGAGGTTCGGGCGATCACGCCGAGGCGTTCCGGGTTCAGTTCACCCAAGTCCGTAATCGTCTCTTCGGTCAGGCCATCGCTGAAGTACTCCTGCTTCGGATCGTTGCTCAGGTTGGCGAAGGGTAGCACTGCCAGCATCACGCGGTGCTCGGATGCAGATTGTGACCGGGGACCCAGGCGGACCCAGTAGAGTCCAATGGCGAGAACCATGACCAGCGACGCGCCCAGCGAGGCAACCCAGGGCCAGGATTTCAAAGCGTCTCGACGCTCTCGGCGTGCCGCGGACACAACAGATTCTTGTGGAGCGACCGTTTTCGAGGATTCAAGACTCGCGATGACGCCTTCTTGCGCCGGAATTTTAGCTTCCAGTAGGGCGGCAATAAACCGGTATCCTTTGCCCGTTACTGTCTGTACGAAGATGGGATTCTCAGGATCATCTTTAAGCGCGTTCCGAAGTTTACGGATCGCACCGTTGATGCTGCTATCGGTATCGAGGAAGACATCCTTGCCCCAGATCTTCGCGATAATCTCCTCCCGGGAGACAAGTTGCCCGCTGCGCTCGACGAGCAGGAACAAGATGTCCAGGGGGATGCGCTCCAGCTTCAGAGCACGGCCAGCGCGACGCAGCTCATAGGAACTGCGGTCGAGTTCAAGGCCGTCTCCGAATTTCACTAGGTCCGCAGGCATAGCGAGACTACTACTCAGCGAAGAGAAAACATTCTACAGGCACTCCATTCGACAGCGACATCTCTATTTGTTTCAGCGGCTTCCAAAGACACGAAGAAGTCAGCGAATCGTCAGGGTCGCTCCATTGCCAAGCTTGCCGGTTTGCGGCAATCTGCCCCTGAACGGGACGACTGAAGCCTTCAAGCCCCAGAAAAAATGATCTTCGAGGAGAAAAACGATGAAAACCATGTTCTGTAAACCGACCGTAGCAGCCGCCGTGGCAATCCTGACATTCTGCGTCGCTGTCGCTCTAGGCGCCACCATCGCTAGCGCGCAAACCATGGACGATGAAGCTGCAATTCGCAAGATCGTCCAAGAGGAGGCCGATGCCTGGACCCGCGGCGATGCGACCGCCTACTCGCTCCATTTCGCCGACGACGGCACCTTCACCAACATTCTGGGAGATTTCTATATCGGACACGAGGTCTTCCTGAAACGTCATGAGTTCCTTTTTCAGGGTCCATATCGTGGAACCACGCTCCATCACGACGTCGTCTCGCTGAAATTTCCGCGTCCCGAGGTTGCCGTAGTCGAAGTCTTGACGTCGGTCACTGGTTTTCAAACGCTCAGGCCCGGCCTAACGACGGATGCAAAAGGGCACCTCCGGACCCGCCTGTTGCAAGTCCTCGTCAAGGACAAAGGCCAGTGGAAGATCGTCACTTACCACAACGTCGATGTGAAGGCGCAGACGCAGGTACCTGATCCAAGCTGACCCTTCTTTCTACATCGACTCTATATTCCAGCGACAACGACCCTCTTTCCAGCAGCTTGCGAAGTAACGAAAAAGTCAGCCAATCATCAGACGCGCTCCATTGCTAGGCATGCTGGCTTACGGCACTCTGCCCTCGAACGGAACGACTGAATCATGCGCCGAACTGGAATTCTGTCGCTTTCAAGAAAAAGTGATTTCTCCATGATAGGTTTGTCCCCCCGTTCACGCCTATCTGGACAACAGCGAAAGATGTTGCCCTGCTGGACATTGTTGAAGAGTGAAACTCGAATCCGTAACTCTTGGGAAAACTTAAGGAGAAAAGCTATGACGAAGATCGTATCGAGTATCGCCGATGGAGCGTTTCCCTGGACCGTTCCAGTGTTGGCTTTCTTCTTGATGCTTGTTGCGAGCGCCGACGCACAATTCACACCTTTATACAGCTTCGGAACCCAGGCTGGCGACCCAGCGCACCCCAATTATCCTGGATTCGTGGTTCAGGGTCGCGATGGGGACCTCTACAGCACTTCCTACGATGGAGGAACCGACAATGCAGGTACAGTTTTCAAGGTCACTCCTGCTGGACAAGTCACCGTACTCTACAGTTTTGATGGAGTGACAGGCGCATTTCCCTCCGGCGGACTCACGCTCGGCTCCGACGGAAACTTCTATGGCACGACGTTTGAAAACGGCCCATCGAATTATGGGACTGTCTTCAAAATCTCTGCCAGCGGGAAACTGACAGTCCTGCACGCGTTCGACAGCACCGACGGCGCGAGCCCCTGGGGAGCGCCGGTCCAAGGCACTGATGGCGCGTACTACGGAACTACCGAACACGGGGGATCGGCGGACTGCGGCACCGTCTACCGCGTTACTGCCGGAGGAACGTTCAAGACTCTTTATAACTTCGACGGACCCCACGGCTGCCAGCCCCTTGCGCCACTGGTTTTGGGGAACGATGGAAACTTCTATGGCACAACTCTGGTTCTGACCGGAGTCAGCAATCCTAATTTGGGTGCAATCTTCAAGATCACGTCGGCAGGCGCGATAACTCTCCTGCATAGCTTCGACGGAACTCATGGCGCTGAAGCGTACGCTCCATTGATGCAGGCCAGCGACGGGAATTTCTACGGTTCAACCGTAAACGGCGGCCAGTATGGCCAGGGCGTCGTCTTTGAAATGAGCCCGGCTGGAGCGTATACCGATCTCCACGACTTCGACCCGAATACCGAGGGAGGAGAACCATTTTCTGCTTTGGTTGAGGGCACGAACCGATTTCTGTACGGTACCACGGTCGATGGAGGAACCTTCAACGACGGGACAATCTACTCCATTCCTTTGGGCGGTGGAAATCCTGACACCTTGTACAGCTTCGACGGTACGTCAGGTACAGCGCCGGGGGCACCGCTGGTGCAGCATACGAACGGAACTTTCTATGGTGACTCGGCATGGGGCGGCAGCGATGATCTGGGGACCTTCTACTCATTCAGCGCCGGCCTCTCGCCGTTTGTGCGCCTGGTTTCCACTTCCGGAAAAGTTGGAGTAACCGTTGAGATTGTGGGCCAGGGATTTACCGGCACTACAGCCGTGTCTTTCAACGGCGTGGCAGCGACGTTCCACGTTGCCTCGAACACTTATCTGACCGCTATTGTGCCGACCGGGGCGACCAACGGGTTGGTAACTGTCACGACGCCAAGTGGAGTTCTAACGAGCAATCAACTGTTCCGCATCCCCTGACGCGAGTGCGTATCGCCCCGCTTCGGGGCCCGCGCTGTGAACAAGGAACAGCGAGGAAAATGTGGCGATCGTTCTCGCGTTGGCAAGAGTCGCGGCTTTGCCAGTTTCGGAATTTTACTTCTTCTGATCTTGAGAAAAAGTCTGTGTGGGAGGGGAGATGAAAAGCCTAAAGATCAAGTTAAGTGTGATTGCCGCAATCGGCAGTCTCGCGTTGGCGGCGGTGGCCCCAGCAGGCCTCAAGCTTGGCGTCTGCGACCGCTCCCTCCAGCACAAACAAACCAGTCGTACCACAGTTGGTGAATTACAGCGGCATCCTAACCGATGTCAACGGAAAGCCGCTGAGTGGAGTGGCTGGCATCACGTTCGCTCTGTACCAGGATTCAGAAGGTGGCACGCCACTCTGGATGGAAATCCAAAATGTGCAGCCTTCGAAGAACGGCCACTATACTGTGATGCTGGGTTCCACCAGCAGTACGGGATTGCCCCAAGATCTATTCGTCAGCGGCGAAGCGCGATGGCTGGGGATCCAGGCCGAAGCGCTTCGCGTACTTCTGGTGGCTGTGCCTTATGCCTTAAAAGCAGGTGATGCCGAGACGATTGGCGGACTGCCTGCCTCGGCCTTCATTCTCGCGAATGGGGCATCGGCACCCGCAGGAAATACGAAATCCGTGGCCTCCACAGCCTCATCCGGTACGCCGAAGAACTCGGCACCGCCCTCCAATCCCGCGGTGACCGGCAAAGGCACGGTCGATTACATTCCGATGTGGGATACGACGAGCGACATCGTCGACTCGGTCATTTTCCAAAAAACTTCGGCGATCGGTATCGGAACGACCGTCCCGGCAGCAACGCTCGACGTGAATGGGAACACCGATATTCGCGACACGCTGACTCTGTTTCCCAAGACCACGGACAACACTCTCGCGGTGAGTGGAACTACTTTCAATATCTCCAGCCTGGGCAAAGTCACATTCGTCACCGGGCAGACGTTTCCGGGCGCATGCAATATATCGGTACAGCCTGGGCATGCTCCAGCGCAGGAACTGTCGGGTCGATAGCGTCGACCAATTGGTGGCTAGCAGCGGAAACGTCAGCGTGTATGGCAATTTCAGTGCAACGGGAACTAAGAACTTCCGCATCGACCATCCTCTTGACCCCGAGAACAAATTTCTATTTCACGCGTCCGTCGAGTCTTCCGAAGTGCTGAATCTTTACAGCGGGAATGTGGGGCTCGACGCTTCGGGCGAAGCCATCGTGCAACTCCCCGACTGGTTCGAGGCCATCAACAAGGACTTCCGCTATCAACTCACCTCCATTGGCGCGCCGGGGAGGGACCTTTACGTTGCCGAGGAAGTTTCCGGAGGGCACTTCAAAATTGCCGGAGGTAAGGCGGGTGGGAAAGTCTCCTGGCAAGTGTCGGGAGTGCGAAACGACGCTTGGGAAAAGGCGCATCCGATGCAGATTGAAACTGATAAGGCTGCCGACCGGGGCCACTACTTGACTCCCGAACTCTATGGAGCACCTGAGACGGCGCGCATCGGCCATATGGCTCCGGCACCGGGAAGCGAGCAGGTAGTCCACGCTCGACCGTCGATGCTGAGACGAAGCAACATTTCGCCGTCGCGGCACCCGACGACGCCCAGCATTCCCGTTCCGCCGCCCATGCCGGTTGCACCGAAGTCAATTCCGCTTTCCCATCCGCCTGCGCCGTTCGGAAACTTGGCGGGCAATCAAAAATAGCCTCTGAATTGTTTGTGGTTTTCACGGAGCTTGGTAAATGTCTGAATTTGCGAGCAGAGTAGATCGACCTCGTCATTAGGCGGCGAGGCGCGACTTGCCCTTGCGCGTGATGCAACAACTGTTTATGGTTCTTTCATGAATTTTCCCCGTGCCAGTGGGATCCTACTTCATCCGACGAGTCTCCCTGGGGCCCACGGTATCGGCGACTTCGGCTCCGAAGCTTATCGTTTCGTCGAGTTTCTGCACTCTGCCGGACAGAAATTCTGGCAGGTCCTTCCCCTCAATCCGACTGGTTATGCGGACTCGCCCTTTCAATGTTTTTCCGCCAGCGCGGGAAACCCGCTGCTTATCAGCCTCGATCGTCTCACCGAGGAAGGACTCCTCAGCAGGAACGACTTGCTCGGCAGCCCAGTATTCCCGGTTGAAACCGTCGACTATGGTGCGGTCATTGAGTTCAAGATGCCTCTGCTGCAAAAGGCCGCGACCAACTTCTTTGCCAGCGCCTCCGCCGACGATCGCCTGCGGTTTGAGCGATTCTGCCAAGCCAACGCATCCTGGCTCGATGATTTCGCGCTGTTTATGGCCGTGAAGGGGGTGCACAACCTGGTCGAGTGGACCAAGTGGCCTTCCGACATCGCCGGGCGCGAGAATGAAGCTATGAAGCGCTGGTCGGAAAGATTGGCTTCCTCCATCGCCTCCCAGAAATTCTTTCAGTACGAATTCTCCAGGCAGTGGCAGGACCTGCGGGACTACGGACGACAGCGCGGCATTCGCATCATCGGCGATCTCCCGATCTACGTCGCGCACGACAGCGCTGACGTCTGGTCGAATCGCAGGTTCTTTTTGCTTGACGAAGGCGGCAACCCCCTGAAGATTGCGGGCGTACCTCCTGACTACTTTAGTGCCACAGGACAATGCTGGGGAAATCCTATTTACAACTGGCCGCTGCTGCAAGAGACCGCGTACGAGTGGTGGGTCGATCGGCTGCGCTCCGCTCTCCGCTTCTACGACGTGGTTCGTATCGATCACTTCCGAGGTTTCGAAGCCTACTGGGAGGTGCCTGGTCGCGAGACCACCGCCATCAACGGCCGCTGGGTGAAAGGTCCTGGCCGAGAACTGTTCTCTGTGCTGCGCAAGGAACTGGGCGACCTTCCGATCATCGCCGAGAATCTCGGCGTCATCACTCCTGAAGTTGAAAACATTCGGCACGAGTTCGGCTTCCCCGGCATGGCCATCTTGCAGTTTGCCTTTGGCAATGATCCGCAGGCACCTACATTCAAACCACACAATTACGTCCACGATCTTGTCGCCTATACTGGTACGCACGACAACGATACGGTCGTCGGTTGGTGGACTAGCAGCGGGATCGGCGACAGCACACGAAGCGTAGAGGACGTCGCCAAAGAGCACGCACACGCGCGCGCGTATTTCGGTTTCAAGGACGAACCTATCCACTGGGTGATGATCCGGGGCATCATGTCGTCGGTCGCGAACACGGCCATAGTGCCCCTGCAGGACGTGCTGGGCTTAGGTACAGAAGCACGCATGAACCTTCCCGGAACATCGAGTGGCAATTGGAAATGGCGCATGAAGCCCGGTGCCGCAACCACTGAGTTCGCGCGCAGGCTAAAAGAAATGGTTACTCTCTACGACCGTTGAGGTGCCTTTCAGGGCCACACACATGGAAAAGCCAACAAGATCCTTCTGGCAGATCTGGAACATGAGTTTTGGTTTCTTCGGCATCCAGTTCGGCTGGGGACTCCAGATGGCGAACATGAGCGCTATCTACGAATACCTTGGCGCCCGCGCCGATCAGATTCCCATCCTCTGGCTCGCGGCTCCACTCACCGGACTCATTGTTCAGCCCATCATCGGACATGCCAGCGACCACACCTGGGGCCGACTCGGACGGCGCCGACCATACTTCCTTACGGGCGCGATCTTGAGTTCCTTCGCACTCATCATGATGCCACGCTCCGCGGCTCTCTGGATGGCGGCCGGCCTTCTCTGGATACTGGACGCCTCGATCAACATCAGCATGGAGCCTTTTCGTGCTTTCGTAGCCGACCTGCTTCCGGAACAGCAACGAACCCGGGGCTTCGCCATGCAAAGTCTGTTCATTGGACTTGGTGCGGTGATTGCCTCGGCGCTGCCTTGGATGCTGACCAATTGGTTCCACCTTGGAGCCGGTGCGGCGGGACACGCCATTCCGCTGACGGTTCGCCTCTCGTTTTACACCGGTGCTGTCGTGTTCTTTGGGGCGGTCCTTTGGACGATCTTCACCACCAAAGAATATCCTCCCGAGGACATGGATGCCTTCCGGCGCATGAAGGCCGAGAAACGCAGCCTGGCCACGAATGCAGCGGAGATTCTCGATTCCATAGCCAGAATACCGAAGACCATGCGCCAGCTTGCTCCCGTGCAGACTCTGACTTGGCTAGGACTTTTTTGCATGTGGCTCTACTTTCCCGTCGCCGTCGCCCGTAACGTTTTCGGTGCTCCCGAAACCACTTCGCCTCTCTATTCTGCGGGCATTGAGTGGGGTGGCATCTGTTTTGGCTTGTACTCGGCTGTGTGTTTTGCCTTCGCATTTTTTCTTCCGGCGCTCGCCCGCGCCATTGGACGCAAGCACACGCACAGCCTCTGCCTCATCGCCGGCGGGATCGGACTGATTTCGGTTGCCTTCATTCACAACAAATTCGTTTTGCTTTTGACTATGGTGGGGGTCGGCATTGCGTGGGCCAGCACGCTGTCGATGCCTTACTCGATACTGGCTGGATCCCTGCCCAAGGAAAAGACTGGGGTCTATATGGGCATCTTCAACTTTTTTATTGTGACGCCCGAAATTATCGCATCACTGTTCTTCGGATGGGTGATGAATCACCTGCTCCATAACAATCGCCTGACCGCCGTGGTGGCTGGCGGCTGCTTCATGCTCATCGCGGCGCTGCTGATGCAGAGAGTCCTGGATCCGGGAGAAGAGACAATAAGGGTTGATGAGACGCAGAATGACAGGCAACTCGCCCGGAGTGTCGCGCGATAATCCCGTCGCATTTATTCCTCGCAACGACAAGAATGTCTTAGAGTCCGAGATGGACACAGAGAGCATGCCCGCTAATCTTCAGTTTACGAACCGCGAGGACTCGTATCTCGCCAGCGCGGTTCGGCGCTGTGATCTCAGTTACAACTTAGCTAGGCAGCATCTCGAAAAGAGGTATTCGCCGCAATATCCTTGGTGATCATCTGCAAGATTGACAGTGGAATCCGTAGTCTTCTCGCGAGTCCCGACCTTCGCGAAATTGCCTCAATTGCAAAACCATTTTCCTCGGGAATGGGATTAGAGGTCAGGTCGAACTCTTCTCCGTACATCCTTATCCGGTTGGGGTGTGCGTAGCCAAGCGCCTTGAGTCTTTCGCCGACTTGATTGTCTCTACTACCTTGGATTGCCATGATGGGTTCCCTATTATTTCGATGTCGCGCGTAGGTTAGATGGTGTGATTTATTCTCTGCGGACAGGTGCCGGTAACTCTCTATTCTACGACTTCAGCCAAGACACAACAAGGCAACGAAAACCGGACGACGTGTCGCCCGTCACAGACGGATGGCCTGAATTGATGATAGGCACAGCGCCAAAACAAACTGTTCTTCCGCACGCCGTGGATCTTGAGATTTTCCGCGAGAAATACCTCCTCCGGCTGTAACTGATTGTGCTCGATCGCAGCGTCTGTTACGAACGACGGAATTACTTGGTTCGGGTTGTTACGAAAACAGAACGGCCATCAGAATCCACTTGACGTTAAACTACGGGGGCCATAAGATTCGCGCTTTCCCCCATTTGCCAAGTTCCCCCGTACATTCGACGGCGATACTTGCGCTCATAAGGCCCCGGACGACAGTTGCAGCTACAGTAGTTTCGCAACGAGTATCTAACGCCCCCGCAGATGGTTGGATATCTCACCGCCGAACCTGATCGCGGCAACAGTTGGTAAGTCACTGCGAACTTATAGGTACCAAAGGTTCGTCAACGCTGAAGCACTTGGTGAAGCGCCGAAGCGACGCGTGTATCACGGTCTGGCCATCAGCGGAACCGCCTTGGTAACGCTTTCCTTGGGCGTCCGTTGGTAGCTTTGCCGATCTAAGCTTCGTCGATCTAAGCTTCGCCGATCTAGGAGATCTCATGCGAAACTGGAGTTCATATCTAA